>JBGASK010000063.1:0-18089 GCA_044229785.1 Ahniellaceae bacterium
ATCCGGTCGCGCCGCACGCGGCGCTCCTACAAGAGCGGCGGCGGTGGTGGTAAAACCACAGACCCGGATCATCGATTCCCGACGCGAAGAACAACCATGTCCGAGCCTGTCCGCATTCCGCACTACATCCACGGCCAACGCACGAACGGCGTCGGCGAGCGCACATCGCCGGTGTTCAATCCGGCCACGGGTGAACAGAGCGGCGTGCTCGGGCTGGCGGCGCAGGCGGATGTCGATGCCGCGGCGGCTTCGGCGAAGTCGGCGTTTCCGGCCTGGGCGGCGACCTCGCCGTCGCGGCGTGCGCGGGTGATGTTCAAGATGCGCGAACTGGTCGAAGCGAATGCCAGCCAGCTCGCCGCGCAGATCACCGCCGAACACGGCAAGACCCACTCCGATGCGCTCGGCGAAGTCGCGCGCGGTCTGGAAGTGATCGAGTTCGCAAGCGGCATCCCGCAATTGCTCAAGGGCGAGTTCACCGAGAACGTCGGTGGCGGCATCGACGCGCATTCGCTGCGCCAGCCGCTCGGTGTCGTCGCCGGCATCACGCCGTTCAACTTCCCGGCCATGGTGCCGCTGTGGATGGCGCCGATCGCCATCGCCTGCGGCAACTGCTTCGTGCTGAAGCCGTCCGAGCGCGATCCGTCCTCGTCGCTGCTGCTCGCCGACTGGTTCAAGCAGGCCGGCCTGCCCGACGGCGTGTTCAACGTCGTGCACGGCGACAAGGCGGCGGTCGACGCGATTCTGGCGCACCCGGACATCAAGGCCGCGAGTTTCGTCGGCTCGACGCCGATCGCGAAATACATCTACGAGACCGGCGCCCATCACGGCAAACGCGTGCAGGCGCTGGGCGGCGCCAAGAACCACATGCTGGTGATGCCGGACGCCGATCTCGACCAGGTGGCCGATGCGCTGATGGGTGCCGGTTACGGTTCCGCCGGCGAGCGTTGCATGGCGATTTCGGTCGCCGTGGCCGTGGGCGATGCGACCGCCGACGCACTGGTCGCCAATCTCGCGCCGCGCGTGCGTGCGCTCAGGATCGGCAATGGCATGACGCCCGGCATGGACATGGGCCCGCTGGTCACGAAGGAGCATCGGGCACGGGTCAAGGGTTACGTCGACCTCGGCGTGCAGGAAGGCGCGACGCTGGTCGTCGACGGCCGCGACCATGTCGTCGCCGGCGCCGAGCAGGGCTTCTTCCTCGGCGGCTGTCTGTTCGATCGCGTGCAGGTGTCGATGCGCATCTACAAGGAAGAAATCTTCGGGCCGGTGCTCTGCATCGTGCGCGCCGAAACCTACGAACAGGCGCTGCAGCTGATCAACGAGCACGAATTCGGCAACGGCACCGCGATCTTCACCCGCGACGGCGATGCCGCCCGCGACTTCGTGCAACGCGTGCAGGTCGGCATGGTCGGCGTGAACGTGCCGATCCCGGTGCCCGCAGCCTTCCACTCCTTCGGCGGCTGGAAGGCCTCGCTGTTCGGCGACCAGCATGTCTACGGCCCCGAAGGCGTGCGCTTCTACACCAAGCTCAAGGCCGTCGCGACGCGTTGGCCGACGAGCATTCGCGCCGGCGCGCAATTCGTGATGCCGACCAATTCGTAAACGATCCATCGACCCTCACTGCGGAGGTCCGCCATGAACGCCCAACTCAAGCCCGAGCTCTCCAGCGAACTGCGCATCAACGGCCGGCGGCTGTGGGATTCGTTGATGGAGATGGCGAAGATCGGTGCGACGCCGAAGGGCGGGGTATGTCGGCTGGCCCTGACCGATCTCGACAAACAGGGCCGCGACCTGTTCGTGCGCTGGGCGAAGGATGCCGGCTGCACGATCAGCGTCGACCGGATGGGCAATGTGTTCGCGCGTCGCGCCGGAAAGGACAACACGCTGACGCCGGTGGTCACCGGTTCGCATGCCGACTCGCAGCCCACCGGCGGCAAGTTCGACGGCATCTACGGCGTGCTCGGCGGATTGGAAGTGATCCGTTCGTTGAACGATCACGGCATCGCGACCGATCGCCCGATCGAGGTGGTGATCTGGACCAACGAGGAAGGCTCGCGCTTCGCGCCGGCGATGGTGGCATCCGGCGTGTTCGCGGGGGTGTTCACGCTCGACTACGGCCTGTCGCGCGCCGACGTGAACGGGCTGACGATGGGTCAGGAACTCGAACGCATCGGTTATGCCGGCGACGAGCCGATGGGCAAGCCCATCCATGCCGCGTTCGAGTTGCACATCGAACAGGGACCCATTCTCGAAGCCGAGGGCAAGACCATCGGCGTGGTCACGCATGCGCAGGGCCAGCGCTGGTACGAAGTCGAATTCATCGGCCAGGAATCGCATGCCGGACCGACCCCGATGCCGCGCCGCAAGGACGCGCTGCTCGGCGCCGCGCGCGTCATCGATCTGGTCAATCGCATCGGCCACGAACACGCGCCGTTCGCCTGCGCGACCGTGGGCATGATCCAGAATCATCCGAATTCGCGAAACGTGATTCCGGGCCGCGTGTTCTTCACCATCGACATCCGTCATCCCGACGATGCCGTGCTCGCCGAAATGGACCGCAAGGTCCGCGAGGGCGTGGCGCGCATCGCCGCGGAAACGAAGGTCGAGGTGCAGCGCCTCGATCAGATCTTCTACTACAAGCCGGTGACCTTCGACGCCGACTGCGTCGCCTCGGTGCGCGCCGGTGCGGTGCGTTTCGGGTATTCGCATCGCGACATGGTGTCGGGCGCCGGTCACGACGCCTGCTATCTCGCCCAGGTCGCGCCGACCTCGATGATCTTCGTGCCCTGCGTCGACGGCATCAGCCACAACGAAATCGAGGATGCGACGCCGGAATGGATCGAGGCCGGCGGCAACATCCTGCTGCATGCGATGCTGGGGCGCGCGGGGCGCTGAACTCAGCGACTTCGTTTCAGGATCACGCCCGCCATCTCGGACAGATCTTCCGGAATGCCGCCGCCGGCGAGGCGCAGCGGCGTTTCGTGATGCACGCCGATGGCGCGGTCGCGGCCCTCGCGCTTGGCCAACAACATGGCGCGATCGGCGATCTGCAGCAGGGTCGCGATGTCGGCATTCGGCCAGGGTGCCGTGAGCCAGCCGACCGACACGGCCAGGTGCAGGTCGCCGATCGCGTCGACGCGGCTGCGTCGGGTGGCGTCGAGCCCGCGTTGCACGAGATCGGCCGCTTGCGCCTCGTCGGCCTGCGTGACGATCAGGAATTCCTCGCCGCCCCATCGGACCAGGGTGTCGTGTGCGTCGAGCGACTCGCGCCAGGCCTGGGCGATGGCGATCAGCGCGCGATCGCCGATGTCGTGGCCGTAGCGGTCGTTGATCGACTTGAAGTGGTCGGCATCGATCAGGATCAGGGCGAACGGCTGGCCGGCCGCAGCCCTGGCCTGCAATTGCGGCAGCAATTGCTGGTGAAAGTGGCGGCGATTGCGCGCGCGCGTCAGCACGTCGGTGTCGGCGGCCTCGGCCAGTTCGCGGTTGGCGCGTTCGATCTCTGCGTTGCGCGCCCGCAGCAGCTGTTCGCTGCGCCGCTTCAGCAGCATGCGGCTGGCGAGCGCCAGCACCAGCAGCGCGAAGCTGCCCAGTGCGACCGCGAGCAGCATCCGGATCGATCGCTGGTGCGAGGCCTGCTGTTCCAGCGACGCGATGCGCTCCTTCTGCGCCGCCAGCTCGGACTCGCGGCGTTGCGCTTCGAACTCGTTCTCGATGCGCGCGGCTTCGCGGCGCACCTCGTTGTCGCGCATGCGATCGATGATGCCGGTGGCTTCGACCTGGGCCCGATAAGCCTCGGCGTGGCGGCCGGTGGCGGACAGGTCGCCGGCGAGATCCTGCAAGGTGTCGCGCAGGTCGCGCAACCGGCCCTGGCGACGCGCGTGTTCGAGCGCCTCGCGGCCCAGCACCACGGCTTCCTCGAGTCGATGCTGCGACCGCCGCACGGCCGCAAGCACGCCAAGCGCGGACACGTTCGGAGACGCCGCCGACTGCAGCTTCGAGGCCGCCAGCGAGGCCAGCGCCTGACGTTCGGCTTCGGCCATGTCGCCGCGGCGCTGGGCCAGTTCGGCCAGCCCGCTGCGTGCAACGACTTCCGCCGTCGGGTCGCTGGTGCGCTGGCTCAGCGCGAGCGCCTGGTCGAGCGGCGGTTGCGCCGCTTCGAGTTCGCCGAGCTTGACCAGAGTGGTGCCGACGTTGGCCAGCGCCGGACCTTCGCCGGTCGGATCGCCGACGCGACGATAGGCCTCGGCGGAGCGGCGGAAATACGTCAGCGAGGCGCGCAGTTCGTCCTGATGCACCAGCAGCAGGCCGATGGTGTTCGCCGCGACCGCGATGCCGCGCGCGTCGTCGCGGCGTTCCGCGATGTCCAGGATGTCGCGATTCAGCTTCAGCGACAGGTCGTAGTCGCCGCGGTCGCGGGCGATCAGCGACAGGTAGGACAGGTTCTTGATCGCCTCGCCCTCGCGCTCCAGACGCTGGTTGATGGCGAGCGCGCGTTCCAGCATCTTCATCGCGTCTTCGGGATGGCCCTGGCGCCACTTCATCGCCGCATGGCTGTTCAGCACGAGTGCGAGCTGGCCTTCGTCGCCGGAGCGCTCGGCGAGGGTCGTGGCGCGCACGAATGCCTGTTCTGCCTCGTCGATGCGATTGAGATCGCGCAGCCAGCGCGCCCGCAGCACGACCAGTCGCGATTCGGTGGCGGCATCGGTGTCGGCACCGAGCGCCCCTTCGATACGGCTCAGCAATGCGTCGCCTTCGTCGAGCTTGCGCGCCTTGAGCAGGGCGTCGGCCCAGGTCAGTTGTGCATAGATCGCCAGCGCCCGGTCGTTCGCGGCCTCGGCCTGTTCGGCCGCCTTCCTGGCCAAGGCCGCGGCAGCGCCGAGATCGCGCGCGCTCAAGGCTTCGGCCTCGACGACCATGGCGCGGATGGCGTCGTTGCCGGTGGCGCCGGTGTCGTCGCTGCTGCGCACGACGGGCGACTGCAGCAGACAGAGCAACACCACCACGCAAGGCCAATGACGCATGTGCTGCTCCTGCCGGTCCCGGCCCTGGATTGTGGGCGGTGCGGCAGGGCTTGTCGACGTGCGGACGCGGCCTATTCGAAGCCGTCGCTGAGCAGGCGGTTGCCGAAGATCACGATCCTGTTTTCGGCAGGGATGCCGACGGCCAGATACTGGTGCACCGGATCATAGGCGGTGCGCATCGTGCTGCCGCCGCTGGCGACGGTGCCGAGCACGCACTCCGACGCATTGACCACGCCGATCAGCGGCACATTGCCGTCAAGCAGGCAGACCGCGCCTGCGTCGAGCGGTGCCGCGCCGTTGTCCCATTGCGGAAGGCGCGCCACGATGCGGCTGTCCGATCCGATGGCGGGGGCCGTGCCGCCGACCCGGTTTTCGGCGGCGCTGCCGATGAACGAGTTGCCGGGACCGACCGCGAAACCGGAGATCGGCGTGTGGCCTTCGATCAGGGTGAAGGCGCCGGCATTGATCTGCGCGCCGCCGTTGTCCCAGAACCCGCTCCCGACAAGGGCGCGGCCGTTCGGAAGCGCCATGAGCTGGCTGCCCACGCTGTCGCTGTTTCGTGTTCCGGTCACCGAATTGGCGGCCGTCACCTGGCCGGTGCTGCCGAAGTCTCCATCGCCCCAGGTGACGGCGCCGACCGCGGTGTTGGTGGCGCTGTTCCATTGCGAGGACGCCACCAGATAGTGGCCGTTCGCCAAGGCCAATCCCGATGACCCCACGCGGTCGTTGGCGCGCGTGCCCACGAGCGAATTTGCGGCCGAGACGATGCCGCTGATCCCGGTGTCGCCGTCGCCCCAGGTGGCGGCCCCGATCGCGCTCAAGGCGGCGGTGTTGAGTCCGGACGACAGGACCACGTAGTTGCCGTTGGCGAGTCGCAACGCGCCGCTGCCGACGCCGTCGTTGCTGCGCACACCGACCAGCGCATTGGCCGCCGAGAACGGCCCCACGCTGCCGGCGGCGCCATTGCCCCAGGCCGCAGCGCCGGCATTGACGGCGACGCCGTTGTCCCAGAATGACGACCGCACCAGATAGTTGCCGCTGCCCACCTCGATGACGGACATTTGGTCCAGATCGCCAGAGGTGGTGCCGACCAAGGCGTTGGCCGCCGTGATCGGTCCGACGCTGCTGCCATTGCCGCTGCCCCAGCGCACCGCGCCGGCATCGGTGGCCGCGCCGTTGTCCCAGAAGCGCGTGGCGACGAGATAGGACCCGTTGCTCAAGATCCGGATGATCTCGCCGACGCGCTCGAACACGGTGCTGCCGACCATCGAGTTGGCCGGGCTGACGGCGCCGATCGTGCCGCCGTTGCCGTTGCCCCAGGTCACCGCGCCGGCATCGCTGCTCGCACCGTTGTGCCAGGTGGTCGTGGTCGTGATGTAGTGACCGTTGGCCAACGCGAACAGTGTGGCGCCGACGCGGTCGGCTTCGGTGCTGCCGACCAGCGAATTCGCCGCGCCGACGGTGCCGCTGGTCGGCAGACTTCCGTTGAACCAGGTCGCGGCGCCGGCGTTGGCGACGCCGCCGTTGGCCCAGGCGGGCGAGCCAACCACGTAGTTGCCGTTGGCGAGCGGCAGCAGGCTGTAGCCGACCGTGTCGCCGGCTTGCGTTCCGGTCATCGAGTTCGCGTGGGATACCGGACCGGTGCAGCCGGTATTGCCGTTGCACCAGGTGATGGCGCCAACGTTCGCGGTCTCGGTCGTGGGGTCGGTCCAGTCGCGCGTCAGGACCACGTAGTGGCCGTTGGCCAGCGCAAACACGCCCAGGCCGTTGCCGAAGCCGACGCGGTCGTTCGTCCGGGTGCCGTGCAGCGAGTTGGCGGCGGAAACGGTGCCAACGACGCCGCTGGTACCGCTGCCCCAGACCACGGCACCGGCGTTCACGACGCCGTCGATCGTCGCCGACGTGGAGTTCACGAGGTAATTGCCATTGGCAAGGACCGTGGTGCCACCAATGCCGGCGTTCGCGCTTCCGCCGACGAGCGAGTTCGTGGCCGAGACCACGCCATTCAGTCCCGTGTCGCCATCGATGAAGGTCACGGCGCCGCTGCAGAACGCCCCCGCGTTCTGCCAGCAACCGCTCCGCACCAGAAAGTTCCCGCTTGGCAGTACGACAATGCCGTTGGAGCCGACACCGTCACCGGGCGTGCCGCCGGTGATCGCGCTGATCTGCGTGCCGTCGGGTCGCAACAGGTAGACGGCGCCCACCGTGTTCCAGTTCGGGTCGACCACCACGACATTGCCGTTCGGCAGAATCGTGACGCTGTCGCCATAGACGCCACTGCCCGCGGGGCCGGTGATGACCGTCTGCGGAGCCGCGAGCAACACGTACGGCCAAAGCGCCGCGGTTGTCGCGTACAGCCACACGCTCAGCCTGCGCGCCATCTTGCCGGAACGATTCGGTCGCATGTCGCCCTCAGCCTCGGTTGTTTGCCGAATCCTAGGCCCGACCAAGGCGTCGTGCTACCGACCAATGGCAGGGCGAGATCTCGCGCCGCGTCATTCGGCCGGGGCGAAAGCGAGCGTCGCCGCCGCTTGCGCCGTTGTCACAATGCGAATAAAACCCTGCTTTGCATTCGGGGAGGGCACATGGCCAGAAAGGATACGGGAGATATCGCGGCGGGACGTCTGGACGCCGCGGGATACGCGAAGAACTTCGCCGACGTGGCGCCGCCGCTCGACCGCCAGCGCGCCTTGATCGAGGCCAGCCGCTGCCATTTCTGCTACGACGCGCCCTGCATCCAGGCCTGCCCGACGTCGATCGACATCCCGGGCTTCATCCGCGCCATCAGCACCGACAACTTGCGCGGCGCCGCGACCAAGATCCTCGACGCGAACATCTTCGGCGGCCAGTGCGCACGTGTCTGCCCGACCGAAATCCTGTGCGAAGGCGAGTGCGTGCGCAACGACCCCGAGGACAAGCCGGTCGAGATCGGCGCGCTTCAGCGCTATGCCACCGACTGGGTGTTCGAACAGGGCGCCCGGTTGTTTTCGCGCGCCGCATCGACGGGCAAACGTGTCGCGGTCGTCGGCGCCGGTCCGGCCGGGCTGGCCTGCGCGCATGCATTGGCGATGCGCGGCCACGACGTCGACGTATTCGAGGCGCGCGCCAAGTCCGGCGGCTTGAACGAATACGGCATCGCCGCCTACAAGGTCGTCGATTTCTCGCAGCGTGAAGTCGACTGGCTGCTGTCGATCGGCGGCATCGCCGTGCATCACGGCAAGGCGCTGGGTCGGGACATCCAGCTCTCGCAATTGCGCCGCGAATACGATGCCGTGTTCCTCGGCCTCGGCTTGACCGGCGTGAACGCACTCGGTCTCGGCGACGAGGCCTTGCCGGGCGTGCGCAATGCTGTCGATTTCATCAGCGAACTGCGTCAGGCCGCGAACAAGGCTGGCGTCGCCGTGGGTCGCCGGGTGGTGGTCATCGGCGGCGGCAACACCGCCATCGACGCCGCCGTGCAGAGCAAGCGCCTCGGTGCCGAACGCGTGACGCTCGTCTATCGCCGCGGTGCCGAAGCGATGAGCGCCACCGATCACGAACAAGGCTTCGCGCAATCCGAGGGCGTGCATGTGGTCCATTACGCCCAGCCGACCGAATTGCTGCAGCGCGCCGGCGTGTTGTGCGGCGTGCGCTTCGAGCACACCCGGATCGAGGGCGGCAAGCTGATCGGCAGCGGCGAGTACTTCGAGGTCGAGGCCGATGTCGTGCTGAAGGCGATTGGTCAGGTGATGCTGACGGATGGACTCAGCGAGGGCGGCGTCGACCTGTTGCGTCTGAACAAGGGCCGCATCGCCGTCGATGCGGACTTCGCGACCAGTCTCGCCGGCGTGTACGCGGGCGGCGACTGCGTCGGCGGCAAGACCGATCTCACCGTGCAGTCGGTGGCCGACGGCAAACACGCCGCGGCCGCGATCCATGCCTATCTGAATGCCGACCGCGAGGTGCAACATGGCTGATCTGCGTACCAACTTCGTCGGCGTGAAGTCTCCGAATCCGTTCTGGCTGGCCTCCGCGCCGCCGACCGACAAGGCCTACAACGTCATCCGTGCCTTCGAGGCGGGCTGGGGCGGCGTCGTCTGGAAAACGCTGGGCCTTGATCCGCCGGTCGTGAACGTGAGTTCGCGTTATGGCGCGGTGCAGTGGAACGGCCAGCGCATGGCTGGGCTCAACAACATCGAGCTGATTTCGGATCGGCCGCTGAAGACCAACCTCGACGAGATCCGCCAGGTCAAACGCGAGTGGCCGGATCGCGCGATGGTGGTGTCCTTGATGGTGCCCTGCGACGAAGCGAGCTGGAAATACATCCTGCCGATGGTCGAAGACACCGGTGCCGATGCCGTCGAGCTGAATTTCGGTTGCCCGCACGGCATGAGCGAACGCGGCATGGGTTCGGCCGTCGGGCAGGTGCCGGAATACATCGAGATGGTCGCGGCCTGGGTCAAGCAGCATTCGAAGCTGCCCTGCATCGTGAAGCTGACCCCGAACATCACCGACATCCGCTGGCCGGCACGTGCGGCGCACAAGGGCGGCACCGACGCGGTGTCGCTGATCAACACGATCAACTCGATCACCACCATCGATCTAGACCTGATGGCGCCGACGCCTACGGTCGACGGCAAGGGCACGCATGGCGGCTACTGCGGCCCGGCGGTGCGACCGATCGCGCTGAACATGGTCGCCGAGATCGCGCGCGATCCGCAGACCGCGGGCCTGCCGATCAGCGCCATCGGCGGCATCGGCACCTGGCGCGACGCCGCCGAATTCATCGCGCTCGGCGCCGGCACCGTGCAGGTCTGCACCGCGGCCATGCACTACGGCTTCCGCATCGTCGAGGACATGATCTCGGGCCTGTCGAACTGGATGGACAGCAAGGGCTACCAGACCATCGAGGACTTCCGCGGACGAGCGACGAAGAACGTCACCGACTGGAAATTCCTGAACCTGAAGTACGACATCAAGGCGCGCATCAATCAGGACCTGTGCATCCAGTGCGGGCTTTGCCACATCGCCTGCGAAGACACCTCGCACCAGGCGATCACGCGCGAGCGCGACGGCAAGCGATTGTTCGAAGTGGTCGACGCCGAATGCGTCGGCTGCAACCTGTGCATGCACGTCTGCCCGGTCGACGACTGCATCACGATGGAACGCGTCGACGACGGGTCGTTCCAGAACTGGACCACGCATCCGAACAATCCGATGGCGGAGAAGGCCTGATGCGTTCGAAGGCGATGGACTACGACAAGGCGCCGCCGGTCAGTCTCGACCTGATCAACGCGGACCTGATGCCCACCGCGAAAAACGACCGGACGTGGACCTGGTACCACTACACGGCGCTGTGGATCGGCATGGTCATGTGCATCCCGTCGTACACGCTGGCGGCGGGCCTGATCGACCAGGGCATGTCGCCGTGGCAGGCGGTGAGCACGGTCCTGCTCGGCAATGCCATCGTGCTGGTGCCGATGCTGCTGATCGGGCACGCCGGCGCGAAATACGGCATTCCCTATGCGGTGCTGGTGCGGTCCTCGTTCGGCACCCAGGGCGCGAAGGTGCCGGCGCTGCTGCGCGCCATCGTCGCCTGCGGCTGGTACGGCATCCAGACCTGGTTCGGCGGGCTGGCGATCTACACGCTCGTCAACATCCTCGCGTTCGACCTGCTGAAAGGCGCGCCCTTGCCCTGGTTCGGCATCGATGCCGGGCAACTCGGCTGCTTCGTCGGGTTCTGGCTGCTGCAACTCTATTTCGTCGTGCATGGCACCGAGTCGATCCGCTGGCTGGAATCGATCTCGGCACCGATCAAGATCGTCATCTGCGCGCTGGTGGTGTGGTGGGCACTGGACGCCACCGGCGGCTTCACGCACATCATGGCGGCGCCGTCGCAGTTCGAGCCGGGCGGCAAGAAGGAAGGCCAGTTCTGGGCCACTTTCTGGCCCTCGCTGACCGCGATGGTCGGGTTCTGGGCGACGCTGGCGCTCAACATCCCGGATTTCACCCGGTTCGCGCGCTCGCAGCGCGACCAGTTCGTCGGGCAGAGCATCGGCCTGCCGCTGCCGATGGGAATGCTGGCGCTGATGTCGGTGATCGTCACTGCGGCGACGGTGGTGCTGTTCGGCCAGGCGATCTGGGATCCGGTCGAACTCGCCGGTCGTTTCTCCGGCATCGCGGTGTTGCTGGCGCTGTTCTTCCTGACGCTGGACACGATGTGCTGCAACCTTGCCGCCAATCTGGTCGGTCCGGCCTACGACTTCTCGAACCTGTCGCCGCGCCGCATCAGTTACCGCACCGGCGCATTGATCACCGCCGGCATCGCATTGCTGGCGATGCCGTGGAAGATCCTCGCCAGTACCGACGGCTACATCTTCACCTGGCTGATCGGTTATTCGGCCCTGCTCGGACCGGTTGCGGGCATCATGCTCGCCGACTACTTCCTGATCCGGCGCATGCAGCTCGACACCGAAGAGCTGTACAAGGAAGGCGGCCGCTACAGCTATCGCGGCGGCTGGAATCCGGTCGCATTCGTCGCCCTCATCCTCGGCATCCTGCCGAACCTTCCCGGCTTCCTGAAAGCCGCCGGCTTCGTCGCCGCGGTGCCCGAGTTCTTCAACACGATTTATGCCTACGCGTGGTTCGTCGGGCTGTTCATTGCGGCGGCGGTGTATCTGGGACTGACCCGTCGGACATAAGCGCTGCGGTTGCAACCGTTTCTGTCCTGCGGGCGTTCGCGGGGGCGCGACACGGTTTGTTACGCTGTCCGTCCGATCGGACAGGGCATCACATGACTTCGATATTGCGTGGCGCAGCACTGCTGTGTCTTTCCAGTGGTGCGGCGTCGGCAACGACGGTCGATTCCTATTTCACGACTTCGCCGGGTGTGGTCGCTCCGGGCTTCCCGGCCACCGGCAGCCGCACCCTCAGCAACCAGGGTTTCCATCTGGCCGACGGCGGGCGGCAGACGTTGTTCATGACCTCGACCTCGGCGCAGTTCGGCTATCAGGGCATGTTCGCGTTCGACGGCGTGCAGTCGACGCCAGTCGCGGTGCTCGCCACGTCGCAGGCTGCCGGACCAGGGCGCAGCGGCGGCGAGATCGCGCATCAGTTCTTCGAGGCGGGCAGCAGTCGGCCGTTCGACCATTTCGAGCAGGGCGGCAGCGGACAGGTCGTGTTCTATGGCAAGGCCGGCAATCCGATGCTCGGTTCCGGCGGCGCGACCCGCGGCCTGTGGCTGCATACCGGGCTCGGCAATCTCGAGATCGCACGTGCGGGCGTGACCGGCCCGCTCGGTCCCGGTCTCGGCAGCCTGGCGTTCGAGGACAGCGATACCTTCTCGCGTCGGCTGATGTACGCCCAAGGCGGTCGCCTGCTGACGCACGCGCGCGTCGGCACCGGTGCGAGTTACGACGATGCCCTGCTGAGCTGGAACGGCAGCTGGCAGCCGTGTGCGCAGGACGCCAGCAGCAGCGACGCCCTTGATCCGGGCATTGCCGGCACCGTGTTCGAGAACCTCGGCAGCGGCTGGTCTTACGCCATCTTGTCGAACAACCGCGTCTTCGGTCTGAATCGCATCGATAGCGACCGCATGGGCGTCTGGGCCTTCTGCGATGGCCAGCCGCGGCCGCTGGCGCTCGAGTCCGGCAGCGGCGCGCTCGGTCCGGGCATGGGGCCGATGTCGCTGTTCACCGACCTGCGCGGCGAGCTGACGGGCTGGGGCGACGATGGCGTGGTCGTCGTCGGATTCGGCAAGGTCGACGATCTGCCCGGCACGGTCGCCAATGACGGCTACTTCCTGCTTCGCGAAAGCGGCAACCGTCCGATCGCGCTCGATCGACGCACCGACGCCTACGGCCCGCAGTTGCCGGGATACATGTTCACGAGTTTCGCCGGCGACAACGCCGGCGCAGGCCGGTGGTTCGCGTTCTACGCGACGATCAACGGCGCTGGCGGCAGTCTGGAGGGGATTTTCCGTTGGCATCCGCAGGTCGGCATCCAGCCGGTGGCCTTGCTGCGCATGCCGACCTATTCGCCCTCGTCGACCACGTTCTGGGGCGCCTTGCCGGCCTTCGCGCTGGCGCCGAATGGCGACGTGATCGTCTACGGCTCGGCATGCGATCGCGCCCCGGACGGCGTGACCTGTCTGGCGACAACCACCGACACCGCGTTCTGGCGCGTGCCGGCGGTCGGTGCAGTGTCGCGTCTGCTGGGTCCCGGCGACACGCTGCGTTTCCAGCAGGTCGCCGGAGGCGCCAGCGCGGCGCCGATCACCGCCGTCCATACCGGCTGGTTCAACCGCGGCTTCGGTTCCAGCTTCGACAGCAATGGCCGCGACGGCTGGCTGTCGAGCGACGGCTGGATGATGGCCAAGGTCGATGTCGTCGGCGCCACGCACTACGTGCGCCTGCGCGCCTTCGATCCGGACGTGCTGCTGTCGGATGGTTTCGAGTGATCGAGCGTGCGCTCAGCCTTCCGATGCTTCCGGCGGCAAGGCAAGGCCGATCAGGACCAGCGACCACAGCAGGACGCCGAACACGATCCAGCACCAGTTGGCGACGGTGAAGCGCGCATTGCTTTCGCCGTCGGGATCGCCCACGGCGATGTTGGCTGCGCGCTGGCCGATGTGGCCCATCCACAACACGATGAGCATGGCGGCGATTTGAATCCATAGCGTGATGTCGCCGTGACCGGACACGCGCTCGATTTTCGATACGCCGTTTTCCGCGACCGTTCCAACGATGTAGAAGGCTGCCGCCGTGCGCCAAAGCCATTCGTGATGTCCACCGTTGCGGGTGATCTCGGCATCGATCTCCTCGTACAGGGAGTGCACGAAGAAGATCGGGAAGAGGGCACGCATCACCGGCCAGATGGCCGCCCCTGTCCGCTTCTTGTAGAGCGCCCAGTGCTTGTAGAACCAGTACAGGCGATATACGCCGAATGTCGCCGCCATCAGCATCCAGAACTTCAGCGACGAAACCGCGTAGAACCTTGTTGCCTCGACGGCAACGGGCGCATCGGCCACGACGGCGGTGGGCGGGCTGTAGATGTTGTCTTCCATGATGGATTCCCCGAGTGAATGGCCGGACGCGCGCCATCACTCGCCGCGAAGGGCGGCGCCGATGGCACAGGCTTGGGGATCCCCCGATCCCGTGCGCATTCTAGCCGCGCCGCCGCTTGGCTACACTCGACCGATCACCCATGTGGAAGGCGAGAAGATGGACACCCTGATTCGTGGCGGCACCCTGATCGATGCCGAGCTGAGCGTGCGCGGCGACCTGCTGATCCGCGATGGCGCGATCGCTGCGGTCGGCGACAACCTCGAGGCGCCGAACGGCGCACAGGTCATCGATGCCGGCGGCCAGTACGTGATGCCGGGCGGCATCGATCCGCACACGCACATGGAGCTGCCGTTCATGGGCACGGTGGCCTCCGACGATTTCTATTCGGGCACGGCCGCGGGTCTCGCGGGCGGCACCACCAGCATCATCGACTTCGTCATTCCGAACCCGCAGCAATCGCTGCTGGCGGCCTTCCGCGAATGGCGCGGCTGGGCCGAAAAAGCGGCGGGCGACTACGCCTTCCATGTCGCGGTGACCTGGTGGGACGAGAGCGTGCATCGCGAGATGGGCGAGCTCGCCACGCAACATGGCGTGTCCAGCTTCAAGCACTTCATGGCCTACAAGAACGCCATCATGTGCGACGACGAAGTCCTGGTGAACAGCTTCACGCGTTGCCTCGAATTGGGCGCGTTGCCGACCGTGCACGCGGAGAACGGAGAGCTGGTGTTCCGCTTGCAGAAGCAGCTGATCGCGCAGGGCATCACCGGACCCGAAGGTCATCCGTTGTCGCGACCGCCATCGGTGGAAGGCGAGGCCGCGAACCGCGCCATCCGCATCGCCGAAGTCCTGGGCGCGCCGCTTTACATCGTGCACAACTCGGCGCGACAGGCGCTGGAAGCCATCGTGCGGGCGCGCAACGAAGGCCAGCGCGTGTTCGGCGAAGTGCTCGCCGGGCATCTCGTCATCGACGATTCGGTCTATCGCGACAGCGATTTCACCCGCGCCGCCGCACACGTCATGAGTCCGCCGTTCCGCGCGCCGGAACATCAGAAGGCGCTGTGGCAGGGCTTGCAGGCCGGGCACCTGCACACGACCGCGACCGACCATTGCTGCTTCTGCGCACCGCAGAAGGCCGCGGGCAAGGACGATTTCACCAAGATCCCGAACGGCTGCGGCGGCATCGAGGACCGCATGTCGGTGCTGTGGCACTACGGCGTCAACAGCGGCAAGCTGACCCCCAACGAATTCGTCAAAGTCACCAGCACGAACGCGGCGCAGATCTTCAACCTGTATCCGAAGAAAGGTTCGCTGCGCATCGGTGCCGACGCCGACCTCGTGGTCTGGGACCCGAACGCCTCGCGCACGATCTCCGCAAAGACGCATCACCAGAACGTCGACTACAACGTCTTCGAAGGCCGCACCGTGCAAGGCATCGCCACGCACACCTTCAGCCGCGGCCACCTCGCCTGGATCAACGGCGACCTCCGCGCCCAACGCGGCCACGGCCGCTACGTCCCGCGCCCGCTCGGCGGCACTTACTACGAGGCGGTTCGGAAGTGCGGTGGTAGTTGAGATGCTGTGTTCCGATCATCACATTGCACGGTTGCTGAACTCGGGGTAGCCTTTTCGGCATGACAATTTCCGCCGAAAAGGTCGCCGAACTGGCCTTGGCGCTGACGCGTGACGAGCGTGCTGTGCTGGCTGATCGGTTGGTCGAAAGTCTGGACCCCATGGGCGATGCCGAGTTGCGCGCGTTTTGGGCTGTCGAAGCCGTTCGTCGAATCGATGATGTCCGCTCCGGACGTATCGACACAGTGTCTCTCGCTGAAGTCAAAGCCCAGATCGAGTCAGCGTTGCGCTGATGCGGGTCGAGCTGCATCCGCTGGTACTTGAAGAGCTCAAGCGCGATGCGAGGTACTACGAAAGCTGCAGACGTGGATTGGGTCGACGCTTCTCCGAATGCGTGTATGCGGCGTTCGACGAAATCGCCGAGTCGCCGTCGGCTTGGCCAGTCCTGGAAGGGGACGCGCGCCGCTACCTGCTGCGAATTTTTCCATACGCGGTGCTTTATTCGCTTGAACAAGACTGCGCTCTGGTTGTTGCCGTGATGCATTGCCGGCGTCGGCCTTGCTACTGGCGCGACCGTGTCCATGAGGCGGACGAGCGCAACTGAATGCCCGGTGTGGGATGGGTCGGGCGAGTGCATGTCAACCGAATCGGGACCGTATCGTTGTTTGCTCCGAAGCCGACCGAAGGCCAAGGTCGCTTCGTCATCCCACTTTCGGAGAAACGATCATGTTCAAGAAGACTCTGCTCGCGTTGGCGCTGGCCGCCGTTTCCATCGGCGCGAGCGCGATGACGTTCGAGCGCACGACCACGATCAAGGACGACTTCAATGGCCGCATCGTCGTCCAGGCCGCCGGCACGCTCGGCGACGAGAACGGCAGCCGCGTGTCGGAAGCGCGCTTCAGCAATTTCCATCCGCGCACCCAGGACCGCTGGGCCGACGGCACGGTCTCGCGCGAAGCGGTGCGCGACGGCGAACTCGTCACCGTCACCTACGACGGCGCCCTCACGCTCTCGGGCAATGCCAGCAGCGGCAACGGCAACCCGCAGCAACTCGCGATCAGCTTCGTCGATCTGAAGATCGTCAAGAACGCCGAGGAAGGCCCTGACCTTCAGGGCCAGCTGGTCGTCAACGGCCAGACCATCGATGCCGCCGCTGCGCCGGCGCAGGTGCGTGCGGTGTTGCTCGGGCTGCTGCGTTTCTTCAAGGCGTAAGCCAACGCGCCCTCATCCGCCCTTCGGGCACCTTCTCCCCGCTTCCGGGGAGAAGGGAAGAATGAACCAACGGCTCGCAGGGATGCGGGCCGTTTTCGTTTTTGCCGTGATCGAGTCGTTACACTGCGCGGGCGAAGTCGGCCAGACCGTCGCGGCGCGAAAGCGTCGAGGAAAGTCCGGGCTGCACAGGGCAGGGTGCCAGATAACGTCTGGGCGGCGCGAGCCGACGGAAAGTGCAACAGAGAACAGACCGCCGAACGGCATCGCAAGATGTGCGTGGTCAGGGTGAAACGGTGCGGTAAGAGCGCACCGCGCGCGGGGCCAACGCCGCGTGGCACGGCAAACCCCATCCGCAGCAAGATCAAATAGGGGAACGATACGGCGGCCCGTCGTGTTCCCGGGTAGATCGCTTGAGGCACGTGGCGACACGTTGTCCAGAGGAATGACGGTCCACGACAGGACCCGGCTTATCGGCCGGCTTCGCACTTGATCCCGTGGGAGCGGCTTTCGGCCGCGATGGTGCCGCTTTCGGCCATCGCGGCCGGAAGCCGTTCCCACTGTCGTTTTCGGCCCCGCAAAAAACACCGCCACAGTCCTTGACGCGCCCTGGGCGCGGGTCTAAGGTGGGTTCCCGTGAGAAAAACGGGAATTCCGTGGGTTTTTGTGGGGACCTATGTTCCAAGGCGAGACCGCCATCACCATCGACGACAAGGGCCGGATGTCCATTCCGACGGCCCATCGCGAGTTGATTGCGTCGCAGTGCGGGAATCGCCTGGTCTTCACCTACAACCCGTTCGAGCAGGGTTGCCTGTGGCTGTTGCCGGTGCGCGACTGGGAAAAGGTCCGCGACGAAGTGAACAGCCTGTCGCGCACGGTGGCGGCGCACCGCAACCTGCAGCTGAAGCTGGTCGGCGCGGCCTGCCATGTCGATGTCGATGGCAACGGTCGCGTGTTGGTGCCGGCGAGCCAGCGCACCGCGACCGGGCTCGGCAAGAACGCCGTGCTGCTCGGCATGGGATCGAAGTTCGAGTTGTGGGCGGAGGAAGCGCATCAGCGCCAGATCGCGATGACGATCGGCGAGAGCGCGGTCACGCCCGAGATGTCGAAGTTGAGTTTGTGAGCGGCGGCGCGCGCAAACGCGACGTCGGAACGCTGGAAGGGCAGATGGGCGTGCACGTGCCGGTGTTGCGGGACGAAACGCTCGCGGCGCTCGCGATCCGGCCGGACGGGGTCTACCTCG
>JBGASK010000064.1:0-20269 GCA_044229785.1 Ahniellaceae bacterium
CCGGCGTTCCTGGTCAGCGGGCTGCCGCGGCAGCTGCAACTGGCGGCGCGCGCCAGCACCCGCTTCGACTACGCGATCACCGCGCACGAACGCGGTCGCTACGCCTTTTCCGCGGTGCAGCTGCGCCTGCACGCGCCGCTGCGGCTGTGGACGCAGCGGCGCCTGGTCGCGGCGGAGCAGGCGCTGAAGGTGTATCCGGACTTCGCGCCGCTGACCCGCCTCGCGCTGATCGGCGCCGACCAGGCCAGCCGCGTGCTCGGCGCGCACCTGCGGCGGCGGCGCGGCGACGGCACCGAATTCCACCAGCTGCGCGAGTACCGCGAGGGCGACAGCCTGCGCCAGATCGACTGGAAGGCGAGCCAGCGCGCCCGCAAGATGATCTCGCGCGACTATCGCGAGGAACGCAACCAGCAGGTCATGCTGCTGCTCGACACCGGCCGACGCATGCTGGCGCGCGACGACGCGCATTCGCATTTCGACCACGTGCTCAACGCCAGCCTGCTGCTCGCCTGGATCGCGCTGCGCCAGGGCGATGCGGTGGGCCTGTTCGCGCACGGCGGCGCATCGCGCTTCGTGAAGCCGGCTCGCGGCGTCGGCGCGCTCGATCCGATGCTTGGCCACGTGTACGACCTGCAGCCGCAGCCGGTGGCGACCGACTACCTCGCCGCCGCCACCGAACTCGGCCTGCGCCAGCCGCGGCGTTCGCTGGTGGTGATGATCACCAATGTCCGCGACGAGGATGTCGAGGACCTGCTCGGCGCGGTGCGCCAGCTGCGTCGGCGCCATGTCGTCATTGTCGCCAGCCTGCGCGAGAAGGCGCTGGATGCCGCCCGCAATCTCGAACCGAAACATTTCGACGACGCCCTGCTGGTCGGCGCCACCGCGCTGTACCTGGACGATCGCCGTCGTGCCCACGAAGCGCTGCGCGCCCATGGCGCCAGCGTGCTCGACGTCGACAGCGACACGCTGCCCGCGGCCCTCGTCGAGCGATATCTTGCGATCAAACGCGAAGGCCTGCTCTGACCCGATGAGCCCTGAACCCATGAGCCAGACCCCGCCCACCCTGTTGGCCCACTACCGCGCACCCGCCTGGCGCGTGCGCGAGGTCGCATTGCGCTTCGAACTCGACTTCGCCGAGACACGCGTCTTCGCGACCCTGCAGCTCGAACGTCACCCCGAGCGCGGCGACGGCGAAGCGCTGCGGCTGCAGGGCGAAGACCTCGGCTTGCTGCGACTGCGCGTGGACGGGCGCGAGCTGCGCCCGGACGAATTCCGCGTCGATGCCGACGCATTGACGATTCCCGATGCGCCGTCGCCATGCGTGGTCGAGACCGAGGTGCTGATCCGTCCCGACAGGAACACCCGCCTCGAAGGCCTGTACCGCTCCGGCAGTTTCCTCACCACGCAATGCGAGGCCGAAGGGTTTCGCCGCATCACCTATTTCGTCGATCGCCCCGACGTGATGGCGACCTATCGCGTGCGCCTCGAAGCCGACCGCGAACGTTTCCCGGTGCTGCTCGCGAACGGCAATCCCGGCGACCACGGCCGTCTGCCCGGCGGCCGCCACTATGCCGAGTGGATCGACCCGTGGCCGAAGCCGAGTTACCTGTTCGCGGTCGTCGCCGGTCGTCTCGAATTCATCGAGGACCACTTCCGCACCATGGAAGGCCGCGACGTGCGCCTGCGCATCCATGCCGAGCCGCAGGCCATCGGCCGCTGCGCGCATGCGATGGACAGCCTGAAGCGCTCGATGATCTGGGACGAGCAGGAGTTCGGCCGCGCCTACGACCTCGACGTGTTCAACATCGTCGCGACCTACGACTTCAACATGGGCGCGATGGAGAACAAGGGCCTCAACATCTTCAACGCCAAGGCCATCGTGGCCGACCCGGAAACCGCGACCGATGCCGACCTCGACTATGTCGAAGCGGTGGTGGCGCACGAATACTTCCACAACTGGACCGGCAACCGCGTGACCTGCCGCGACTGGTTCCAGCTGTCGCTGAAGGAAGGCCTGACCGTGTTCCGCGACCAGGAATTCTCGGCCGACCAGGGTTCGCGTGCGGTCAAGCGCATCGACGACGTGCGCCAGCTGCGCACGCTGCAGTTTCCCGAGGACGCCGGGCCGTTCGCGCACCCGGTGCGGCCCTCGGCCTACAGCGAGATCAACAACTTCTACACATCCACCGTCTACGACAAGGGTGCGGAAGTGGTGCGCCTGTATCGCACCCTGCTCGGCCGCGACGGATTCCGTCGCGGCATGGACCTGTACTTCGAGCGCCATGACGGACAGGCCGTGACCTGCGACGACTTCCTGCACGCGATGGCCGATGCCAACGGCACGGACCTCGGCCCGATGGCGCGCTGGTATGCACAGGCCGGCACGCCGGTGCTGCGCGCGGAACTGCACCACGACGCCGCGACACAGCGCGCGACGCTGCGGCTGTCGCAATACACCGCGCCGACGCCCGGGCAGGCCGAGAAGCTGCCGCTCCCGATTCCGGTGCGCATGATGCTGTATGCGCCGGACGGCGAACCGTATCCGTTGCACCTCGCCGGCGCCGACGCGGTCGCGGCGACGCAATGCCTGCTGGTGCTGCGCGAAGAACGCGCCGAATACGTGTTCGAACGGGTGCCGCAGCGGCCGGTCGCGTCCTTGCTGCAGGATTTTTCGGCACCGGTGCGACTGGAGTTCGCGGTCAGCGACGGCGAACTCGCGTTCCGCATCGCGCACGAACACGACGACTTCAACCGCTTCGATGCCGCACAGACGCTGGCCGAACGCATCCTGCTCGCGGCCTATCGCGTGTCGGCGCTCGATGCGTCGACGTCGCTGCAGGTGCTGCTGGAAGCGCTCGCGAAACTCGTCGGCGACGCACGCGTCGATCCGGCGCTGGTTGCCGAATGTCTGGAACCGCCGGACGAGATCGCGCTCGGCGAACGCATCGAACAACTCGATCCGACGCGCCTGCACGAGGTGCGCGAACAGCTGCGCGCGGCGATCGGCCGTCACCTAGGGCCCGTGTTGATCGCGCGTCGCGGCGTGCTGGCCGAAGCCGCGGGCTGCGGCTATCGGGCCGCGTCGGTGGCGGCACGACGTTTCCGCAATCGCGCCCTGCATCTGCTGATGGCCAGCGACGCCGCTGCACATGCGGCGCACGCGCAGCGTCAATACGCCGAGTCCGCATCGATGGGCGAGCGCCTGTCGGCGCTTGCGGCGCTGATGCACCATGCCGTGCCCGGGGCGCAGGCGCTGGCCGAAAGCTTCCATCGTCGCCACGCCGACGATCAATTGCTGATCGACAAGTGGCTGACCTTGCAGGCCACGAATCCGCAGCCGGGAACGCTGGAGCGCGTGCACGCCCTGCTCGACCACGCCGCCTTCAGCTTGCGCAATCCGAACAAGGTACGCGCCCTGCTCGGCGCATTCGCGCGCCAGAATCGTGCCCGCTTCCACGACGCCAGCGGCGCCGGCTATCGACTGATCGGCGCCCAGCTCGCGGTCCTCGACGCGATCAATCCACAGATCGCCGCCCGCCTCGCCGCCGTCTTCAACGGCTGGCGCCGCCTCGAACCGAACCGCGCCGCGATGATGCGCGCCGAACTCGAACGCCTCGCCGCGCTGCCCGGCCTCTCCCGCGACACCGGCGAAATCGTGTCGCGGGCACTGGCGGGCTAGGATCAACCGCGATGCAACGCCCCTCGCAGGGGCGGCCCCTACCGAGGGCGCGGCACATGCCGGGCCGCCCCGATCCACCAAGGCATCGATACAATGCCGGCATGACAGCCGCCTGCGTGCATTTCCGGTGATCGCCGATCTGCGTTTCCTCGTTCCCGGCATCGTGCTGATCCTGGCGGGCGCGTGGTTGCCGCCGTGGGCGGGCGCGATCTGCATCGTGTCGGCGCAACCCCTGCTCGCCGCGGGCGCGGCGCGCGCGCTCGGTTACGAACTCGACGACGATTTCCTCGGACTGGGCCTGCGCCGCGGGCCGCTGGTCCTGCTCTGGCTGCTGCTGTACGCGCTGATCGTGCTGTTGCTGATCGGCTGGCCGTTGCGCGAGATCCTGCAGGCGCGCACGCCGATGCTGGCGCTGTTGCTGTCCGGCGGCTTCCTCGTCGCCATCGCGGCCGCGCTGCGGCTGTGGCCCACGCCCGGCCTGATGATGGTCTGGGACGACGCGCACGACGGCGGCAGCCGGGTGCAGGCGCTGGACCGCGGCGCCGCATTCGCGCTGCACCTGACCGGCCAGCAGGGCGACCGCCATTTCGGCGCCGGCGTGCTGGTCGCGCTGGCGTGGATCGCGCTGGTGCTCGGCGCGGTGCTGGTGTCCGGGCTGGTGCCGGTGCTGCCGGCGACGCTGCGCCTGCCGGCCTGGATCGGCTACGCCGCGTTGCTGTCGCCGCTGGTGCACGTGTTCGCGTTGTGGCGCACCGCAGCCCTGCTGATCGCACCCGAAGACGCGGCGCCCGCACCCGCGGTCGAGACGCTCGCGGCACCGTTGTTCATCGGCGCCCATGCGCCGGTCGCGGCGGCCGCCACGGCGACCGTGGTCGACCCGGCCGAACTCGGCCTCGCCCTGCTCAATGCCATGGCGGCGGAGCGGGTCGAGGACGCGTTCGCCCTGCTCGAACAAGGTGCCAGCGCCAATGCCGCGCCCGGCCCCAACGACCGCGACCAGCGCAGCGCCCTGTGCATCGCCGCGACCTGGTCGGACCTGACCTTGCTGCGTGCCCTGATCGCACGCGGCGCCGATCCGAACCTTGCCGTGAACGGGGTGACCGCACTGCACGCGGCGACACGCGACTCGCTGCACGGCCGTCCCGATGCGGTGATGACCCTGCTCGCGAACGGCGCGCGCCCGGACCTGCCCGATCATGACGGCAACACGCCGCTGCACCATGCCGCGCTCAGCGAGGACCCGACCATCAGTGCCATGCTGCTCGATGCCGGGGCCCCCGTCGATCCGATCAATCGCGAGGGCCTGAGCGCGCTCGCCCTCGCCGCACGCGCCGGCAACGAACCGGTGCTGCGCCTGCTGCTCGAGCGCGGCGCCAGGCCCGATCTGCCGCGCGGCCTGCCGGCCCTGATCGCGGCCGCGAGCGGCCACGAAGATCGCGCCGGCATCGTCAAGCGCCTGCTCAAGGCCAAGGCCGATGTCGCCGCGGTCGACAAGCTCGGGCGCAGCGCCCTGCACGCCGCCGCGCTGCACGGCCATGGCGACAGCGCCGATGCCCTGATTGCTGCGGGCGCCCTCACCAACGCGCGCGACAGCCATGGCGTCACGCCGCTGATGGAAGCGGCGCGCGCCGGCGCCAACCGGGTGCTGTCGCGGCTGGTGTTCCGCAAGCCCGATCCGTTGCCGACCGATGCGCAGGGCCGCAACGCGCTGCATCTCGCCTGCGCGTCGAAGCAGGCGAACCTGGACACGGTGCGGACCTTGCTCGCGCTCGGCATCGACCGCGAGGCACGCACCAAGGACGGCCGCAGCGCCGTCGACATCGCTGCCGCCGGCGGACGCTGGGATCTGGTGGCCGCCATCGATCCGGGCGCGCCGCGGCCGAACGCGATGGTGGATGCCGAATCCGACGAGCTCGACCTGCCGCCCGACCATGCCGAACGCGAACGCCTGCTGCTCGACGCGTTGCAGCAGGGCCATCTGCATGTGGCTGCGGCGCTGTTGGCGCTGGAGCCGCCCTTTCCGACCGAGACGCTGATGCGCGCCTTCCGCATCGCGCTGGCGCACGATTCGGTCGACGCCCTGCACCTGCTGTTCGCGCAGGGACTGGATCCGGTCGCGCCGCCGCTGGACGACAGCGAGGCATTGCAGATGGCCGCCCGCCTGCGTCCGCCGCCGATCCGCTGCATGCGCGCATTGCTCGATGCCGGCGCGTCGGCCGCCGGCGCCGGCGTGCTGCTGCCGCTGCTCGCCAACGCCGCCGACGACGATTGGCCGACGCCGCAGGGACTCGATGCCTTCGCGCAGGCGCTGGTCGAACGCGGCGCCGACAGCCAGGCGCGCATCAGCGGCGGCGCCTCGGCCCTGCATCTGGCCTTGCGCGCACGCCTGCATGGCACGGCGCGCCTGTTGCTCGCGCGCGGTGCCGATCCCAATGCCGGCGATCGCAGCGGCCAGACCGCCCTGCACCTGCTGATGCACCTCCCGGGCGAAGGTCGCGACGCACTGATCGGCGCCCTGCTGCGTGCGGGTGCCGATCCGGAACGCCGCGCCAATGATGGCGAGACGCCGCTTGGCCGCGCCACGCTGGCGCGCCACGACGGCGCCCTGCGCCTGTTGCGCTGGCCGCACTGGCCGTTGCCGCGGCGCGCCCTGATCGGCCCCGACCTGCCCGCCGCGGCGCAGGCCGGCGATCGCGACGCCGTCGCGAAACTGGTCGAACTCGGCCTGCCCATCGACGCCCAGGACGCGCAAGGCTGCACCGCACTGTTGCGCGCGGCCGGCGGCGGCTTCGACGGCATCGTCGCCGACCTGCTCGCGGCCGGCGCGGACGCGCGCATCGCCGCAAAGACCGGTGCGACCGCGCTCAGCGCCGCGGTCAGTCGCGGCTCGGAACGCGTGGTGTCGGTACTGGTCGCGCACGGCGTCGACATCGACCAGCAGCTGCCGGGCGGCGCGACGCCGCTGATGGTGGCCTGCGCACTCGGCAACGATCATCTGGTGCAGGTGCTGCTCGTGCGCGGCGCGTCGGCGCTGGCCCAGGACGAGCTCGGCAACACGCCGCTGCACGCGGCCGCGCAATTCGCGTTCGCCGCCGACGATGCCGCGGCCGCGTCGCGCATGTTCGACCGCCTGCTCGACGCCGGCGCGCCGATCGACGCAGCGAACCGCGACGGCCAGACGCCGCTGCTGCTGTTGCTCGGCGCCGCCATCGCCACCGGCACGCGCTCTCCGAACCGCGAACTCGGCGAACTGGTCGCGCGCCTGATCCATCGCGGCGCCGACCTCGACCTGCAGGAACGCCGCGGCGTCTCGGCACTGCATGCGGCCGCGATGCACGGCATGCGCGATATCGCCGAACGCCTGCTCAAGGCCGGCGCCGATGCGCGTCGGCGCGACAGTCTCGCGCGCACCGCGCATGAGGTCGCGGTCCTGCTCGGCTACGTCGATCTGGCCGCCATGCTCAAGCGCGACTGATTCGCGACCCGGCGCAACAGGCTATGATCGGCCAATGCCGGTCGGGGCTCCCATGTCGAGAAGCATCCACGCTGCCTGGATCCTGCTGCTTGCCGGCGTCAGCCAAGCCG
Source organism: Ahniellaceae bacterium (assembly GCA_044229785.1). Taxonomy (GTDB): domain Bacteria; phylum Pseudomonadota; class Gammaproteobacteria; order Xanthomonadales; family Ahniellaceae; genus JADKHK01. The sequence goes on from JBGASK010000064.1 coordinate 7,265, forward strand.
CACCGTTGCAGTTCTCGGCCGACATCGCGTTGCCGGTCGGCAATGGCAGTGCTCCCGACCACGGCTATCTGCTGGACGACGGCAGCGGCGCGATCGGTTTCGTGGTGCCGGCCTCGATACCAGCCGACGCCGACCTCGACGCCCTCGACATTCGCGACGACGACACCGTGCTGTTCTCGCTGGACAAGAACGGGCTCGCGAGCGGCGTCTACGCCGAACGCGGCGACGTCGTCTCCTGCCGTTATGCGAGTTGCGCGCTGGCCTTCGACGCCAGCGCTGCGGGGCTGCCGGCGGGGATCGATGTCGATGCCGTCGCGACTCGCGCCGGCCACCTGCTGTTGTCGTTCACGCCCGGCTTCACGCACGCGCCACTGGGCTACATCGCGGCTCATGACGTCGTCGAATTCGACGGCAGCGGTTTTGTCGGGGTCGCCTTCGACGGAGCCGATGCCGCGGTGCCCACGAATGCGAACCTCGACGCCCTGCACGTACTTGCCGACGGCCACCTTCTGGTGTCGTTCGATCGCACCCTGGTGCTCGGCGACGTGACCGCGTTCGATCACGATGTCGTCGAGTTCGCCCCCGACACCCGCCGCTTCACCCTGCTGCGATCGCTCGGCGGCGGCAACGCGGCATGGTGGACGGCCGATCTCGATGCGATCAGCGGTGCTGCCGTCGCCGATCGCCTGTTCCGCGACGGATTCGATTGAGGAGACTCGACCATGCGCCCGACCCTGTTGCCCGCCATTGCCCTGTTCGTCCTGGCCGGACCGGCCATCGCCGAAGGCGAATTCGAGATCGATCAAGCCTGTGTCGCCACGGGCTGCTTCCCCGGCGATGCTCCCGGGTTCCCGATCACGCTGGTCAACGATGGGGCCTATCGCCTGACCTCCGACATCGCCGTCAGTGGCGGTCTTGCGGTGAACGGCATCGAGATCACCGCAAGACGCGTCGACCTGGACCTGGGCGGATTCTCGGTACAGGGCGGCGGCGAGTGCATCCTCAATCCCGACCTGCAATGCAGCGGCGCGGCGGCCGGCCGCGGCATCGTCCAGTCCAGTGCCGGCACCTTGCTGCGCATCCACGACGGCGCCGTGGTCGGCATGGGCAGCGGCGGCATCGTCGCGTTCGCGCTGAGCTACGGCTCGTCGTTCGAGAACCTCACCATCCTCGGCAACGCCGGCGGATTGCCGCTGGTGGTCAGCGATGCCGGCGGCCAGGTACCGGTGCAGATGCGCGGCATTCGCTGCGTGCGCAACGAGGGCAACTGCGGCATCTTCAACAATGGCGCCCGCCTGCAGGTCAGCGATAGCGTCTTCTCGGAAAACGACTCCGGCCTGATCGTCGGCTTCGGCAGCGTCGTCACCGATTGCCTGTTCACGCGCAACATCGGTTTCGGCCTGAGCGGAGGCAACCCCAGCACCCAGGTCGCGTTCGGGCGCAACTATTTCAGCGAGAACAACGGCAGCGACGCCAGCGCCCAGTACAGCATCGGCGTCGCGCGCGACATGGGCCACAACGTCTGCGGCGATGGCAGTTGCCCCTGATCTTCACCCGGCACGTTCGCGGGCTTCGTCGCGTGCGGTTTCCGACTTCGGTTCGAGCTCGTCGGCTTCGAAGATCTGCTGCAGCTCCGCCAGCGCATCGCGCGAGTTCTGGATGAGCTGCGCCTCGTCGTCGCGGATCTGGAACTGCGCGCGCAGCATCGACTCGTCGTGGCTGCGGAAGCGGTCGACGCGGCGTTCGGCCACGCCGGCGTCGATGCCGAGCGCGTCCAGCGTGTGTTTCGCGATCGCGAGGCTGGACAGATAGGTTTCGCGCACCACGGTCTTCACGTCGGACTCCCACAACGCGTAGACGTGCTGGCGATTACGCGCGCGCGCGACGATGCGCACGTGCGGATAGGTGCGGCGCACGAGTTTGGCGATGCGCACGTTTTCGACCGGATCGTCCATCGCCAGCACGAACACGTCGGCCTGGTCGACGCGCGCGGCGCGCAACGTGTCCGGCCGACCGGGATCGCCGTAATAGATCATGTTGCCGAAACGCCGCGACAGGTCGACCTGTTCGACGCTGTGTTCGAGCGCGGTGAACGGAATGCGGCTGGCGCGCAGCACGCGACCGACGATCTGGCCGACGCGACCGAAGCCGGCGATGACGACACGCGGCGCCTCGTGTTGCGGCAATTCGTCGTAGGGCCGCTGGTCCTTGCGTTCCCAGCGTTTCGCGATGGCGTCGGCAGCGATCACGAGCAGGGGCGTGGCCGCCATCGACAACACGATGCTGGCGGCGAGCAGGTCGCGCACGTCGCCCGGCAACACCCCGACGTTGAAGCCGAGCGTGAGCAGCACGAAGGCGAATTCGCCGCCCTGGGAAATCACTGCGGCCATGCGGATGGCGTCGGCGGCATCGAGCCCGCCGGCGTAGCGCCCGACCGCGTAGATCACCAGTGCCTTGAGCGCGATCAGCAATGCGACGCCGGCAAGCACCTTGGCGAGCATCGAGAACACCAGCGACCAGTCCACGCCCATGCCGACGGACAGGAAGAACAGCCCGAGCAGCAGGCCCTTGAACGGTTCCAGATGCGATTCGACCTCGTGTCGATATTCCGAATCGGCCAGCACGATGCCGCCGAGGAAGGCGCCGAGCGCCATCGACAGCCCGGCGAATCCGGTGATCCAGGCGGTGCCGAGCGCGACCACCAGCGTCGTCGCCGTGAAGGTTTCGACACTGCCGCTCTTTGCGGCCATGCGGAACAGCGGACGCACCGCGTAGCGGCCGAGCAGGACCACGGCGATCACGCTGCCGAGGGCCTTGCCCACGCCGACCAGCGAGAAGCCGCTGGCGCCGGCACCGTCCAGCGCCAGCAGCGGAATCAGCGTCAAGGCCGGAATCGCGGCCAGATCCTGCAGCAGCAGGATGGCGAGCGCCATGCGACCGCGCTGCAGGTTCAGGGTCTTGCGCTCGGCCATCAATTGCACGCCGATAGCGGTCGAGCTCAGGGCCAGCGCGCCGCCGATGATCACCGCCACCTGCCAGCGTTGTCCGAACGCCAGCGCCAGCAGCATGAACAACAGCGTCGTCGCGACGAACTGCAGCGAGCCATGCCCGAACACCGCGCGCCGCATCAGCCACAGGCGTGCCGGCGACAGTTCCATGCCGACCACGAACATCAGCAGCACGACGCCAAGCTCGGCGACCGCGAGCTGTTGTTCGCCGCTGTCGACGAACCCGAGCGCGTGCGGCCCGATCAGCGCACCCGCACACAGATAAGCCAGCACCGCACCGAGCCGGAAACGCGTGAACACCGGCACCGCGACCACCGCCGCGAGCAGCAGGATCAGCGCCTGTTCCAGCCAGTGCATGCCGTGCATCGGATCATCCGTGTCGAGATCGTCGTGGCCGCATCATCGCATCGGGACGGCGGCGCGGAAATGAAAAGGGCAGCCGAAGCTGCCCCGTTCGTGCATGAGCGCGAGGGCTCAGCGGAAGCGGAACAGGCCGACGCCCGAGGAGCCGGTGTAGCTGTCGCGATCGCGGCGACGGCGCATGCGGTCCTGCAATTCCTGGCGGCGGTCTTCCATCCACTCGGCGCGATTCAGCGTGGCCGGGTCGAGGCCGCGTTCCTCGGCTTCGTGCTTGCGGAACGAGCAGAAGTCGTCATACGCCTCGACCTCGTGCTTCAGCTCGCGCACGCAGAGTTCGATCATGATGGCGTCGTCGAGGTAGCCGACCACCGGCACGTTGTCCGGGATCACGTCCTTCGGGTCGGCGAAATAGGTCAGCGCCGTCAGCACGCGCGCCTTGTCCTCTTCCGGCAGGCCCCAGCCTTCGTCGTGGACCATGTTGATCAGCGCGTCGAGCTTGGCCAGTCGTTCGGTGATGAATTCCGGCGCATGGCTGGCATGTGCGTCTTCCAGCAGCTTGCTGGCGGCATCGGTGATCTCGCGCGACGACTTGCTGCCGGCGGTCTGGTGTGCGCGCTTCAGCACTTCCTGGAAATGGTCCAGATCGTTGTCCGACAGTTCGATGTTGATCGACAAACCCATGGCAAGCCCTCGCGAAGAATCCGCCGCAGACTAGCCAGCGGCCCGGGCAGCGTCAATTGCGGAACGCTGGCCTTACAGGATCGGCGACAGGCCGACGCCAAATGCCGTGAGAATGCGGGTATAGATGCCTTTTGCGGCCAGGTCGACCTCCGGAAAGTCGCCGACACGCACGTAACAATTCAGGAAATCCGGATCGCTCGGCGGCACCGGCGCGCATTCCGGGCGCAATTCGTAGCTGGTGGCGTAGCGCCAGGGCCAGATGTCGAACACCGGCAGCTTCTCCGACACGAATTCGATGCCCTGGTTGATCGGCGTCAGCAGGCCGCGGTCGGGCTTCTTCGCAACCACCCAGCTCTGGTCCGGACCGATGTCGTGGCCGATCGCCCGTTTCAGTTCGGCGGCGAAACCGGCGTCGCGCACGATCACGCCGTTTTCGCTGTTCAGCCCCTCCGAGCGCGGGTCGAAGTTGTGCGAGCCGATCAGGCTGATGGCCCCGTCGACGACCATCGATTTCGCGTGCAGGCCGCGGCGCACGGTGTCGCGGCGCAGCGGCACCGCCTTGCGGGTGCGGATCTTCAGTGCCGAGCGCACCATGCCGGGCGGCTTGCCGGCATCGATCGCGGCCTCGCTGCGGCCGGGATAGGGCTTGAACTCGTGGATCTCGAAACCGAGGTGTTCGAGGTAGTAGCGGCGCCGCTTGTGCGAGATCGCGTAGACCGGGAAGGCGTCGGTCGCGGCCAGGCTGTTGGTCGACACGATCACGCGCAGATCGGGGTGGTCGCGGCGCAGCCCGAGAAAGGCCTTGCGCGCCGGCCGCGACAACACGAGATACGGCGTCTGCAACACGATCTCGCGCTCGGCATCGGTGACGATGCGTCCGATCAGCGCGGTCAGGTCGCCGTGTTCGTCGCGCTCGGACGCGTTCGGCTTGTCCGGCGGATCGGAGAAGTATTCGACCTCGGCCACGCTCAGCGCATGATCGAGCAGTGCGCGTTGCAGGTAGTCGCGGTCGTCGGCGAGCGACTGCACGCGCACCAGTCGATCCGGATGATCCAGCGTCGGCGCCGGCAGCGGCGGCGGATCGCGCCCGGCCTCGACGATGCGTTGCGCCACGTCCTTGAGCTGGGCCAGCGGCACCGTCTTCGGATGCGACCAGAAGCGTTCGAACGACGCGCCCATCGCCTGCCCGACGCCGCCGTAGACCAGCAGGTCGCGGTCGTAATAGTTGTACTCGTCGCCGAAATCGAAATAACGCTCTTCGATGTTGCGCCCGCCGACGATGCCGAAACGGCCGTCGACCAGCAGCAGCTTGTTGTGGCTGCGCTGGTTGAAACGCAGGAAGCAGCAAATGATGCCGGCCGCGAATTCCAGCGGCGCGGTGCGTGCCTCGTTGAAGGTCGGGTTGTAGAGGCGGAATTCGAAGTTCGCGTGTTCGCGCGCCAGGCGCGCCAGGAAACGGCGGTTGTCGATCGAGAACAGCTGGTCGGACAACACCCGCACGCGCACGCCGCGCCGCGCCGCGGCCAGCAGTTCGCCGAGCATCAGCAGGCCGACGTCGTCGTTGGCGAAGATGAAGGTCTGCAGCTCGATCGATTCGCGCGCGGCGCGGATCAGATGGATGCGCGCAACCAGTGCCGCTTCCGCATCGTTCAGCAGGATCGCGCCGTGTTGCCCGTTGGCGGTGCGCGTCTTCGCGTCGTCGACCAGCGGCGATTCGACGGCGCAGCGATCGATGCGGCTGCAGGTCGATTCCAGCGGCTGCGTCTGCGCGACCAGATCCTCGGCCTCGCGGATCAGGCGCCGATGGTCGGCGCAGCCGCCCAACACCAGCAACAGCATCAGAAGTTGCAATGCTTTTGTGGGTGCGAATCGCGTACGCAAGCGCATCATGGCGTCGCCACCAGCCGCAAATCGAGCTCGATGCGAATGCGGTCGCCGAGGGTCATGCGCCGCGAGCGCATGCCGAACTCGCGCCGCGACAACTCGCCGCTGGCCTGCACGCGACAGCCGCTCGCCGCGTCGCTGCAATCGCTGTCGATCAGGGCGAAGCGCACCACGCGACGCCGCCCGCGCACCTGCAGCTCGCCGCGGATCTCGCCGCCGGCGCGCAAGTCGGCCGGCGCGAGCGCATCGGCGCGGAAGGTCAGTTCGGGATGGCGCGCGGCCCAGAAGAACTCCGGCGACAGGGCCCAGTCGCGATAACCCTCGCGTCCCATCTGCAGGCCGGCGAGCGGCACCCGCACGTCGATGCGCAGGCGTGCGTCTTCACGCGTGACCGCGCCCTCCGCGCGCGCCTCCCCGCGCACCGGCCACCAGCCGAGCGCATGCAACTGGAAGCGCACGCGCGAGGCCTCGGCATCGAGCACGTAACCGTCGCCTGCCCGCACCGGTGCCATCATCAGCAGCAACACGCAGGCAGCGACAAGCGCGCGCATTGCGGCGGATCAGGGCGCCCAGAACGCGCGCAGCTTGCCCTGCCCAGGTTCGACCATTCCGTCCGGCACGTCGACGACCGCAAGGCCGGCCGTGGGCATGCCGCGGTGCGCCTGCGAACGGCCGTCGACGAGCAGCGCGACCAGTTCCTCGATGCCCGGGTTGTGTCCGACCAGCAACACCGTTTCGGTCGGTCCGGTGGCGTTGAAGACGTCGAGCAGCGCGCCCGGCGTGGCGTCGTAGATGCGGGCGTTGTAGCCGACGGTGTCGCCCAATCGATCGGCGACGATCTGCGCCGTGGCTTCGGCCCGCGCCGCCGGCGAGGCGACGATGCGCGGCACGCGCCCGTCGAGCATGGCGGCGAGCGCATCGGCGGCGCGGCGCGCTTCCTCGCGGCCGCGCTCGGACAGTTCGCGCGAAAAATCGTTGCCATCGGCGCTCTGCGCTTCGGCGTGGGCGTGACGCAGGGCGATCCAGTGTCGAATCATGGGCTCGGACTCAAGGGTGGGGTGATCAGTTGCAGCGGGAACGACGTGCGGCTCCAGCCGCCGCCGAACGTGGCCGGCCAGGTGAAGTTCACGTCGAAGGTGCCGGCCGTCTGCGACTGGTAGCTGCGCGAAATCGTGCCGACCACCTGCGGGTTGGTGCCGAGGTTCGGGAAATACGGGCAGGACGGGCAATGCACGAAATAGACGCTGTGCGTCTGGGTCGTCGATGTGTTCGGCTGTTCGGCGATGGTCCAGCGCGGTTCGTTCTGGCCGTCGTACAGATAGGCGAGGATGCCGGTCGCGTCCTGCCCGAGCACGCGATGCTCGTCGATCACCAGCCCCCATCCGGACTCGTTCGCATTGGCCCAGCCGCCGGTGTGGTTCGGCGTCGGCAGGTCCGCGGTCGCATAGAAGCGCGTCTGTTTCTCGCCGCCCCAGACGCCGTCGAGGTACCAGGCGTTGACATAGGCGGAGTCGTCATCGCCGCGCGCGTACCAAGCGGTGCCGCGCGAGGTCGACGTCACGGCGAAGGGCGCCGACGACGTGCGCGTGAACTTGCGCACGTCGGTCACCGCCTGTGCGAACGCCGGGTCCCACGGACCGACGTTGAGGTACCAGACCGGGCTGCGGTCGGGTTTGGCGGTGAACCAGGCCGCGCTGAAGGTGCTGCCGATGCTGAAGATGTTCTGGCCATTGCCGGGACGCGCGGTATTGAAGTACACGCCGCCCGCCGGTGGTGTGCCGAAAGCCTGCAACTGCGCTGCGCACTGGGTCGCGACCTGGCAATTGCCGCTGGCCGGCATGGCCACGTCGAGGACCTTGCTCGGGACGAAGCTGTAGGCATAGTCGTCGACGCCGCCGAGGAAACTCACCGCCGCGCGCGCGCCGCACTGGGCGGCGGGATCGATGTAGGCCTTCACCGTGGTGTCCGCGCCGGCCGCGGCGGCGAGATCACCGAGCGTGGCCGCGCCCGAGACGATGTGCACCTTGGCTTCGGCCAGATCGGCCGGCAAGGCGTTGGGATGGAAGAAGCAGACCGAGTTGCCCGACGGTGCGGCGTTCGCGCTGTCGCACTGGTAGTCGAAGCGGAGGGTTTCGTCGGGGCTCTGCAGGCCGATCGAGGCATTGCCGCCATTGGTCGGGTCGGCGGTCACGTACTGGTAGACGATCTCGTAGCTCTGGTCGTACAGGATGGCCTGGAACACCGCATTGCCGGTGGCCGAGCTGCCGCTGGAATAACGTCCCATGTTGCGCCATTCGAACACGGTGCAACCCTGGCTGGCGCTGCCGGCGTCGGCAGCGCGCGGGCAGGTGTTGAAATGCTGGTGCTTGAGGCTGCCGCCGGACTGGATCACCAGGTCGTCGTGCAGGACCTGGATGCGGCCGTCGACCACGCCCTGGTGCGCATCGACGCCGCAGGCCGCGGCGTAGTCGTCGCCGCCGTCCGCCGCGTTCGTCGACAGATAGCCATTGGTCGACATCATCAGGCTGGTGATGTTGCTGCCGTAGAAATTGAACGGCGCGCCGCCGCCGACGGCGAGGTTGGCGACATAACCTTCGTCGCTGGCGGCCGCGCTGGTGACGTGCGGGCCGACCGTCGGCACCAGGGCGCTGGCGCCGCTCATGTCGACCGGCTGGTAGCGGCAGGACGACGAGGCGGCGCTGGCCAGCGCGCGATAACCGAAGCCGTCGCTGATGCCGCCACCGCCGCCGCTGCTGGTGCCAGGCGCGGAACCGCCGGCGAACACGGCCAGACCATCGTTCATGGCGTCTTCGCCGGTGTTGTTCACGCGCACCGGGACGTTCCAGATTTCGCCGGGTTCGACGTTCGCGTCGCCGTCGCCGCAGGCCTGGGTCGCGCCGCCATTGGCCGAGGCCGACAACTGCGGACCGCGCACGCCGAGCGGCAATTCCGCGGTGCTGCCGACGCAGCCGGTGGCGTCGGTGACGACGAGGCTGACGGTGGTGTTGCGGCGGCTCGGATAACGCGGCGCCAGCGAGGTGTTGCCGGCGACGCCGGTGACATGGCGGTCGACCAGACCGTCGGCATCGACGTCCCAGTCCAGCGTGTACGGTCCGGTGCCGCCGCTGATCGCGGCATTGATCGTGATCTCGGCATCGGTGGTCGGATTCGCCGTGCCGAGGCTCAGCGCGACGGTCGGTTTGGCACAGGTGCTCTTGCCGTCGATGCCGGTGGCGCCGGTACTGCCCGGATCGAGCCAGTCCTTCACGCGCGACGCGGCCGTGCCGCCGCCTTCCCAGGCCACACTCAGGCGACCGTAGTAGTCGGCGAGATTATTCCCGCATTGGGCGCTCCCTCCTGACAGCACGCCGATCAACCGCTTCTGCGGGTTCATCAATACCGAACCGGAAGAACCTCGTTCGGTGGTGCCCAGATCCCAATCCGCCACCCTCCAGTGCTTCTCGCCTGGGAGGTCTCCTGGACTTGGATTGACGTCGGAAATCGACAGTGGTTGGTCCTCGAAACTGATCCGCTTCTCGTCGCCGTTCGGATGATGGATCGTGACGGCCGAAGCCACAGCGTTGTCGGTTCGATCCCAACCCAACCAGTAGGGATTGGCCTCCAACGGTACGGCAGTATTCAATTCCACCAGGGTCGTATCAGCTTGGGCATAAGTCGCTCTCAGCGTCGCACCGCCCGTCTGCACGATGGAGTTACCGCTGGTGCTGATCGGCGTGCCGCTATCAGTCGATCCTACAGCCCTGCAGATCGGGCTTTCATACCTCCAATAGGCGACGATCGTGTTCGCTTCGGACTGCGTATTGACGCAGTGACCAGCCGTGATGAGCAGCTTGCGATTGTCTTGTGACGTGTTGTTGATCAGCTCTCCTGAACAAGCAAACCCGGCAAATGTATACATCGCCACCGCATTGATCTGGTCGCGGTAGCCGTCGCCTTGCGGGCAGACCGTATCGACATTGCAGCTGCCCGACTTCGCGAACGGCGATTCGCCGCTCTCGATCGAACGATAGGCCTGCTGCACGCTCTTGATGCCGAGCTGCAATTCGCCTCGCCGCGCCTTCGGCACTAATACCTCCAGATACGCGACGTCACCCGGCACGTAGGGCGTCCAGAACTCCCCGAACTTCGGATTGTCCGCGGCCGTGTAGGGCCCGCGCACGAGTTTGCCGGCGGCATCGCTCAGCCACACTTCCGCACCTTCCGGCAGATGGAAAGGCGCGAGCGCCAGGTCGATCGACACCGCACCCGGCGCGTCGATGCGCGTGCGCCACAGGTCGTGTTCGGCATCGACCGTGCTCCAGCGCCCCACCGCGAACTTGCTGCGATCCGCCAGGCTCACCGACGCCTTGTGCAGGATCGCGTAACGCAGCGGCGCGCCCTTGTCGGCGAGCGCATCCTCGGCCAGCGCCTTCTCGGCATTCAGCACCGGCGTCTGCAGCGCCTGCGCGCCCGGGTCGATCGGCAGCTGATAGCGCCGGCTCGGCAATTCGGCCGCGGCGGACCACAGGGGAACAGCCAGCAAGGCGAGCCACAGCCCGCGGGAAAGATGCTTCATCGGAAATCTCCGGCTTACGGTAAACCCAAGCATACGACAGCCGCGCGGCCCTGCCGTGCTGCGGCGCATGTTCATTCAGCCGCGCTCCGTTCGTCGCCCGCCCGCTTTCGACAAACGCGACGATTCCGGACACAGTAGCGGCCTTGCCTTGGCCGTCCGACCATGCCCGACCTCGACAACCTCGCCAGCCTGATCCGCGCCGGCCATCCCGTCATCGCCATCGATACCGCCGAAGAGGCGCGGGTCGTCGAAAGCTTTCGCCATGTCATCGGCAAGGTCTGGCGGCCGCTGTACAAGTGGACCGACGGCCTGCAGCGCCTCGACATGACGCTGGACGAACCGCCGCTCGGCGCGGTCGAAGCCACGGCCACGCTGCAATTCGTCAAGGAACAGCGCGAACGCGCGATCTTCCTGCTCTGCGATTTCCACGGCTATCTGCGTTATCCGATGACGATGCGCTTCGTGCGCGAGATCGTCGATCGCGCCAACACCGCGGCGCACACCCTGGTGCTGATCGGCGTCGGCATCGAGATTCCCAAGGAGATCGAAGCGCATACCGTGCGCGTGGACCTGAAGCTGCCGGACGAAGCCGCGCTCGGCAAACTGGTGCGTGAAGCCGCGTTCGAGTACTCGCGCGAACACGGCGGCCGGCGCGTCGAGATCGACGCAGTCGCGCTCAAGACCATCGTGCGCAATCTGCTCGGGCTGAAGCTGCCGGACGCGCGCCGCATCGCCCGGCAGCTGGTGTTCCGCGACGGCGCCATCGGCATGAGCGACCTGCCGGAGCTGGCGCGCCTGAAGTTCGACCTGCTGAACCGCGACGGCGTGCTGCATTTCGAATACGAGACCGCCGCCTTCGCCGACGTCGCCGGATTGACCCGACTGAAACGCTGGGTGGAACAGCGCCGCGCCATCTTCCTCGGCGAAAACAAGGTCGAAGGACTCGACCCGCCCAAGGGCCTGCTGCTGCTCGGCGTGCAGGGCTGCGGCAAGAGTCTTGCGGCCAAGGCCATCGCCGGCTCCTTCGGCGTACCGCTGGTGCGCCTCGACTTCGGCGCGCTGTACAACAAGTTTCATGGCGAAACCGAGCGCAACCTGCGCGAGTCGCTGAAGAATGCCGAAGCACTGGCGCCTTGCGTGTTGTGGTGCGACGAGATCGAGAAAGGCCTCGCCACCTCGGACAGCGACGACGGCGTGTCGCGGCGCGTGCTCGGCGCCCTGCTCACCTGGATGGCCGAACGCAAGCATCCGGTGTTCCTGGTCGCGACCGCGAACGACGTGTCGCGGCTGCCGCCGGAACTGCTGCGCAAGGGCCGCTTCGACGAGATCTTCTTCATCGACCTGCCGGCGGCGGACGCGCGCCACGCGATCTTTCGCGTGCATTTCGACAAGCGCAAGCTCGACCGCAACGACTTCGACCTCGACGCCCTGGTCGCGGCCAGCGAGGGTTTCTCGGGTGCCGAGATCGAACAGGGCATCGTTGCCGCGCTCTATGCCGCCCATGCCGACGGCGTGCCGCTGCAGCAGCGTCACCTGGTTTCGGAGCTCAAGGCGACACGTCCGCTGTCGGTGCTGATGGCCGAACCGGTGCAGCAACTGCGCGACTGGGCCAAGACCCGCACCGTCAGCGCCGACTGATCAGCTCGCGTTCGCGGGCAGCCCATGTGCGGCCAGGACGGCCGCCGCCTGACGATAGCCCGGCGATGCCGCGTCGCCGCGCAGGCTCAGGCGCCCGCCGCGATAGTCCACGTGGACGCCGCCGTCCAGATCGACCGATTCGTCGCGACCCGGCGACAGCAGCGCGCATTCGACGATCGACCACAACGCGGCGAAGCCGGCGTGTTCGTACTGCATCGCCATCAGCGCGCAGAGATCGTTCCGGGTCAGGTAACGGGCATGTTCGGTGCGGATCGAGAAGGCCTCGTTGAGGAACAGCGTGGTCGCCGAATCGGCCAGGCCCTTCTCTTCGAAGTCGCGCTCCATCGCCGCCCCGACCTGTTCGGCGTCGTGCGCGTGCCCCACCAGCACGAAAGGCACGAGCAGCAAGGGGCTGCCGATCAGGCGTGCGTCCGGTTCCAGCACCGGCGCGGCCATGCGTCCCGCCGACGCGCCGAAGCTGGTGATGGCCGGCATCCAGCTGCCGCGCTGCGCCTGCTGGTGCATGATCGCGAGTTCGGCGTGGATCGGCCAGCCCGGGCGCAATACCTGCGCGGCGTCGTAGAGCGCGGCCGAGACCGCGAGCCCCATCGTTTCGATGCCGGGCAGCAGCCGCGCCAGGTCGTTGCCGATCTTCTCGCCGAGCAGATGCGCCGATTCCAGCGGCAGACCCAGACTTTTCGGCCCGCCCTCGGGCACGAGCTCGACGGCGAGCACGGCGTGACAGGAGATCAATGCGGACATGGCGACTCCGGAAGATGCAGCCAGGCATTCTATCGAATGCAGGAGCTTGCCTTGTGGAAGCGGGCTCCGTCCCGCGATGTCCGAACCGATCGCGGG
>JBGASK010000171.1:0-4106 GCA_044229785.1 Ahniellaceae bacterium
GGTCTCGGGCGCTTTTTCGGGCCGAGCGCTCGGCCGGGTCCGGGCTCAGCCCTTGCCGAAGGGCCACTTCAGCTTGTTCAGCAGGCCCTTCTGCTTCTCTTCGATGGTCGGCTGCGTGGCCAGGCGCTGGCGTGGCGTCCACTCGATGCGGCCGACGGCGTCGTAGGCATTGACCAGATCGAAGACCGTTTCCATGCGGGTCTTGGCCATGGCCGAGATCTCGTTCAGGCGCAGGGGATGATCCATCACCGCCGCGACCGCACCGTGCGAGCGGTAGCCGGGTTCGATGAACACCTGTTCCTTGAGGCGATAGGTGCCGCCAGGATCGAGATGCGTCGCCAGGCGCCCGTTCGACTGCAGCAGGGCGTGCAGCCAGCGCAGGTGCCAGTAAGGCCGCGACGGGGCCGACGCACGCGCCTGGTTCAGTTCCGACGTGGTCAGCTTCTTCCACGCCGAACGCTGCAGCTTGCCACGCCCGTAGGATTCCAGCGCCGACAGGCTGGCGTCTGCATGGAAGGCCTCGTTCTTCGGGTCCAGCGTCAGCGCAGGGGCGTCGCCGATCTGGATCTGCGACGGGCCACCCAGAACCTCGGCTTCCAGGAAGTGCGGCAGTTCGCCGGCATCGGGTTCGGCGGCGGCACCGATCAAGGGCGCGTTCGTCATCAATGCGCCGTCACGAGCGCCGGAAATGCCGGCCTGGATGGCGCCGGTGCGCTGGATGGCCCGGTTTTCGGCGCGCGCATTGCTCGAGCCGGCCGACGCCGTGCCAAGGCCGTCGACCGTCGCATCGGCCAAGTTCACCTTGCGGAAATCCGGCTCTTCCTGCTGTTCCCTTTCGCGCTTGATCACCACTTCCAGACCGTCCGCTGCGGTGACGCCGAGCAGTGCGGCCTTCGTCTGTTGCGCGCGCTCCTTGAATGAGTCGCTCAGCGCACCCTGCCAGGACGGCGCGGCGGTCGATGCCGGCGCCTGTTGTTCGTAGAAGTTTTCGTCGACATGACTGATGCCGGCGCTGGCCTGACGCGGCCTGGCCGCGGCGGCGACGACCTGAGCCAGTTGGTCGGCGTCGAGCGGGTGGCGGAGCACCAATTCGTCGTGTGCCGGCTCATCGGCCTCGATCAGGACCGCGTAGTGCACGCCGGAGGATTCCGCCTTGATGCGGGCGGCCTCGCCGACCAGCACGTTCGGATCGACGATGACCAGATCGGCGCCTTCCTCATTGCCCCAGGCCCATTTCGTCTCCGACTTGGCCGAGATCTTGCGCAGCAACAGGCGCAGAAAGGCGGTCGTCTCCTCGGAGACGCCGACGACGGCGATGGTCTTGGATGCGGACATGGACGGATGGTGCGTTGTGGGCGCCCGCAACGCAAGCACTGCGGCGTTATGCTGGCGTCGCCTCGCGAGCCCAGACCCGTGCACGAGTCCGAACCGTCCGCTCCGCATCCTGACGACGACACCGCCCCGGGCTGGCGCGCGCGCCGCGCAGCCGAACCGGTCGAACCGGTCGAATCGGGGCGGCGCCTCGGCAACTACCGGCTGGACAGCGTGCTGGGCGAAGGCGGCATGGGTCTGGTCTACGCCGCGACCGACCTTCGCGACGGCCGCGAGGTGGCGATCAAGCGCGTGCGTCCGCACCTCGCCACGCCCACGCTGATGCGCCGCCTGGCGCGCGAGTTCGAGTTGATGCAACGCGTCGACCATGCCGGCATCGTGCGTCCGCTGGCGCTGGAAACCGACGACGATGGGTCGCCCTACCTGGTGCTGGAGCGGGTTCGCGGCGAATCCTTCGCATTGGCCGAACTGGATCGTCCGCCGCGCGAGCGCATCGGCTGGATCGCGCGGGCAGCGCGCCTGGCCGGGGTCGCGCACGGCTGCGGCGTGGTGCATCGCGACATCAAGCCGTCGAACCTGATGATCGGCACCGACGGCCAGGTCCATCTGCTCGACTTCGGCATCGCCAAGCCGATGGCGGACGAGGCGATGACGGCGCTGACCCAGACCGGCGAACGCATGCTGACGCCGCGATACGCAGCGCCCGAACAGTTTCGCGGCGAGTCGGTCGGCGCCACGGCCGATGTCTACGCGCTCGGCACCATGCTGCTCGACAGCGTCTTCGGCCTCGATGCGACGGCGCCGGCCGCGACCGCGCTCGATGCGCGCGAGACGAGACGGCTGCAGGCCATCATCGGCTGTGCGCGTCATCCCGATCCGGCGCGCCGTTACGCCGACGGCAGCGCGTTGGCGGATGACCTGGACCGCTGGCTGGCGGGCCGCAGACCGCGCGCGGCGGCGTGGTGGC
This sequence comes from Ahniellaceae bacterium, assembly GCA_044229785.1. Taxonomy (GTDB): domain Bacteria; phylum Pseudomonadota; class Gammaproteobacteria; order Xanthomonadales; family Ahniellaceae; genus JADKHK01. The sequence goes on from JBGASK010000171.1 coordinate 2,300, forward strand.
GACCATCGCGCTGGCCGCGAATCGAAGTGTTTCCGGTCCTGGTTGCGATCGCGGTCATGGCCGGTGCTGCCGCTTGGCAATGGCGGACGCAACAGCGCGCCACGCCGATCGACGCCGGCCTCGGCATCGTGGTCGCCGATCTCGATGGCTTGCCGGCCGATGCCGCAGCGTCGGTGCGTCTGGCCCTGGCGGCCGATGCCGAAGGCGATCGCCCGCGCGCCGGGGCACTGATGCACGCCGCCGACAGCGGGCAACCGCATCGGGTGCCGGTGCTCTATCTCGCGACCTGGGAGCGCGGCGAAGGCGGCAACACCCAATTGACCCGACTCGATGCCTTGTTGCGCGAGCGGCGCGATGCCTATTTCGGCCTGCTGCGCGACTGGCTCAAGAGCGAGGACGAGTCGCCGTTGCAGACCCAGCGCATCCTGCGCGCCGCACTCGATCTGCGGCCGAGCGCGTGGAAGTTGCGGCTGGCCTTGGCGCATCAATCGCTGTTGCGCGGCGACGATGCCGGCGCGCGCCGCGAACTGGCGGTGATCGACGCCGGCCAGCTCGATCTGAAGCGCGCCACCATCGTGCTGGGCGACCGCGCGATGCTGGGCGACAGCGCCGACGTCGAGCGCCTGCTGCCGGCGCTGCGCGAACGCGACGCACTCGCCGCCGATGTCGTCGCCGCGGCCGTCGGCCTCGCCAGCGGTCGTTGCGATGCGGTTGCGCCCGGCATCGACGCGCAGGTCGCGGCGGCGGCCGATGCGCATCGCCCCGATCTGGCCGACAAGCTGAGTCGCATTGGCCTGTTGTGTCTCGGCGAATTGCGACGCTGGCCGGAACTGCTCGATGCGGCACGACGCGCGCAGCGCGAGGCGATCGCCGGAGGATCGCATCGCAGCGTGCCGGAACTCGCCATCCTCGCGGCCATTGCCGCGCTGCGCAGCGGCGATCCGGATGAAGCGCAGCGCCTGCTGGACGGCGCCGACGACGTGTCGATGTATGCCGGCCTGCGCCTCGATCTGGCGTTGACGCGACGCATGCTCGGCCTCGCGGATACCGTGTTGCCGACCTTGTTGTCCGTTCCCGAGGCGGATGCGAACGATCCCGCGCTGCCCAGGCTCGTGCAGGCATTCATCGCCCACGGCGACGGCGATATCGCGGCCGCGAAACAAGCCCTGGCCGACGCGCGCCGCGACGGCATCCGCGAGTCGCTGTTCGCGATGCACGCGGCGTGGCTGGGAAGACAGTTGGGCGAAACGGACCCGCCGCCGGAACGCCTGCCGATGTTGTGGTATCCGCCGACGTCGCGCTGGGCGACGCGGTGGTGACTGCTGGTGGTGAGATCGCGGGGCGGAGCCCGCTCCCACAAAAATTTTCCGGCAGTGTCTGATCAAGCCGAGGTGGGAGCGGGCTCCGCCCCGCGATGCCTCACTTCACCTTCATGCCCGGCTGGGCGCCACTGTCGGGGCTGAGCAGGAACGGTCCGCCGCGATCGTCGGAGGCGGCCAGCACCATGCCTTCGCTCATGCCGAACTTCATCTTGCGCGGGGCGAGGTTGGCGACCATGACGGTCAGGCGGCCAACCAATGCAGTCGGGTCGTAGGCCGACTTGATGCCGGCAAACACCTGTCGCTGTTCGGTGCCAAGGTCCAGCTTCAGGCGCAGCAGCTTGTCCGCTTCCGGCACCGCTTCGGCTTCGACGATGCGGGCGATGCGCAGGTCGATCTTGCCGAAGTCGTCGATTGAAATCGTGCCCGCGGCGGCCGGCGCTTCGGCTTTCTTCTCCACGGCCTTGGCGGGCGCTGTGGGCTTGGCC
>JBGASK010000065.1:0-17900 GCA_044229785.1 Ahniellaceae bacterium
TGGTGATGGCCAACTACATCGCCCGCGCGAACGCGTCGATCATCGAATTGCGGAAGTTGCTGGAAAGAGGTTGATGGGTGTCGGGCCAGGAGGCCCTCCCACAGCCAGGAGACAGCAGAAGCTCTTTGCTCTCTGTGGGAGGGCCTGCTTTCTGTGGGAGGGCTTTCTGGCTGTGGGAGGGCCTCCTGGCTGTGGGAGGGCCTCCTGGCTGTGGGAGGGCCTCCTGGCTGTGGGAGGGCCTCCTGGCCCGACACCCATCAACCTCTTTCCAGCAACTTCCGCAATTCGATGATCGACGCGTTGGCGCGGGCGATGTAGTTGGCCATCACCAGCGAATGGTTGGCGAAGAAGCCGTAGGGCGAACCGTTGAGGATGACCGGGCTGCCGAGCGGTTCCTGGGTGGCTTCGAGTTCGGCGATGATCTGGCGCAGCGTCACCGTCGCGTTCTTGTCCTTCAGCACTTCGGCGAAGTCGTGTTCGATCGCCTTGAGGAAGTGCACCAGCGCGAAACAGCTGCCGCGCGCTTCGTAGAACACGTCGTCGATGTCGCGCCAGGGCGTGCGCACTTCGCGCGGCGCGGCGTTCGGCTTGGATTGGCGTGCCGCCGGATCGTTGGCGAGGTCGGTGTCCTGGCGCGTCGGGCCGACCGCGGCCGACAGACGTTGCGACAGGCTGCCGAGGCGGGCCTCGACCATCGCCAGATAAGCGGCGAGGTTGTCGGCGCGTGCGTAGAACTGCGCGTCGTTGGCGTCGCCGTCGCCGAGACGGATGCGATACGCATCGATGCGTTCGATCGCGGCGCGGTACTGGCTTTCGGTCGAGGGCAGCAGCCAGCGGTCGTTGGTGGTCGAAAACAGCGGCTGGGCCTCGGCCAGGTCCTTGTCCTCGATCGACTGCGTCAGCGAACGCGAGAAGTCGCGGCGCAGCGCCAGCGCCAGGTCGCGGTTTTGTTCGATCACGCCGAACTCCCAGTTCGGCATGTCGTCGAGGAACAGGCTCGGCGGCGTCACGTCGTTCGAGAGGTAGCCGCCGTGCTTGTCGAGCAGCATTTCGCCGACCCGCGCCAGCGTCGCCGTGGTGGCGACACCGACGACCAGCGCGCCCGAGCCATTGCGCGCCCTGGCCTGCACCAGCGGATCGAAGGCCGCGGGCGGCGTGCTCCAGCGCCACATCAACACCGCGAACACGGCGGCGATCAGCACCAGCACGAGCAGCAATGACCGCCAGAACCAGCGTCGGCGCTTCGGCGCCGCAGGTGTATCGATGGCGGCGGTGGCGGCGGGCGGCAGAGGTTCCATGGCGGTATCCGCGGGGACGAGGTCCTAGTCTAGCCCGCACCCGCCCCGAATTTGACCGGCTTCGGGGTACCGGGGTCGAACCCCGGCGGCTAGAATTCCAGCCCCTTTGTCTGTTTCCGGAGTGCGTCATGGCGATCAAGGTCGCGATCAATGGCTACGGCCGCATCGGCCGAAACATCCTGCGTGCGTTGTACGAGGCGGGCCGCAACAACGAGATCCGCATCGTCGCGATCAACGACCTCGGCGACGCCGAAACCAATGCGCATCTCACGCGTTACGACACCGCGCACGGCAAGTTCAATGCCCAGGTCAGCGTCGAGGGCGATCACATGATCGTCAACGGCGACCGCATCCGCGTCTGCGCCGAACGCGATCCGGCCAAGCTGCCGTGGGGTGAACTGGGCATCGACGTGGTGTTCGAATGCACCGGTCTGTTCACCTCGAAGGCCAAGGCCGGCGCGCACCTCACCGCGGGTGCGAAAAAGGTCGTGATCTCGGCGCCGGGCGAAAAGGACGTCGACAACACTGTCGTGTTCGGCGTCAACCACGACACGCTGAAAGCTTCCGACACCGTGATCTCGAACGCGTCGTGCACGACCAACTGCCTGGCGCCGCTCGCGAAGGTGCTGCACGAAAAGATCGGCATCGTGCACGGCCTGATGACCACCATTCATGCCTACACCAATGACCAGGTGCTGACCGACGTGTTCCACAAGGATCTGCGTCGCGCACGCAGCGCGACGATGTCGCAGATCCCGACCAAGACCGGTGCCGCCGCCGCGGTTGGCCTGGTACTGCCGGAACTCAACGGCAAGCTCACCGGCTTCTCGATGCGCGTGCCGACCATCAATGTCTCGGTCGTCGACCTCAGCTTCGTCGCCAAGCGCGAAACCACGAAGGAAGAGATCGACGCCGTCGTGAAAGCCGCCTCGGACGGCCCGCTCAAGGGCATCCTCGGCTTCAACACCCAGCCGCTGGTCTCGGTCGACTTCAACCACGACCCGCACAGCTCGATCTACGACAGCACCCTGACCCAGGTCATGGGCGGCACGCTCGTGAAGGTCTGCTCGTGGTACGACAACGAATGGGGCTTCTCGAACCGCATGCTCGACACCACGCTGGCGCTGATGGCCGCGAAGTAGGAGCGGTTTCCAACCGCGATTCGACCTAGGCCGCTGCATCGCTGCAGCGGCCTTTTGTTTTGGTGCCGAGCGGGTCAGTGCTGTTGGTGCTTGGCGACGCGCGCGGTGCAGAGCGTCACGCCTTCGACGCCCTGGGCGAGCGCACGCGGGCCACCTTCGAGGTCCTTGACGCGGTCGGCGAAGAAGGCCTGAAGTTCGTTGGCGCCGGCGGCGCTGCACAATGCAGCACTGCCGAAGAAGGCGATCTTGCCCTGCCACACCGACGGCAGCTTGTTCAGCAGCGCGTCGTAGTTCTCCTGGACGAAGGCCCAGATCGCGGCGTGGTTCTCGGGCTGTTCGGTCGCGCCGAAATACAAACGGATCATCTCGCCGGACTTCACCGACGGACCGAGGCCGAGCTTCAGTGCACGCTGCAGCAATGCCGGATCGCGGGTGTTGCCGAGCGCGCCCATCAGCGCGCCGCGGATCACCGAATCCTCGTTTGCCGCCAGATGTCGTTCGATCTGGTCGAACGCCGGCTTGCCCTCGACACGGGCAACGGTGCGCAACGACGCGCCGAGCAGATCGCGATGCACCGCGTCGACGTCGAGCTTGCCGTCGCCGCCGAGACCGATGATCTTGCGACCGCGTGCGCTCAGATCGTCGACCAGCCACTGCGGCCGGCCATGTTCGGACAGGGTGTTGACCAGATCGACGCGCAGCGACTTGGTGGCTTCGCTGTCGCCGTCGCGGTGGTCGACGCCGAGGGTCTTCAGCTGTGCACCCCAGATGTCGCGCAGCATGGTGTCGATGCGCTCCTGTTGCGCGGCGGTGGCCACGCGCTCCTTGATCCATTCGAGATCGCCGAGCGGTGCCGTGATCACGTCGCCCTGCGTCGCCTTGGCGAAACGCGGTGCGGCATCGAGGTATTGCGCCACGGTCATGGTGCCGGCGTCGAATGCGGCGCCGACGCTGTCGGCGAGCACGCGCTGTTCGAAGGCATTGAGCTTCACGAAGGCCGCATTCAGCGCGTTCTGCGCCTCGGCGTCGAGACGGAAGCGGTAGTAACCGGCGCCGTCGGCATTCGGATGCACGTAGTCCGGGCAGGCATCGCCGGCGAGCGCGACGGTTTCGGCGGCGTCATCGAGCAGATGGCACTCGGTCGTGTTCGCATCGCCACGACCGACACGCACGCACATCGGGATCAGCCATTGCGTGTCGGTCGCGAAGCTGGCGCCGATCGGCGCGTAGCGCGACTGCTTCACGGTCAGCGTCGCCTTGCCGTCGGTGCAGGCCAGGGTCGTGTCGAGCATCGGCACACCCGGCTGGTCGGTGAAGCTGGCGAAGGCCTTGCGCAGGATCTCCGGGTTGTCGCTCTGCGCGGCCAGCGAATCGCCGAGGTCGACGCTGGTGGCGGAACCGAATGCGAACTTGCGCATGTGGGAGCGCAACGCGGCGCGGAATTTGTCCTTGCCGAGATAGCGTTCCATCATCGACAGCACCGCGCCGCCCTTCTGGTAGGTGATGCCGTCGAAGGTGCTGCTGACTTCGGTCCAGTCGTCGACCGGATTGTGGATGCGTCGCGCCGTTGCCAGGCTGTCCGCACCCATGGCGCCGAGACCGCCGCCGAGCAGGTCCATGTCGGCTTCGAGTTCAGGATAGATCTGGTGCACGATCTTGGCGGAGATCCAGGTCGCGAAGGCTTCGTTCAGCCAGATGTCGTCCCACCACGGCATCGTCACCAGGTCGCCGAACCACTGGTGGCCGAGTTCGTGCGTGTGCGTGCCGAGCGCGCCGCGACGCTGCGAGGTGGCCGACTTGAGGTCGGCGAACATCAGCGAATCGCGGTAGGTGATCAGGCCCGGGTTCTCCATCGCGCCGTAGGCGAAGTCGGGTGCGGCCAGCAGGTCGAGCTTGTCGTACGGATACGGGTAGTCGAAGTAGGCTTCGAGCGCCGCGACGATCTTCGCGGTCTCGCCGAGCATGTATTTCATGCGCTGGCTCTGGCCTTTCGCGGCGACGCCGCGCAGCGGGATCGCATGGTCGCGCAGCGTGGTCTTCGGAATCGCGTCGAACTCGATCAGTTCCCACGGCCCGACCGCGAACGCGATCAGGTAACTCGGCAGCGGCTTCGTCTGCGCATAGCGGTGCTTCACCCAGCCGTCGGCCAGCGTTTCGGTAGCGGTTTCCCGCGTGTTGAAGATGGCGGTATCGCCCTTCGGCACGCTGATCGTGAACGTCCACGGCGTCTTGAACGCGGGTTCGTCGAAGCTCGGGAACGCGTTGCGCGCGCCGAGCGGCTCCATCTGCGTCATCACGTAGTCGAGCCCGCCGGTCTTGACCTTGTAGGCGCCCTGCAGGCGCTGGTCGTAGGGCGCGTCGAAGTTCAGCCGCAACTGCCAGCGGCCGGGCGAGATCGGTTGCGGGCTGGTCACGCGCACGGTCCCGCCGCCGGCATCGACCAGATCGGTCGTCGCCGCGATCGGCGCCATGCGCGCACGGATCAGCTGCACGTCCTTGAGCGTGCTGCCGCGGGCATGAATGAAGAAATGGTCGGTCGCTTCCTTGACCTCGAGTTCGATGGCGACGGCGCCGCTGTAGCGATCGGCGCGCGCATCCATGCGCAGGTCTACGGCATAGGACGTGGGCACGACCTGACGCGGCAGTTTGCCGCGCGGCACGTCGCCGGCATGGACGACGCCGGCCGCAAGGACGGCAAGACTGAACAACACGGTTCTGAGCATGGCGGGTCTCCTGGACCCGACGATGCTAACGAGCGCATCGATGGACAAACGTGACGCGGGACAGACCGTGCGCGCGGCGCGGCTGACCGTGATCAGGCGCCAGGCCCGGGTGCGGCGACCACACGGTCGCGACCCTCGGCCTTGGCCCGATACAACGCGGCGTCGGCCTCGGCGAGCAAGGCCTCCAGACCCGGCTGGTGCGTGGTCGTCGCACAGGCCAGACCGAAGCTGGCGGTAACGCGCAGCGGCGTGTCGTTGCCCACGATGCGCAGTGCGCGCAGCACGTCGCGCAATGCGAGCGCTCGGCGCATCGCGGCCGCGACATCATGGTTCGGCCACATCACGACGAACTCCTCGCCGCCCCAGCGCGCCATCGCTTCCTGACCGGCGAGCAAGGGACGAATGGCCTGCGCGACGGCGCACAACACCGCATCGCCGGCGGCATGGCCGTGGCGGTCGTTGATCTGCTTGAAATGGTCGAGGTCGAGCAGCATCAGCGCGAACGGTTGCGCCCGCGCGCGGCAACCGAGATAGGCCTGCTCCGCCAGTTCGCCGAAGTGGCGACGATTGAACGCGCCGGTGAGCGGATCGCGGATCGAGCGGTCGAACAAGGCCTGGTTCGCGGCCTCGAGCTGTTCGTTCTGGACGCGGATGCGTTCGGTCTGGCGGGCGACTTCGGCGGCCAGTTGTTCGCGGCTGCGTTTCAGCGTCGCGACGCGCCAATTGAGTACGGCGACGAGCAGCATCATCGCGGCGAGCGCGGCACCGATGCGGAACGGCCACGTCGCCCACACCGGCGGTGCGAGATCGATGTGGATGCGGCGCACCGGACCTTCTCGCCCGAAGCGATCCGCGGCTTTCACCGCGAAGGCATATTGGCCGGGCGCAAGGTTGGTGTAGCTGACGTAGCGGCGCTCGCCGGCATCGATCCAGTCGTCGTCCTTGCCGCCGAGGCGATAACGAAAGCGCAGCCTTGCCGTCGGATCGCCGGCCAGTGCCGAGAACGCGAAGCCGAGATCGTGGTCGCGCCAGCCGAGCGCGATGCGGTCGGTCGCGAACAGGCTCTGCGGCAGCGGAACGACGTCGTTGACGACGCTGCCCACGGCGATCTCGCGGTCGCGCAGATAGAAGCGCGTCAGCATCGGCCGGGGCGCACGCGGCGCGATCTGCATGCGCGCCGGATCGAAGCGGCTGACCCCGCCCAGCCCCGCGAAGTACATCCGGCCCCGGGCATCCTGCGCGGCCATGCCGAAGCCGAATTCGTTGCCCTGCAGTCCGTCCTCCGCATCGAAGGCGATCGCGCGGCCGCTGCGCCGATCGAAGCGCGCAAGCCCGCGGTTGGTGCTGAGCCAGAGTTCGTGGTCGCCCCGCGCTTCGATGGCGTAGACGACGTCGTTCGGCAGACCGTCGTCCTCGGCGAAACGCCGGGTCGTGCCGTTGCGATCGAGATGCAGCAGGCCATTGCTGGTGCCGATCCACAATCCGCCCTCGGCATCCGTGTGCAGGTCCCAGACCAGGCCGCTTCCCTGGGGCTGCCCCGGGATGCGCAACGGCATCGCATGGATGCGCGTGCCGTCGAGCGCCAGCGTGTACAGACCGGACCAGGTGCCGATCGTCAGTCGTCCGCGCGGCCATTCGGCCAGCGCATAAACGCGCAGATCGTTCAAGCCGTCGTCGCGGGCAAAGCGCCGCGTCGCCAGCGTGTGCGGGTCGATGCGATGGACGCCGCCGACGGTGCTGGCCCAGATCGCGCCATCCGACGCGGCGGTCAGGCAACGCAACTCGTCCATCTGCTCCGGCTCGAGATCGAGGTGTGCGACATCGCGTCCCTGGTCGCGCCAGCGCGTGACGCCGACGTCGCTGCCGATGAACAGGTCGCCGTCGCGGCTTTCGGCGAAGGCCCAGACCTGACGGTCGCGCGAACCGACCTGGCCGAGCCAGCGTTGCCAGGACCATTGCGCCATCGGGCGATCTTCGATCGTCGCGTAACGCGCGCCGGCCCCGAAACTGCCGACCCAGAGGCGTTGTTCGCGGTCGACGTACAACGAACGCGGCGCCACCGGCGCTTCGCGGCCGCCGAGATCGGTCGGTGCGAGCAGGTCGAAGTCGGGCGCCTGCGGGTCGAAGCGGAACAGGCCGCGGTTCCAGCTGCCGGCCCAGATGACGTCGCCGTCGTCGACCACGCTGAGCACCAGCGCGTCGTCGAGCGCGCGGCGCAGCGGCGACGCCGATGCGGTGGCGCGGAAGCAGTCGCAGTCGGCGTCGTACAGATGCAGCCCGCGATCGGTGGCTGCGACGATATGGCCCTTCGCGGTCTCGATCAGGCGATTGACCACCGGGGTTTCCGCACCGTCGATCGCGGCGAACGGAACGATGGCGAATTCGCGCGCGCCTTCGCGACGGCGCGCCACGCCGTGGCTGCGCAGGCCGAGCCAGAGGGAACCGTCGGCGCGATCGAACACGCTGGCGACGTCGGGGTCGGCGCGTTGCGGGTCGATGCCGTCGAGTGTTGCGGACTGCACGGCGCCGTGTTCCGCGTCGATGTGGAAGAGTCCGCCCACGCCGGCGATCCAGAGACCGCGCCCGCGGGCATCGACGGCGGCATCGCGGACTGCGCGCAGCCGCAGCCGCCGTTCGGGTTTCTTCGCGCCCTCGTGCCAGTGATCGACGACTTGTTCGGGATGGTTGCGGTCGAGCGCGAACAGCCCGCGGTCGCGGGTGCCGACCCAGAGCCTGTCGCCGTCGACCGTCAGCGACCAGATGTTCAGCGGCCTGCCGCCATCGGGATCGCGCAGCGGCACGACATCGAAGCGTTCGCGATCCAGATCGAAGCGGGCGAGGCCGCCGCTTTCGGCGGCGATCCAGACGGCTTCGTCGTCGCTGGCCAGGGCCACGATGTAGTTGCCGGTGAGCCAGCCGCGGTCGACGGCATCGTCGAAGGCAACGAAGCGCTGGCCGTCGAAACGCGCCAGCCCGTCTTCGGTACCGACCCAGAGCAGGCCGAAGCGGTCCACCGTCATCGCCACCGCCGAGTTCTGCGGCAGGCCGTCGTCGACGTCGAAGGCCTGCCACTGCGCGGCGGACGCCATCCCGCACGGGACGAGCAGGGCGCAGCAGCGCAGCAGACGCAGGATCCTTGACGGCATGGCCGGATGGTAGCGAGTCATGCGGCCGTCATCGCCGTTTCATCGGGGCGTCAAGCCGCACCGCCAGCATGGTCGAAACCGGGGAAGCGCATGCGTATCGCCGTCGTCACCGAAACCTTTCCGCCCGAGATCAACGGCGTCGCGTTGACCGTGCAGAATGTCGTCGAACACCTCGCGGCCCTGGGTCACGAGGTGCTGCTGACGCGGCCCGAGCAGCCCGGCGTCACGGCCGTCGCGCTGCCCGCCGGGGTGCGCGAGTTCCGGGTGCGTGGCGCGGCCCTGCCGCGGTATCCGGGACTGCGCTTCGGTTGGCCCGCCGGCGCTGCGTTGCGCGACCTCTGGCGCACGCAGCGACCGGACGCGGCCTATGTCGCGACCGAGGGGCCGCTCGGCTGGTCGGCGCTGAATGTCGCGAACGCGCTCGGCGTTCCGGTCGCTACCGGCTTTCACACCCGCTTCGATGAATTCGTCGCGCACTACGGCGCCGGCGTGCTGACGCCGCTGGCGTTCGCGTGGATGCGCCGCTTTCACAATCGCGGCCAGGCGACGCTGGTGCCGACGCGCGAACTGCAGCAGTTTCTCGATCTCCGCGGTTTCCGCCACGTGCGCCATCTGGCGCGTGCGGTCGATACGCGCCAGTTCCATCCCGACCGCCGCAGCGAGGCCTTGCGTGCGCAGTGGGGGCTCGAACCGGGTCAGCTCGCGGTCATCCACGTCGGGCGCATCGCGGCCGAGAAGAATCTTGCGCTGCTGGCGCGTGCCTTCCACGCCATCCAGGCGGTGCGCGCAGATGCGCGCTGCATCATCGTCGGCGACGGGCCGGCGCTGCCGGCCTTGCGTGCACGCCATCCCGAGTTTGCATGTGTCGGGCTGCGCCGCGGCGACGAGCTCGCCGCCCATTTCGCCTCCGGCGACCTGTTCCTGTTCCCGAGCCTGACCGAAACCTTCGGCAACGTGACGCTGGAGGCGATGGCCAGCGGCGTCGCCGCCGTCGCCTTCGATTACGGCGCCGCGCGCGAACATCTGCGCGACGGTCATTCGGGCGCGGCCGTCGCCTTCGCGAACGAGGACGCCTTCGTGCACGCCGCGGTCGAACTCGCCACGCGCGACGACCTTCGTCGTCGCTGCGCCATCGCGGCGCTCGACACCGTGCGCGGCCTGAGCCAGCGCGGCGTCGCCGAGGCGCTGGTGCGCATCCTGTCGGAATCCGCTCCCGCATTCGGGCGGGTGGCCTGATGCGCGCCCTGTCCTGGTTCGATCGCCCGGTGGCCGCGCCCGAACTGCGGCTCTGTCTGCACATGAATCGGTACGGCACCCGGCCGAACGTGCGTCGCGGCTTTGTCCTGGTCAGCCGGCTTGGCGACGGCCTGTTCTGGTACGTGCTGATGGCCGTGCTGCCGATCTTCGGCGGGCTCGCGGGATTGCATGCCAGCCTGCACCTGGCCTTCGTCGGCCTCATTGCCTTGGGCCTGTATCGCGGGCTGAAGCGCTGCACGCGGCGACCGCGGCCGTATGCGCGGCATCGTTCGATCACCGCGCACGTGGCGCCGCTCGACGAGTTCTCGTTCCCGTCCGGACATACGCTGCACGCGATGACGTTCACGTTGGTGGCGACGCATTATTTCCCCTGGCTTGGCGTGTTGCTGTGGCCATTCGCGCTGCTGGTGGCGTTGTCGCGGGTCGTGCTGGGCCTGCACTATCCCAGCGACGTGCTGGCGGCGACCGCGCTCGCCCTCGCGCTGGCACGCGCCAGCATCGCGCTGGTCGGCTGAATCCGGTCGGCCCCTTGCGGTCCGGCGTCGCCCGTGCAGATACTCGCGGCTGCCGTGTCCATGGAAAGGGGCCGATGAACTACCGCCACGTCTACCACGCAGGCAATTTCGCCGATGTGCTCAAGCATGTCGTGCTGATTGCGCTGATCGAAGCGCTGAAGACCAAGCAGACCCCCTTCGCCGTGCTCGACACTCACGCTGGCGCCGGGCGCTATTCGCTGGCGTCCGAGGAAGCGTTGAAGACCGGCGAGTTCCGCGACGGCGTGATGCGCCTGTTGGCGGCCGAACGTCTGCCGACCCTGGTGCATGCGTACCTGAACCTGGTGCGATCGCAGAACGGCAGCCAGAGTTATCCGGGTTCGCCGCTGATCGCCGCGCAGTTGCTGCGCGACAGCGACCGGCTGATGGTCTGCGAGCTGCAGAATGCCGAAATCGCGTCTCTGCGGCAGCTGTTCGCACGCGACGCGCGCGTTGCCGTGCATCAACGCGACGGCTATCAGGCGATGTCGGCCTTGCTGCCGCCCCCGGAAAAACGCGGCCTGGTGCTGATCGATCCGCCTTTCGAGGCGCAGGAACAGGAATTCCGCGTCATCGAGGAGGCATTGGCGGCGGCGCACAAGCGTTTCGCGAACGGCGTCTATGCCGTGTGGTATCCGATCAAGCTGCGTCAGTCGGTGCTGCCGTTCCATCGCTGGTTGAAGGAGTCGGGCATGCGCAAGGTGCTGGTCGCCGAGATTTGCGTGCACCCCGACAACTCGGCGTTGCGCCTGAACGGCTGCGGCATGGCCATCGTCAACGCGCCGTACAAGCTCGATCGCACCCTGGCGGAAATCCTGCCGACGCTGGCGACGACTCTGGCACACAGCCGCTACGCGCAGTTCAAGCTCGAATGGCTGGTCGAAGACTGATCGTCGCCGCGGCGCTGGCCGCCGTGCTCGGCGCCTGCACGGCGCCGGCGCCGTTCCTGGTCGACGGTGCGCGTCTCGACCTGCCTGCGCAGGTCGCGGCGGACACGGACATCGGCGATGTCGACGTGATCTGGGGCGGCATGATCGTCGGCGTGCGCGACCACGACGAGGGCAGCGAGATCGAGGTGCTGGCGCATCCGCTCGATCGTCGCCAGCGCCCGATCACGCAGGCGCCGACGCAGGGACGTTTCGCCATTCGCGTGCCGCAGCGGCTGACGCGGTTCGATGCGCCCGAAGGCCGCTACGTGACCGTGCGCGGTCGCGTGCTCGGTTCGGCCGAAGGACGGATCGGGGCGACGCCGTATCGCTATCCGATTCTGGTCGACGCGCGCTGGGCGCTGTGGAAGCAGGGCTTCCAGTTCGACGACGCACACTGGTCGTTCGGCGTCGGCGTGGCCTTGTGAGCACGCCGCGCACCGTCGTGCGCCGCTCGCCGATCCATGGCCGCGGCGTGTTCGCGAATGTCGACCTGCCTGCGCACGTGCGAGTGCTCGAATACCGCGGCGAACGCATCGACAGCGCCGAAGCGTTCCGTCGTTACGGCGACAACAGCGGCTCGGGCGAAACCTGCCTGTTCGCGGTCAACGACCGCTGGCTGATCGACGGATCGGCGAGCGGCAGCAGCGCGCGCTTCATCAATCACAGTTGCGCCCCGAATTGCGAGGCCGTGGTCTGGGTGAACATCGACGGCGACGAGCGCCGCGACCGCGTTTTCATCGACACGCTGCGGCCGATCCGCGCCGGCGAGGAACTGAGCTTCGACTACGCCCTTGGCCTCAGCCACGAGATGGCTGCAACGGACCGCGAGCGCTGGCGCTGTCGTTGTGGTGCAGTGCAATGTCGTGGCAGTTTGTTGCGCGCATGAATCGCGCTGAAACATCGGTGATTGCTCGATAATCCGAGTATCGACTCGGAATGTTGCGGTGCATAATGGACGCCGAAATGAACGCTGTCCTGCACACGCCCGTCCCGCACCTGCCGATCCGTCGCGAACGCATCGGGCCCTGGCGCGAGCGGCTGTGGCTGCCGAATGGTCGCGAGGTGCTGATGCGACCGATCGAGCCGATCGACGTCGAACCGCTGCGGCGAAGCTTCGCGCGACTGAGCCCCGAGGAAGTGCGGCTGCGTTTCCTGCATCCGATCACCGAAATGACCTCGGCCTTCGCCCGCCAGTTGTGCGAACTCGAGCGCGGCAGCGGCTTCGCATTGGTCGTCACCGAGCCCTTGCCGGCGGGTGAGGCCCTGATCGGCGCGGTTGCGCGTCTGGCCCTGGACATCGAGCGCCGCGACGCCGAATTCGCCATCATCGTCGGCCGCGAGATCGGCGGCCTCGGTCTCGGCATCTTCCTGATGAAGCGCCTGATCGACTATGCCCGCCGGCGCCGTCTCGAGGTGTTGTGGGGCGACGTGCGCGAGGAGAATTCGGCCATGCTCGCGGTCTGCGACGAACTCGGCTTCAAGCGCAGCCACCATCCGGACGAACTCGGCATCGTCCGTGTCAGCAAGCGCCTGCGCTCAGCCTGATCCCAGTTCGCGCTGCGTCTTCTTCGGCAGTTTCGCGCGCACCAGTTCGTAGGCGTGGCGCACCAGCGGACGCATCTCGTCTGCCGGCATCCGGGCCGAGGGAAGCACCGAGATCCAGTGCGCGCGCGCCATGTACGGCGCGGGGATGACATGCGGTCGGTCTGTGAATTCGAGGAAGCGCTCGTCCCCGACCTTGAACGACACCTGGCCGTGGTTCTTGCCTTGGAAGCAATACACGCAGAACATCTTGCCGGCGACCATGAACACGAGGTCGTCGTGCCATTTGATCTCCCGGGTGACACCGGGCCAGTCGCGCACCCATGCCTCGATCGTCGCCTGATCCATGTCGTTCTCCCGCGTTTCGCCACAGTCTAGCGGTGCCGCGGGCGCACCCGACGCGCTAGATTCGAACGATGATCTCGAAACTGCCGACCTGGGTCTGGATCTGGGCATGGTGGCTGGCCTTCATGGCCGGCATGATGAATGTCGTCGGCTTCCTGAGTTTCGAGCCGCAGGCCATCAGCCACCTGACCGGCACCACCTCGCTGCTCGCAATGGCGCTGGCGCAGCGCGATGTCGGCATGGCTGCGCACTGGTTCTGGATCATCGCGGCCTTCGTGTTCGGCGCCATGCTCAGCGGTCTGCTGCTGCGGCACAGCGCGTTGCGGCTCGGGCGGCGCTACGGCGTGGCGCTGGTCATCGAAGCGACGCTGCTGATCGTCGCCGCACGGCTGCTGATGCGCCACGACGCGCTCGGCATCTACCTGGTCGGCATCGCCTGCGGACTGCAGAACGCCATGGCGACCACCTACAGCGGCACGGTGCTGCGCACCTCGCACCTCACCGGCATGTTCACCGATCTCGGCATCACGCTCGGTCACGTCTTGCGCGGCTCCGGCTACGACAAGCGCCGCCTGCAGCTCTGCCTGATCGTCATCTCCGCCTTTTTCATCGGCGGCTATGCCAGCGCCTTGCTGTTCGCCCGCATCGACTACGCCACGCTTTACGTGCCCGCTGCACTCGCCCTGCTGTTCGCCGGCGGCTATGCGGTGTATCGGTGGCGGAAGCGCGTCCTGTCGGATCTGTAGCTCAGCGGTAGTCGTCTTCGCGCTGATGGCGCTCGGCGACGATGACGACGTTCGCGGCATCGGCAATCCTGAACAAGGCGACGTAACCGGCCGCGCCGAAGGGAATCAGCAGTTCGCGGAGCAGCGGATCGTTCGGCAGCGCTTTTCGGCAACTGAACGGCGAGCGTTCAAGGAAGCGGACACCTTCACGAATCGCCAGAAGGGCACGTTCCGCGAGTTCGAAGTCACCGTCGCTGGCATCGAGCAGAAAGTCGTACAGGCGGATCAGGTCGGATTCGGCTTCCGCCGTGAATGCGACCGCAAAGGTCACTTGCGCGCCTTGGCCTTCGCTGCAGCCAGTCGCTGCTCCAGTGTCTGGATCACGTCGGCGGCGGGTTTGAAATCGCCGCGTTGACTCGCCGCCGCGTAGGACGCCAGCCCGCGGGCAATGAACTCACGATGTGCGCGTCGCTGGTCGATGCCCATGCGCAAGGCGCTTTCGACGAAGGAAGACAATGTCTCGCCCTGATCGAGTACCGACTCGGCGGCTTCGCGCAACGCCGGGTCGACGCGTAACGAAGGAATGGTTGCAGTCTTCATGTCGGGACGTCTGCGATGCAATTGCGATGCATGTTGGCGCATCGCCGAACCGGGAGCAACTGCACGTGTTCAACGCAGCACGTAGCGCTTGCTCGTCACGCGCACTTCGGGCGGACGCCGATCGGCCTCGAAGCGCGCATCGATGACCGCCAGATCGCGCCAGAAATCGAGCCAGGGCGAGGCGGCGTGTTCGCGTTGCCATTCGCCATCGAAACGGAAGGGCAGGGCATGCACCTGAACCTGTCGTTGCCCATGGGCGAGTGCGCTGGCCACGAGCGAGTAGATCTCTTCGATACCGGTATCGGTCATCGCGTAACAACCGATGGACACGCAACTGCCATGCACCATCAGGTAGGCGCCGGTGCGGGCATGAGCGCGATCGAAGGCGTTCGGATAGCCGAGATCGAAACTCAGGTGGTAACTGCTGTGCGGATTCAGTTGCCCGCCGCCGACCTGATAGATGCCTTCCGGCGCCTGCCCATCGCCTTCGCGCTGCTTGGGTCCGAGCGCGCCCGAATACGTGCAGATCGGCCAGGTATCGAGCAACGCGTAGACACCGGTGCCGGTGCGCGCCCAGATCTCCAGTTCGCGTTCCTGCTTGAAGATGCGCACGAACACCGGCGCGCCCCAGTCCGAGCCGATGGCGCGCAGTCGTGTCGCCAGGTCCTCTCGAACATGCAGCTCGGCCTGCACCGCACGTCGCGAACTCGCGAACCCGGTCTGGGCGAGCACCGAACTGCCCAGAATCGGCCACACGTATAGGGTGATGCTGGCAAGCGACAGCAGGACGAACAGCGGCCATCGGCGACTGGAACGATTCATGCGGCGAGCATATCGTGGGCCGCAGCCGCTATCCTTCGCCCCCGCTTTTTCGCTGGTCATGTGACGTGAGTTCAGTGTTTGACCCGGTGCTGCCGGGTGGTTCGCAATTGCGCACGTATTGGCGCGCGCCGGAAGGTTCGGCGCTGGCCTTGGCGCTCACGCGGGCGGCGCGCAAACATGCGGGCTTGCTGGTCGCGGTAACGGCCGACACGCACGCGGCGCATGCGCTTGAAACCGAATTGAAAGTGTTTTCGGGTGGCACGTTGCCGGTGCTGCATCTGCCGGATTGGGAAACGTTGCCCTACGACGTGTTCTCGCCGCATTCGGAAATCGTCGCGTCGCGCATCGCGACCCTGTATCGCCTGCCGTCGCTGACACGCGGCGTGCTGGTGGTGCCGGTGTCGACGCTGATGCAGCGGGTGACGCCGAAGCGCTGGCTGGCGGGCCAGAGCCTGGTGCTGAAGGTCGGGCAGAAGTTCGATCTGGAACAGGAGAAGCGCGGTCTCGAAGCGGCCGGGTATCGGCACGTGCCGCAAGTGTTCGAGCCGGGCGACTACGCCACCCGCGGCGCCTTGCTCGATCTGTACCCCGCCGGCGCCGATGCGCCGTATCGCATCGAATTGCTGGACGACGAAATCGATTCGATCCGCACCTTCGACCCGGAAACGCAGCGCTCGCAGGACAAGGTCGATTCGGTGTCGATGTTGCCGGCGCGCGAATTCCCGTTGACCGAAGCCGCGACCAAGGCTTTCAAGAACGAATTGCGCGAACGCTTCGATATCGATCCGCGGCGTTCGCCGCTGTATCTCGACCTGCGCGAAGGCGCGGCGCCGGCAGGCATCGAGTCCTATCTGCCGCTGTTCTTCGAGTCGCTGGACACCCTGTTCGATTATCTCGGCGGTGCGGCGATATTCGCGCTCGCGCCCGGTGTGCTTGAAGCCGCCGAACATTTCTGGACGCAGACCGGCGAACGCCACGAAGCGCGTCGCCACGACATCGAACGCCCGGTGCTGGCGCCGGCGGAACTGTTCCTGCCGCCCCAGCAGTTGCGCGAAGCCTTGAACCGCCACCCTCGCATCGAGTTGGTACCGGCCGGCGGCGACAGGGCGGCGACATCGCTCGGCACGCAGCCGGCGCCGATGCTGCCGATCGAACGCAAGCATGAAGACCCCGCCGCAGCGTTGCGCCGGTTCCTGCGCAGCTATCCCGGACGCGTGCTGATCGCGGCCGATTCGCCCGGCCGCCGCGAGGCCTTGATCGACCTGCTCGCGGGCTTCGATTTGCGGCCGCTGACGGTCGGCTCGTGGCAGGGTTTCGTGGATTCCGATGCCCGCTTCGCGATCACCGTCGCCGCGCTCGACGACGGACTCGCGCTCGCCGAACCGCAACTCGTCGTGCTCACCGAGCGCCAGTTGCATGGCGAACGCGTGCAGCAGGTGCGGCGCCGCAAACGCGCCGGGCGCGACCCTGAAACCGTCATCCGCGATCTCGGCGAACTCGCCATCGGCGCGCCGGTGGTGCACGAGGATCACGGCGTCGGGCGTTATCTCGGCTTGATGTCGCTTGAAATCGGCGGCGAGACCGGCGAGTTCCTCGCCATCGAATACGCCAAGGGCGACAAGCTCTACGTTCCGGTCGCGAACCTGCATCTGGTCGGGCGCTACACCGGCAGCGCGCCCGAGAGCGCGCCGCTGCATTCGCTCGGCGGCGAAGCCTGGGCCAAGGCCAAGCGCAGGGCCGCCGAGAAGGTGCGCGACGCGGCGGCCGAATTGCTGGAGATCTATGCCAAACGCGCGGCCAAGCCGGGCGTGGAAATCCATCTCGACGTGCCGGCCTACGAACAGTTCGCGGAAAGTTTCCCGTTCGAGGAAACGCCGGACCAGTTGAGCGCGATCGAAGCGGTGATCGCCGATCTCGGCAAGCCTTCGCCGATGGATCGCGTGGTCTGCGGCGACGTCGGTTTCGGCAAGACCGAAGTCGCCCTGCGCGCGGCCTTCGTCGTTGCGCAGGCGGGCAAGCAGGTCGCGGTGCTGGTGCCGACCACGCTGCTCGCGCAGCAGCACTACCAGAACTTCCGCGATCGTTTCGCCGACTGGCCGATCCGTGTCGAAGTGCTGTCGCGGTTCAAGTCGGTCAAGGAAACGAACGAAGCCTTGAAGCTCGTCGCCGACGGCAAGATCGACGTGATCATCGGCACCCACAAGCTGCTTGCGCCCGAAGTGCGCTTCAAGGATCTCGGTCTCGTCATCGTCGACGAAGAGCAGCGTTTCGGCGTGCGCCACAAGGAAATGTTCCGAAGACTGCGCGCCGAGGTGGACCTGCTGACGCTGACCGCGACGCCGATTCCGCGCACCTTGAACATGGCCATGGCCGGCCTGCGCGACCTCAGCATCATCGGCACGCCGCCGGCGCATCGCGTCGCGGTGCAGACCTTCGTGACGGTATGGGACAACGCGCTGTTGCGCGAAGCCTTCCAGCGCGAACTCGCGCGCGGCGGACAGATCTATTTCCTGCACAACGAAGTCGAAAGCATCCAGAAGATGGCGGCGACGCTGGCCGAACTGGTGCCGGAGGCGCGCATCCGCATCGCGCACGGGCAGATGGCCGAGAAGGACCTCGAACAGGTCATGTTCGATTTCTACCGCCAGCGTTTCAACGTGCTGTTGTGCACGACCATCATCGAATCGGGCATCGACGTGCCGAGCGCGAACACCATCATCATCCATCGTGCCGACAAGTTCGGCCTCAGCCAGCTGCACCAGTTGCGCGGACGCGTCGGGCGTTCGCATCACCGCGCCTACGCCTACCTGGTGACGCCGGAACGCAAGGCGATGACGG
>JBGASK010000002.1:0-88516 GCA_044229785.1 Ahniellaceae bacterium
CCCGCGCCTCGCTGCGCGACCAGCCCTGTTCGTGCGCCAGCTTGGCGGCGAAATCCAGCGGCGCCTGCGCATCCTCGAAGGCATGGTCGCGGATGCGCTGCCAGCGCGCCCGCGTGGCGTCGGTCCAAGGCTCATCACGATCGTCGATCATCGTCGCGCTCCGTCCGGGACAGGGGCGCAGACTAGCACTCGCTCAACGCGGCGGCAGGCAGGGATCGTCGGGCACGACCGGGGTGACGCGTCGCGGCGCGTGCGCTTCCTGCGATCGCTGCCACGCGTCGATGTGCGGCAGCGCACGCAACAGCTTGCCGGCTGGATCGACGATGACGATGTCGGCGCGCGTGGCGGCGACACGGGCACTGCCCGACGCCAGGTCCAGCGTCTGCAGCTTGCCGTTGACGCGCACGTCCACGGGCATCGGAAAGACCTTGTCGCCGGGTACCTTCCAGCGCAACGTCAGCCCATGTGCGTCGCGCGTCTCCAGCAGCTCCGGCAAGGCCGCCTGGTACAGGTAGACATCGAAGAACCATTGCAGGTCGCGACCGGCGGCGGCGTTCACATCGGCGATGAAGTCGCGGGTCGAGGCCAGACGCGGCCGGATGTCGCCGGGCTTCGGATCTCGTGTGCCGTAGACGAGGCGACGCGTCGCCTCGAAGAACGCTTCGTCGCCGATCAGTGCGCGCAGGCTGTGCAGCACCAGCGAACCCTTGACGTAGATGTCGCCGCCGGGACCATGCTCCGGGTGGTAGACGATGTGTTCGCACTGCGTGCGCCCGGACACGATCGGGAACTGGTTGCGCACCGTCTTGCGCTGCTCGAACAGCCGCGCGAGGTAGGCCATGTCGCCCTGCAGCCATTGCGAGTACAGCGGTTGCATGTAGGCGCCGTAACCTTCGTGCAGCCACATGTCGTCCCAGTCGGCATTGGTCACCTGATTGCCAAACCATTCGTGCGCGAACTCGTGCTGGAGCAGCCAGTCGAAGCCGTATTCGTCGAGCCGGTATTCGTTGCCGTAGGCGTTGATGGTCTGATGTTCCATGCCGAGATGCGGCGATTCGGCCACGCCCATCTTCTCGCTGCCGAACGGATAGGGACCGATCACCTGCTCGAAGAAGTCGAGCATGCGCGGGAATTCCGCGAACAGCCGGCGCGCGCCCTCCTCGCGTTCCGGCAAGTGCCAGAAATGCAGCGGGATGCTGTTGCCGTAGCGGCTGCGGTACTCGCCCTCGAGATGCGCATACGGGGCGATGTTCAAGGCGATGGCATAGGTGTTCGGATGCGCCGTCTTCCAGTGGTAGGTGCGCCAGCCGTCGCGTTCGGTCATGCCGAGATCGATGCCGTTGCCGGCCGCGACCAGCGGCGCCGGCACCGTGATGAACTGTTCGACCTCGCCCGGTTCGGCGGCCGGATGGTCGATGCAGGGCCAGAACAGGTCGCAGCCCTCGCCTTGCACCGCCGTCGCGATCCAGGGCGCACCGGATGGCGTCGTCGCCCACACGAAACCGCCGTCCCAGGGCGCATGCTCGGCCACGCGCGGCGCGCCGGAATAACGAATGCGCAGGTCGAACGGCACATCGGTCGCGCTGGGCTGCGTCAGGTCGATGCGCAGGCGCCCGTCAGGATTGCGCCATTGCGCCGCCGCCAGCACGGTACCTGCGAGTTCCACCGCATCGATGGCATAACGGCGGTCGAGATCGAGCACCAGCGTCGACAACGGCGCGTCGGTGCGCAGGGTCAGGGTCGCATCGCCGGCGATCTCGCGCCGTTTCGGATCGATGCGCAGCTTCAGCACCACGGCATCGATGCGGGTCTGCATCTGCTCCGCCGTGCGTGGCGCACCCGAGGCCATCGTCAGCGGCGACGGTTGATCGCGCCTGCCGCTGCCGGCGCAGGACGACAGCACCAGAGCGATCGCAGTGCACAACAGCATCCGTTTCATGGTGCGCTCCGGCGAAGGGAAGCACGAGCGTCGACGCTGCCGCCGGCCGCGTCAAGTCACGCTGCAGCGAGCGCGCGCACCGCCGCCGGAATCTCCGCGGCCCGGCTCACCTGGCGCAGGCGCGGCGACGCCGCATCGAAGCCGTGTCCCTGCTCCATCGCCCACAACAGGTGGTAGGGCACATAGACCGCACTCGCGCCAAGCTGCAGCACCGGCGCGATGTCCGAGCCCGGCGAATTGCCGATCATCAGGAACTGCTGCGGGCGGATGCCGACTTCATCGAGCACGCGCCGATAAGTCGGCACGTCCTTCTCGCTGACGATCTCGATGCGATGGAACCAGTCGCCCAGACCCGACTTCGCGATCTTGGCTTCCTGATGGAACAGGTCGCCCTTGGTGATCAGCAGCAGGGTGAAATCCTTCGCGACCTCGGCCACCGCATCGACGATGCCCGGCAGCAGTTCGACCGGGTGTTCGAGCACGGCCACGCCGAGATCGACGATGCGCTGGATGTCGGTCGCGCCGATGCGCGCTTCGGTCATCGCGATCGCCGCCTCGACCATCGACAGCGTCATGCCTTTGGCGCCGTAGCCGAAACGCTTGATGTTGCGGCGCTCGACTTCAAGCAAACGCGCATGCACGTTCGCATCGGCCACGTCGATGTAGGCGCCGAGCAACTGCTCGTACGCCGCCTGCGCATCGCGGTAATGCCCTTCGCTGTGCCACAGCGTGTCATCGGCGTCGAAGGCGACGTGGGTGATCATGCCTGCACCAGCTTGAGCGCCGCTTCCAGCACTGTCGCATCGGTCGGCAGGATCAGGTTGGCGGCACCGGCCAGCGGCGTGTAGGTGTCGTCGCCGACCACACGCACCAGCGGCTTGGCGCCATGGCCGCCTTCGACGATGGCGGTGATGACGCCTTCGCCGATGCCGGCGCTGCGACGGCCTTCGTCGAGCACCAGGATGCGCTCGCAGTCGCCGGCGTGTCGGGCGATCGCCTTCGCATTCAGCGGCTGCAGCCAGCGCAGGTCGATGACGCGGGTCTTCTTGCCGGTCTGCGTCTCGACCGCCTTGGCGGTGCGCAACGCGAACGGCACGCCGTTGCCGAAGGTGACGATGAGCAGGTCGGTCGCGTCGCCGTGGTAAACGCGTTCGGCGCCGAATTCGAGCGCCTGATCGGGCGCCGGATACGGCGTCGACCACAAGGCGTCGCCGGGTTCGTACAAGTCCTTGGTCATGTACAGCGCAATCGGTTCGAGGAAGGCGCAGACGCGACCGTCGACCCTGGCCATCGCCGCCAGCGTGCGCAGCATCATCGCGGCGTCGTCGCCGCGGCTGGGGCAGCCGACGATCAGGCCCGGAATGTCGCGCAGCGCGGTCACCGAGTTGTCGTTGTGGAAGTGGCCGCCGAAGCCGCGCTGGTAGCCGAGGCCGGCGACGCGCATGACCATCGGGTTGCGGTACTGGTCGTTCGAGAAGAACTGCAGCGAACAGGCTTCGCCGCGGATCTGGTCGCAGGCGTTGTGGAAATACGCGAGATACTGGATTTCCGGAAACGGCAGCATGCCCATGTTCGCGAAACCCTGGGCGAGACCGAGGATGGTCGTTTCGTCGAGCAAGGTATTGAACACGCGGCTCGACTTGAACGCCTTGTGCAGACCCTTGGTCACCGTGTAGACGCCGCCCTTCGCGGCCACGTCCTCGCCGAACAGCAGCGACTCAGGGTATTTCGCGAACAGATCGTGCAACGCCTGATTGATCTGGATGGCCAGATGCCGGGGCGGCTGATTCTCGGGCAACTGCTTCTCCGAGCCGAACACCTTGAGGCGCGTCTCCGCGTCGGCGGCGCGGGTCGCTTCGGCACGCACCTGCTCCGGCGAATGCGGCGCCAGCGGGCGCATCACCTCTTCCTTGGTCAGCAGCTTCGGGGTCTTGTCGGCGTGTTCCGCGGCGGCCATGCACTTGCCGCGGATGGATTCGTACAAGCCGAGCAATTCGTCCTTGCTCATCAGGCCCGAGGCCAGCGCGATCTCGGCGGAACGCAGCAGCGGATCGGTGGCTTCGACACGCAGCAATTCCTCGATCGGACGGTATTCGATCTCGAAGTCGGTGCCGGCGTGGCCCATGATGCGCGTGGTGCGCAGGTGCAGGAAGGTCGGGCGACGCGTGCTGCGGCAATGCAGGACCGCAGCCGCGACCTGTTCGTAGCCTTCGGCCAGATCAAGCCCGTTGGCGTAGAAGTAGTCGAGCCCTTCGCGGTTGCGGAACGCGGCGCCGACCCAGCCGCCGGGCGTCTTGGTCGAGATGCCGATGCCGTTGTCCTCGCAGACGAACAGCACCGGCGCAGGCAGATTCTGATAGGCGCTCCACTGCGCGGTGTTGAACGCGCACTGCGCCGTCGCATGGTTGCTCGAAGCGTCGCCGAACGAACAGATCGCGATCGAATCCGCGGGAATCGGCAGGGTGTGGCCGATGCGTTTCGCGGTCTCGATGGCCACGGCGGTGCCGAGCGCCTTCGGCAGGTGCGAAGCGATCGTCGAGGTCTGCGGCAGCACCCACAACGGTTTCGAACCCCAGACCTTGTGACGGCCGCCCGAGGCCGGGTCTTCCTTGCTGGCCGCGAAGCTCAGCGCCGAATCCATGATCGGGTCCATGCCCGGCAGCTTGCGGAAACGCTCGGCCATGAAGCCGCCGCTGCGATAATGCAGGAAGGCCGGATCGGTGTGGCGGGTCAGGCGCGCGACCATCGCATTGCCCTCGTGCCCGGAGGAACCGATGGTGTAGTAGACCTTGTTCTGCACGCGCAGCACGCGCGCCATCAGATCGAGATGGCGCGAGATCAGCTGCGATTCGAACAGCTTGAGGAAATCCTCGGCCGTGCACAGGCTGCCCGGCAGCACCGCATCGCCGGCCCGCGGTTTCGCCGCGACCGGTCCGGCGTAATTGCGCACGAACTCCTGGAAGTTCTCGTCGCAGACCTTGGCGCGGTTGACGTCCTTGAGGCGGGCGGGAATCGGGTTCGGAATGATCGGATTCAGGCTGGAAGACGGGATCGCGGACATGGTCGGCCACTTCGGAAAAGAGGCGCATTCTACGGGGTCGCGCGATCCGAGTCCGGGGCGGAATCAGGGCCGGGGCGGCGCCGGGAAGGCCACGACCGGGCCCCCGACCGCGCCGCCCGGCGGCACATAGGCCGGGGCGGGTTCACCCGTCGGCCCAAGCTCGCGCACGAAACGGTACAGCGAACGCAGGTCGTCCTCGTCCATGTCGCGCAGCGCGAACCACGGCATGGGCGGGCGGAACTGGCTGTTCTTGGCGATGTCCAGCCATTCGTCCTCGGTCCATCCGGCAAAACTCAGTCGCAGGTTGGCCGGATAGGTCGTGCCCCAGGGGCCCTGCCAGCCGAGCGCGTCGCCGATCAGCCAGCCGGCTTCCGGCACATCGCCGCCGCGCATCGCGTAGGCCGGCGTGTGGCAGTCATTGCAGCCGGCGATCTTCGCAAGGTAGCGCCCGCGCGCCACGCTCGGGCCGGCGGGTGCGGCATCGTGCAGGGTCGGCGCATCGTTCGCCTGCGCATCGGCCGCGACCCGCGCCAGTCCGAAAGCCGCGATTGCCGCGCCGGCCAGCGCCAGCATCATCTTCGTGTTCATGGGTGCTCCGTCGTGGGGTATTCTCCGACGAAGACGAGATCGCGCGTTCGCGCGTGTCATCGACCATGAATGCACGACAAATCGACGCCCTGCCCGGCTTGGCGCACAATCGCCGCGTTGTCGCCGAGGTGATCATGGCTTCGAACCAGGACGATCGCACCACGCCGGGATTCCGCTCGCTGCGCGACGCCGACGCCGAAGGCGGCCCGGAAGCGGCGGCGAGCGGCACGCGCATCGCCGACTACATCGTGCGGCGCGTGCTCGGCGAAGGCGGCATGGGCATCGTGTACCTGGCCGACCAGGTCGGAGAAGTGG
The DNA here is from genome assembly GCA_044229785.1 of Ahniellaceae bacterium. Taxonomy (GTDB): domain Bacteria; phylum Pseudomonadota; class Gammaproteobacteria; order Xanthomonadales; family Ahniellaceae; genus JADKHK01. Next base: position 5,904 of record JBGASK010000002.1, read on the forward strand.
AACGGCCGGTCGCACTGAAGCTGATCCGCGCGCAGTTGCACGACACCCTGGCCGCGGCGCAGTTCGAGATCGAGCGCCGCGCACTGGCGCGCATGGACCATCCGGCCATCGCCCGGGTCTACGCCTGCGGCACCACCGCCGACGGGTTCCCCTATCTCGCGATGCAGTGGATCGATGGCCCGGCGCTGAACGTCTGGGTGCGCAAGAAGCGGCCGACGCCGCGCCAGCGCATCGCGCTGATGGCCGAGGTCGCGCGCGGCGTGGCGCATGCGCATTCGCGCGGCATCCTGCATCGCGACCTGAAGCCGGCAAACATCCTCGTCGCCGAGGTCGACGGTCGCGACGAACCCAAGCTGATCGATTTCGGCATCGCCATCGGCATCGCCGGCAGCCAGCAGGAACACCACCCGGCCGAACGCGTCGGCACCGCGGGCTACATGAGCCCGGAACAGGCCGGCGAACGCGACGACAGCGCCGACGCGCGCAGCGACATCTATTCGCTCGGCATGATCCTGCTGGAAGTGTTGCTGCCGGCCGAACGCGGCGGACCGGACGCCACGGCGCCGGCACTCATGCAATTGCGCGCGGCCCTGCACACGCAGCAATCGCTCGGCGACGCGCTGCATTCGCCGCAGGCCGCGCGCCAGACCAGTGCCGAGGCCTTGTCGACGCTGCGTCCGGACCTGCTGGCCATCCTGCGGCGCGCCACCGCGCCCGATCCGGCCGATCGCTACGCCAGCGCATCCCTGTTCGCCGAAGACCTGGAACGCTGGCTTGCGGACGAACCGGTGCGCGCGATGCCGGCCACGCCGTGGTATCTCGGCACGCGCTACCTGCGCCGGCACCGGTTCGCGACCGCGGCCACGGGCCTGGTCGTTCTGGCGCTGTCGGTCGGCCTGGTCGCGAGCCTGCGCGCGCAGCGCGTCGCCGAACACGAACGCGAACGCGCCGAAGCCGCCACCGCTGCCGCCGAACACGCCCGCGCCCGCAGCGACGCCATCGCGCGGCTGTGGGAAGACGTGCTCACCGGCATCGATCCCGAACGCGCACGCGGCCTCGACACCACCTTGCTCAAGCTCGTGCTCGAAGAAGCGCATGCACGCGCCGAGCGCGAATCCGGCGGCGACGCGCAATTGTTCGCCGAGATCGAGACCATCATCGGCGAGGCCTATTACGTGCTCGACGACGGCAACAGCGCGCGCGACACGCTGAGCCGCGCCCGTGTCCGCCTCGACGGCGACGATACGGATGCCGCCGAACGCTTGCGGCTCGACATCGACCGCAAGATCGCCTTCGTCGATGTCGAAAGCGATCGCCGCGACGAGGCCGTCGCGCAGATGCGTTCGGTGCTCGACCGCGCCGCCCGGCGTTTCGGTGCCGGCAGCATCGAAGCGCGACGGGTGCGCAATTCGCTGGCCTGGTTCGACTATCAGCGCGGCGAATTCGACGCGGCCCGGAAGGTACTGGAACAGGCCGTCTCCGAATTCGCGCAGGACGAGACCGGCGAGAACACCGAACAGGCCGAAACCCTGTTGCGCCTCGCTGCGGTCGAAATCGACGCCGGGCAATTCGGCGATGGCGAAACCCATGCCCGCCAGGCGATGCAGCGCTATGCCCGTCTGCGCGGCGACAGCCATCCCTCGGTGCTGGCCGCGCGCAACTCGCTGGCCGTGGCGATGCTGCGCCAGCACCGCTTCGAGGAAGCCGCTCGCGAGCTCGGCGAGGTGCTGCCGAAGGTCGAGGCGATCTACGGCCGCGATCACTTCCAGACCTTGCAAGTGGTCAACAATCTCGCCGGTGCATTGCGACAGAGCGGCCAGCTCGACGCCTCCGGCCCGCTATACCGGCGCGGCTTCGAAACCCTGCGGGCCAGCAAGGGCGCCGACGCCCCAATCGTGCTGATGCTGGCGAACAACTACGCGCTCTACCTGCTTGAAGCCGGCCGGATCGATGAGGCCGATGCCCTGCATCGCGACACCATGCGGCGCGCGCTCAACGTGTTCGCCGACCATCCGTTCGTGCGTTCCGAGCTGCATTTCACCCGCGGCAAGATCCTGGCCGCGCAACACGAAGAGGTCGCGGCCCGGGAGGAAATGCAGGAAGCGCTGAAGTTGCGCAGCGAAGTCATCGGCGCGGACAAGCCCGAGACTCGGGAAATCGTCGCGGCGCTGGCGGCGCTGGACCTGCCCGCCGGGCGCTGATCGCCATGCCCTACCCGCATCACGCCACGCGTCCGCTGTATCCGGAAATTCCGGACACGATCTGCGACTGCGCGTTGCTTCCGAACGACTATCCGACGCTGCCGGAGCAACTCGTCCATACACGGCAGGTGCACGAGCAGACGCTGGAACTGCCGCTCGACGAAGGCCGCGCACATGCGACGTACCGCATCGAGATCCATCATTGCCCGAACTGCGGCCAGTGGTGGTGGGCGGAGCGCAGCCGCCGCACCGACATCACTTACGCGCGCGACAGCGATCCGCCCGTCGCCATCGGATCGGTGGACGTCGAACTCGGCAGTGCCGTGCGCTGTGCCGATCGCGCCGAAGCCGACGGACTCACGCGATGGTGGGCCGAGTATCAGAATGCGATCACCCGTCGCGATCGACTGGCGCGGCACGGCGACGGCCGCGACGTGCAGCGCTGCATCGATCTCGGCAACACCAGTGCGGCCACACGGCAGTTGTCGGAATCGACCGCACGCACACACAAGTTGTCGCGCGATGCCCGCGCACGCCACGAACGCGAACTGCGCCAGTGCATCGACACGCTGGAACACGCCCCAGAAGACGCTGTCGCATGGCAGGCATTGCAACGCCTGCAAGCACGCTGCGCCTTGGCGCGCTCGTGGGACGCCGCCGTCGAGCCGCAGGACTGGACGCGCGAAGAATGGTGGACGCCGGCACTGTCCGGATCGTGGCGACTCGAATTCGAGATCCACGCCGCACGCCATGCCGCCCGCGGCAAGCCGCTCGGTTCGCCCGAACATGAAGCACTGCGCCGCATCGAAGACGCCATCGCGACGCGCTGGGAAGCCCACTGCGAACGCGTCGCCTGGCCCTCGCCCGCGGTCGCCTTCCATGCCCTGCTCGAACACGCGATGTCGCTGGAACCCATGGTCGTGCGCGGCGACATGGCTGCATGGCGTTACCCCGACGCGATCGGCCGCCGCCTGCGCACGCTGCTGCAGTCCGGCGCCGTCGAAGTCACGCGCCACATGACCGCGCCCGCCTGGCTCGCCGCGCGCACCGGCCTGCCCGACGGCCACGAGCGCCAGCAGCAACGCAATGCGGCGAACTACTGGCTGGGCATACGCCGCGCCCGTCGCGCCGGCGCCCAGCGCTGACGCAAGCTGCTCTAATGCGCGCGCCGCGGCGGTCGCGGTGATGTGGCGAGTATCCGATGTCCCCGAAATCCACGGTCTACAAGGTCGAGTTGCAGGTGTCCGACCTGGACCGGCACTACTACCAGGAACACAACCTCACCCTCGCCCTGCATCCCTCGGAAACCGAGGAGCGGTTGATGGTGCGTCTGCTCGCGTTCGCGATGAATGCGGATGAGCGCCTGCTCTTCGGGCGTGGCCTGAGCAGCGACGACGAGCCCGACCTGTGGCGACGCGACGATACCGGCGAGATCGACCTGTGGATCGAAACCGGGCAACCCGACGAAGCCGACATCCGCCGCGCCTGCGGTCGCGCGCGCCAGGTGGTCATCTACACCTACAGCGGCCGCAGCGCACAGGTGTGGTGGGACAAGATCGGCTCGAACCTCAACCGCAAGAACCTGACCGTCATCGACCTGCCCGCCGAATCCGTGCAGGCGCTCGCCGGTCTGTGCGAACGCACCATGCGTCTGCAATGCATGATCGAAGACCGCCACGTGCAGCTGATGAACAGCGGCGGTTCGGTCTCCATCGACCCCGTGATCCGCATCGCCGCGCAACGGCGCTGACCCGAGGCACGAGCCGCCGCATCCGGCAATGCCGTGTTCCGACCCTATTCCTGCGTCGCCCCGAACTCGGGCTTCGCCATCGGCTTGCCGCCGATGTAGCGCGCAAGCCACGCCTGCACCTCGTAGTTCCAGTAGATGGCATTCTGCGGCGTCAGAATCCAGTGGTTCTCGTCCGGAAACACCACCAGCCGCGAGGGCACGCGCATGCTCTGCAGGATGCCGTACAGGGCGATGCCCTGACCGTAGGGCACGCGGTAATCCTTTTCGCCGTGGATGATCAGCATCGGCGTCGAGAAGTTCGCGGCATAGGCGATCGGGTTGTTGCGCTGCATGGCTTCGGGGCTGTCCCAGGGCGTGCCGCCCAATACTTCCCTGGTGAAACCGTAGGTGGTGGTGTCGGCGCCGTACTGGCCGATGAAATCGCTGACGCCCGCGTGGTTGATCATGGCCTTGAACACCTTGGTGTGGCCAAGCAGCCAGGTCGCCAGATAACCGCCGTAGCTGCCTCCGCCTGCGGCCACGTTGTCGCGGTCGATGCCCGGCACGGCAGCGAACAGGTAATCGTTGGCCTTGAGGATGTCCTCGGTCGGCTGGTCGCCCCAGGCGCCGTTGATGCTGCGCGCGAAGGCCTCGCCGAAGCCGGTGGAACCGTGCCGATTCACCCACGCCACGATGTAGCCGGGGCTGGCGAACACGTGGCTGTTCCAGCGATAGCTGAAGGCATCGCGATTCATCGTGTGCGGCCCGCCGTGCAGCAGTTGCACCAGCGGATATTTCTTCTTCGCGTCGTATCCGGGCGGATAGGTCAGCCAGAGTTGCACTCTGTCGCCGCCCGCGCCCTGGAACTCGTGCGACTCCACCTTGCCGAGTTCGAGGCAGACGAACAGCGCATCGTTGAAATGGGTGAGCTGGCGCGGCTTGCCGCTGGCAGCATCGAGTGCGAACAGTTCCGGCGCGCGGCTGCTGGTCTCGCCGAGGAAGGTCAGTTGATCGCCGGCGCTGTCGAGTTCGGTGTTGGTGCCTTCCGCCACCTGCTTGGCGAAACCGGAACCGTCCGCGTTCATCGCGAACACGGGCACGCGGCCGCCGTCCTCGGCCTGCACCCAAAGGCGCTGGCCATCGGCGGAGAACGCGATGTCGTCGATGCTGAGGTCGATGCCGGCCGACAACGGCGTGGACTTGCGATCCGCCAGCGACACCCGCCACAGCCGTCGCAACTCGCCCATGCTGTTGGCAGTGGCGACGCGGGTGTACAGCACCGAGCGGCCATCGGGTGCGAACTGCGGATAGTCGTCGCCGTAGGGATTGTCGGGCGTGAGATTGGCGAACGTGCCGCTGCCGTCCGTCGGCACCAGCACGATGTCGTTGTTGGGCTGCGTGGCGTAGGGCGGCGGCGTCGAATTGAGCGCCAGCGCGACGTGGCGACCGTCGGGCGCAATGTCGAAGCGTACTTCGCCCGAATGCATGAACAAGCGGTCGTACTTCGGGGTGAGGTCGGTCAAGGCCTTGCTGTCCTCGTCGATCTTGAGCAGGCGGTTGGCGAGGTTGTCGGTGAGATTGCGGTCGAAGAAGCGGTATTGCCGGTACTCGGTGGCGTACGCCGTCATCTTCGAGTCCTTGCGGCGCTTGGCTTCCTTCTTCATCGCCGCGAGGTCGGCCTTGGCGAACGTGCCTGCCAGTTCGGGGATGACCTGGGTGGCGAAGACGATGCCCTTGCCGTCCGGCAACCAGGCCGGCGTCGCCACACCCCACGGCAGCTCGACCAGTTTCTCGGCCTCGCCGCCGTCGACCGGGATCACGTACAACGCCGCCATCTCGTCTTCGCCGCGCTTGCTGACGAAGGCGATGCGGCGGCCGTCCGGGCTCCAGGCCGCAGCCGCATCGCTGCCGGTACCGCCGGTCAGTCTGCGGGTGTCGCCATCGGCCACATCGACCAGCCACAGGCTCGCGGTCGGCTTGTTCTTCTCGATCGACCATTCCTGCACGCTGACCACCGCACGCTTGCCATCCGGCGACAGCGCGGGCGCGCCGACACGCTTGATCGCCCACAGATCCTGCGCGGTGATCGGACGCTTGGCCGATTGCGCAACGCTGGTCAACGGCGTCATCCAGGCGAGCGCGAGCAACAATCCGAAGCATCTGCGCGGGAGGGCGTTCATCGGTTCATTTCTCCTGGAAATCGAGGAAAGTTGCATTGGTCGCAATGCCGGACTCGACCCGACGCATTGGCCGGAAGCTGCAGACCGACGCCATCCGAATCACTCGAACACGGGTTCGAGCCTGGCCTTGTCGGTGTACTGGTCGAGCCCCGAGAACGCGGCTTCGACGTCGGGATGCGACATCAGTTCCTGCATCGCGACGCGCCCGAGCACCTCGAAGGCCTTGGAAATCGAGGAAGGGCCGTGCTCCTTGAGCATGGCGCGGATCTCGTTCGGACAATCCTCCGCCACCAGGCGCGTGAACAAGGCGCCGATGCGACGATTGCTTTCGTCGCTCATCTTCGGCGTCGCCGCGGAGACGGCACTGATTTCCGGATGTTTGGACATGGCCAGGAACACCCACATCACCAGATCCTTGCGATCACGCCCGCTGGTGTTGTCGGTGAGGCAGGTGCCGGCGGCATCGATGGAGGAAGCGGGCTGCGCCGCAATCGGGGCAACGATACCAAGGCACAGCAGCGCCACGAACACGATGCGATGGATGGACATGACGAACCTCGGCGGCGGCGATGGGTCGCCCGATTATGCGCGCCGTCGGCGCCGATGCACACCTTGCGCGCTGGCGTGTCTCACGCTTGCTGCGCGACAAATCCCGGCTGCGCCTCGACCCGGGCCAGCCACGCGCGCAACTGCGGATAGGGATCGAGCGACACGCCACCCGCCGGCGCATCGTGCGTGTACGCATACAGCGCGATGTCGGCGATGGAATACCCCGATGCGACCATGAAGTCGCGCGTCGCCAGTTCGCGTTCCATCACCGCCAGCGCCTGATGGGCCCGCTCCTGCAAGCGCGGCAACTCGGCGCGGCGCGGATGATCGGCGGGGAGGAATTTGGCGATGAAACGCGCGACCGCGACATAGGGTTCGTGGCTGTATTGCTCGAAGAACAGCCATTGCAGCACCTGCGCATGCGCCCAGCGTTCGTTCGGCAGCAACGGCGAATTTTCGGCGAGATAGCAGAGGATGGCGTTGGATTCGGGCAGGCAACGGCCGTCGTCGAGTTCCAGCAACGGCACCTTGCCGTTCGGATTCTTCGCGAGGAATTGCGGCGTGCGCGTGCCGCCGTTGAGCGTGTCGACCTCGATCCAGCGATACGGCTGGTCGAGTTGCGACAACAGCAACTGCAGCTTGTAGCAATTGCCCGAGGCACGCATGCCATGAATCGTGATCATGCGTGCCGCTCCGCGCCGCGGCGCGCCAGCCATTGTTCGCGGGTCTGGCCCCAGAGTCCGATCTTCGCGTCGGCGAACGGTTCGGGCAGCTGGCCCGGACCGCGATAGGTCGAACCGAGGCGCTCGGCGAGCTTGATCGAGGCGACATTGTCCGGATCGATGCTGTGGATCACGTCGGCCCAGTCGAGATGCGCGAACGCCCAGTCGATGGCCGCCGTCGCGGCTTCGCTCGCATAACCCTTGCCCCAGGCATCCGGATGGAAGGTCCAGCCGACTTCGGTGCCGGGCCAGCCGTCCGGGAACCACGGCCCGGTCATGCCGATCCAGCGCCCGCTCGCCTTCTCGACCACGCTGAACATCGCGTAGCCCTGCAGCACCCACGCACCCGGCATCTGCAGGAAACGTCGCCACGCCGCCGCCCGCACCAGCACGCCGCCGATGTGTTTCGCCGCACTCTCATCGGCCAGCACTTCGGCGAAACGCTCGAAATCGGCTTGCTGCTGCAGCCGCAGCGTCAGCCGCGGCGTCTCGACGACGGGACCATGAACCTGAAGATGCGGATACACGCGGCGCTCCGGCGAAACGACAAGAGCGCCATTCTAGTCAGCCGCCTCGGACACACGATGTGCCAGAGGTGGGACCGCACTCAGAACGCGTTGATGCCGGTCAGCTCACGACCGACGACGAGCTGGTGCACGGTCTCGGTGCCTTCGTAGGTGATGACCGATTCCAGGTTCAGGCCGTGGCGGATCGGGCTGTATTCGGTGGTGATGCCGGCGCCGCCGAGGATGTCGCGGGCTTCGCGCGAGATGTCGAGCGCCATGCGCACGTTGTTCCACTTGGCGAGCGAGACCTGGGTCGGCTGCATCTTGCCGGCATCCTTCAGACGGCCGAGTTGCAGCGACAGCAGCTGCGCCTGGGTGATGCGGCGGGCCATGTCGGCGAGCTTGAGTTGCACCGCCTGCGTGGCGGCAATGGGCTTGCCGAACAGGATGCGCGTCTTGGCGTATTCGGTGGCGGTGTGCAGGCAGTCGATGGCGGCGCCGATCGGGCCCCAGGTGATGCCGTAACGCGCCTGCGTCAGGCAGCCGAGCGGACCCTTCAGGCCCTTCACGTTCGGCAGGCGGCTCGCATCCGGCACGCGCACGTTGTCGAAGAACAATGCGGACGTGACCGACGCGCGCAGCGACATCTTGCGGTGCACGACCTGGGCTGTGAAGCCGGGCATGCCCTTCTCGAGAATGAAGCCCTGGATGCCTTCGTCGGTCTGCGCCCAGACGATGGCGATGTTCGCGAGGTTGCCGTTGGTGATCCACATCTTGGCGCCGTTGATCAGCCAGTCGCCGCCGTCGCGCTTGGCGTGCGTCTTCATGTTCGCCGGGTCGGAGCCGCCATGCGGTTCGGTCAGGCCGAAGCAGCCGATCACTTCGCCCTTGGCCATCTGCGGCAGCCACTTGCGGCGCTGTTCTTCCGAGCCGTAGGCGTAGATGGGATACATGCACAGCGAGCTCTGCACCGAGGCGAAACTGCGGATGCCGGAATCGCCGCGTTCCAGTTCCTGACAGATCAGGCCGTAGCTGACGCCATTCATGCCGGCGCAACCGTATTCGGTCGGCAGGCTGGAACCGAGCAGGCCCATCTCGGCCATCTCGGGAATCAGGTGCTGCGGGAATTCGCCCTTGTCGAAGCAGTCGCCGATGATCGGCATCACGCGCTCGTCGGTGAAACGCGCGACCGCGTCCTGCACGGCCTGCTCCTCTTCGGTCAGCAGCGAACGGATGTCGTACAGATCGTAGGGATTCAGGGCCATGGCAGCGTGTCCGGCAGGGAAAAAAGGTCGGGCATTGTAGTCGCGACGCCGGTGACGGTCACGCCAACGCGTGTTTCAATCCCGCCCTGCCCGGGTTCAGCCCGAACCGCTCTCCGCCTGGGCTTCGGCGCGGCGCGAGGTCTTGCCGATCAGGGTGATGTCTGGGTTGTCCCAGGTGCCGCGGACGCGATAGCGGGAAGAGACGACGTCGTCGATGGGCTTGCGCATCACCTCCTGCGCCAGCACGCCGACCACGGCGCCGACGGGTCCGCCGGCCACTGCGCCGACGATGGGCAGCGCGCCGCGCAGCTTCGGCGTGACTTCCATGTCCTGTTCGTAGTCCTTGGCGCGCAGGCCGGTACGGCCGCTGATGCGGATGTCGGCCGCCGGCCCCTTGATCTCCAGGTTCGCGGTATGGGCGCTGCCGTCGACCAGGGTGAAGCTGCCGCGGATGCTGTCGAAGGCCATGCCGGTCTGGAAGAAGTCGCGGAAATCGAGCGACAGTCGGCGCGGGATGGCGCTGAAATTGACCAGTCCGAAGATGCGCCCCGCCCCCGGATCGACGTTGAGGATGCGCCCCTCGCCGACCTCGCCGGACAGTTCGCCATCGATGTTGGCGAGACCGAAATGCGCAGGCGAACCGAGCCAGCTGCCGCGGATGCGGGCGACGGTCTGGCCGCCATCGATCACGCCCGAATACCCGAGCGACTCGAGCATCTTGCCCAGGCTTTCCGAACTCAGCGTGATGTCGAGGCCGCTGCGTTCGGCGCCGTCGACCAGCTTCCAATCGCCGCTGGCGCGCATGGTCAGGGTCGGCGATCGTGCATCGAACTGCTCGATGCGCAGGCCGCCCGGCATCGGCTGGGTTTCGATGCGCGCTTCGCCGAAACTGGCGGCGCCGAGCTTCAGGTCGCGCACCCAGATGTGCAGCGGCGGCAGCTGCGACGGATCGGTCGGACGGGTGTCGCCGCGCGCCTGCGTGTCGCTCTCGGGCCAGTGCAGTTTCTCGAATTGCAGGGTCAGGCCGCGCGTCGCAAGATCGGCGCGCGGCACCTCGAAACTGCCGTCGATGCCGGCACCGTCGAGATCGACCCGCATTGCCTTGGCGTCGCGATCGATGCGCAAATGCGTATCGGTGAAGCCGCGCCCCATCACGTCGAGTTCGCTGGCCTGCACATCGACCACAAGATCGGGCGACTCGCCATCGCCGCCGCCGAAAAAGCTGCTCCAGCCGCCGAGATCGACGCTCGGCGCACTGCCGCTCACACGCAATCCCGCGCGCGTCGGCAACACCGGCAGTTCGCCGCCGAGCGCCAGATGCCCGGCGAAATCGCGCGTGTTCTCGGCCATGCGCGCCTTGAATCGCGCCATCGCCCCGAGTTGCACGTCGAGTTCGTGGCCCGCCGCGGGCAACTGCACCGACATGCGCAAGGGCATCGGCGACTCCGCGTCCTTGCCGAGCGGCGCCGGCAAGTCGAGTTCGATGCCGCGCAGGTCCGAGGTCAGCGTCAGCAGCGACAGATTCGGCCGCTCCGGATCCGGGCTGCGCGGCACCGCCAGCGTCAGGTCCCAGTAGGCCTTGCCGGGCAGCCGGTTCCAGTAGGGATCGAGCGCGTGAAAGGCGCTCATCACCGATGCCGCCTTCATGTCGCCGCGCAGGCTGGCTTCGACCTGGTGGGCGGCCTCGGCCGTGTGTGCACCCACGGCGATCGCGAACCGGGCCGCATCGCCGTCCACCTGCACGTCCAGACCTTCGGCGTCGAAGCCTTCGCGCGAGAAACGCACGATGCCGCTGGCCTGATCGAACTTCAGCCCCCACTTCGCGTCGGCGAGGTCGGCATCGTGTAATTCCACCTGGCCGGCGAGCACCGGCTCGCCGAGCCGCGCAGCGAGCGGCAATTGCAGGTCGAATCGGGCATCGCCGCGCCCGCCGATCGACAAGGCCAGCAACTCGTCGCGATAGCGCTGGTTCAGCGGCGTCGCACGCATGAATTCGAGCAGGGCCGCACCCGCGCCCGAACCCTGTCCGGCAAGATGCAACACCGGATCCTTGAAGCTCGCGATGTCGCCATCGACCGCGGCCACGTCCACACCCAGGACCCGGCCTTCGCGCGCCTGCACGCGCATGCCGCCATCGAGAAAGCGCGCCTCGACATGGCGAACTTCGCCGCGCGGCCAGTCGCGGTGGTAGTCGAGCACCAGATTCTCGATCTCGGCGTCGGCCACGAAGCGACCTTCGTCGGCCTTGAACGGCCAGTCGTCGAGATCGCCGCGGATGCTGGCGACGCCTTGTCGAATGCGCCCGGACACCAGCGCACGATCGAGCCAGCCGCGCGTGTTCGCCGGCATCACCACGATCGGCCAGAACGCCTTGGCCGCAACCACGGCGCTGTCGCGCACGGTGACTGCCGCTTCCATGAAAGGGCGACGACCTTCCGGCTCGAACACCAGCGCGAGCCAGCCGTCGAGGCCGAAGTCTTCGCCCTGCAAGGACAGCTGCGGGAACTCGACGCGCACGCCCTCGCCTTCGCGCGCCAACACCAGGTCGGCACGTTCGATCAGCACAGGAAACGGCCCCGGAAACACCCCGGGAAAATCGATGACGGTATCGACCGGCGCGATGCGCATCAGCACTGCGTCGGCGTCCCCTTGCACGCTGGCGTCGATGCCGAACACACGCGGGCTGCGCCGCGTCGACGCCAGAGCGACATTGTCGAGCTGGCCGCGGACATCGGCGATGTCGGCGCCGCGACCGGTCATGCGCAGATCGCGCAAATCGCCGCTCGGCGCGGCCTCGAACAGCCAGCCGGCGGTGCCGGGCGATGCCAGGCTGCTCAGGCTGAGCCAGGGCATCAGCCGTTCCAGTTCCAGATGCGCGATGTCGAGCGTCCAGTCGTCATTCGCACGATCGCGGGCAAGCGTCAGCTTGCTGCGCGCCGGCTCGTCGGCCGACAGGCTCGGCCCTTCCAGCAGCGCGAAGCGCTCGCGGTCGGCGTCGCGCGTCCACTGCAGCGACAGGCGCGTCGCATCCGGGCTGTAACGCGCCTCGATCTCTTCGCCGTTCGCCAGCCGCACCGGGCGCAGGCCGCGCAACGCCAGCGCATCGGCGGAAAGCTCGATACGGCCCTCGGTGATCTCGCCGTGCAGGAATCGGGTCCACAGCGACAGGTCGGCCTGTCCGCCGGCAAAGCCGATGCCGGCCACACGCAGGTCGGCGAGGGCCTGCACCACCGGCATCTCGTGCGCTTCCAGATAACACTGGCCGGCGCGGAAATCGCCGGCGAGATCGCAGCGCACGCCCACCGGCGCGGCGCCGCCGAGCACGGCGCGCCCGAGAATGCGCTGACCGCCGACACGCGTGCCGACGGCGATGTCGATGTCGGCCAGGCGCACGCGGCTGTCGCTGCCGACATCATGAAAGGACAACGAGGACTGGCTGATGCGGAACGCGCCGAGCGAACGCAGGGCGTCGAGCGGGTCGCCGACCGCATCGGCCGAGCCGCGCCACTGCACGATGCGGAAACGCCCTTCGGCATCGCGTTCGGCATCGATGTCGAGGCCGATGATGCGCAATTCGTGCCACGACACGTCGCGCTTGAACGGCGCATAGAAATCGAAGACCAGTTCGGCCCGTTCGAGGGCGAGTTGCGGATGCCCGGCGTCGCCGCCGATGCGCAGGTTGCTGATGCGGAAGATCGGCCCGCCCGGCTGCCATTCGCCATCGAGCGTCGCAAACGCCACCGGCCGCTTCAGTCGCTCGGACAGGAAGACCTGCACCTTCTCGGGATGGGCCAGCACCCAGGGGAACAACAGGCTCAGCCCGCCCATCACGGCCGCCGCAACGATCAGCAGACCGCCGACCCCGAACAGGATGCGGCGGCGGACGCGACGACGGCGGGCGCGCTCGGGATTCACCCGCGCCGCTCCATCCACGCCGGCCGACGCCCATCCATCACATCACCACCACGTCGTACTGTTCCTGCGAATACTGGTCTTCGGGCTGGAAACTGATGGTCTTGCCGATGAATTCCTCCAGCTCCGCCACCGCGGCCGATTCCTCGTCGAGGATTTTCGAAACGACTTTCGGCGCCGCCAGCACCAACAGCCGCTCGGCATCGAACTGACGCACCGCGCGGGTGATCTCGCGGAAGATCTCGTAACACACGGTTTCCGCCGTCTTCAGCGTGCCGCGGCCGGCGCAGGCCGGACACGGCTCGCAGAGCTGGCGCTCGAGACTCTCGGTGGTGCGCTTGCGCGTCATCTCGACCAGGCCGAGCGGCGACATCTCGTAGACCGTGGTCTTGGCGTGATCGCGCGTCAGCGCCTTCTCCAGCTGGCGCAGCACCTGGCGCTTGTGTTCTTCATCGGTCATGTCGATGAAGTCGATGATGATGATGCCCCCGAGGTTGCGCAGCCGCAGCTGCCGTGCCACCGCCTGCGCCGCTTCGAGATTGGTGCGGTACACGGTCTCTTCGAGGTTGCGGGTGCCGAGATAGGCGCCGGTGTTCACGTCGACCGTGGTCATCGCCTCGGTCTGGTCGACGATGAGGTAACCGCCCGACTTCAACGGCACTTCCTTCTTCAAGGCGCGCTGGATTTCGTCCTCGACGCCGTAGAGATCGAAGATCGGTCGCTCGCCCGGATAGTGCTCGACACGCTCCGCCCAGGCGGGCATGAACTGGCGCACGAACTTCATCAGCCGGTCGAAGGTTTCGCGCGAATCGACGCGCACCTTCACGATGTTGCTGCGCATGTGGTCGCGCACCGAACGCAGGGGCAGGCTCAGGTCCTCGTACACGCAGTCGCCGATCTTCGCGTTCGCGAATCGCGCGCTCACCGCACGCCAGACCTTCTGCAGATAGGTGATGTCGTCCTTCAGCGCTTCTTCGCCGACGCCGTCCGCATTGGTGCGCACGATGTAGCCGTGCTCGCGCTCAGGCGCCAGCGCCAGCATCGAATCCTTGAGGCGCGCACGCTCCGCTTCGTCCTCGATGCGCGCCGATACGCCGATCTGCTTGCTGGTCGCGAGCAGCACGAGATACCGCGACGGCAGCGACAGGTGCGTGGTCAGGCGTGCGCCCTTGCTGCCGATCGGATCCTTGACGATCTGCACGATGACCTCCTGGCCTTCGTGCAGCAGTTCGTTGATCGGCGGCGTCGGCGCCGCACCTTCGGGCACCTCGATGTCCGGCGACGGCGTGCGCACGATGTCGGAGGCGTGCAGGAACGCCGCGCGCTCCAGCCCGACTTCGACAAACGCGGCCTGCATGCCCGGCATCACCCGCTGCACGCGTCCCTTGTAGATGTTGCCGACATAGCCGCGGCGCGAAGCGCGCTCGACATAGACTTCCTGCAGCATGCCGTTTTCGACCAGCGCGACGCGGGTTTCGCGCGGGGTCACATTGATCAGGATCTCTTCGCTCACGCGGCTCTTCCGTTCAGCGTCGATGCACTTATAGCCTGCGGCCGATGAACCGCGATAGTCCGCGGATTGACTTGCCGCAAACAAAAGCGAATCACGTTTCTTTTACAACCGCGTTTTCCCAGATCGCGAAGCCGAAGCCGCGCAGCACGCGCGCCGTCTCGTGGATGGGCAGGCCCATGACCCCGGAATGGCTGCCGGACAGATGCGAGATCAGGCAGGCACCGCGCCCCTGGATGGCATAGGCACCGGCCTTGCCGAAGGGTTCGCCGCTGGCGACGTAGGCCGCGATGTCGGCTTCGCCCAATTCGGCGAAGGTCACCTCCGATACCGACACGACTTCGGCTTCGCGTCCCGCCCCGACCACGGCGACCGCAGACATCACCTGATGCCTGCGACCGGACAGCGTGCGCAACATGCGTGCGGCATCGTCCGCGTGCGCGGGCTTGCCGAACACCGCGCCGTCGAGCACGACTTCGGTGTCGGCGCCAAGCACCAGCGCACCGGGCACGGCCGCGACCTGGATCAACCCTGCACCGGCCTTTTCGCGCGCGACCCGGCGCACGTAATCGAGCGCGGGTTCGCCTGCAGCCGGCGTTTCGTCGATGCTCACGTCGAGCACGTCGAACACGACGCCCATCTGGGTCAGCAGTTCGCGCCGACGGGGCGATTGGGAGGCGAGAAACAACGTCATCGTCGGACACTCAGGCGCGGTGATAGGGATGCCCCTCGAGAATCGAATGGGCGCGATACAACTGTTCGGCGACGACCACGCGCACCAGCCCGTGCGGCAACGTCAACGGCGACAGCGACCAGCGTGCGTTCGCGCGTTCGATCACGGCCGGCGCATGGCCATCGGGACCGCCGACGGCAAGTGCGACGTCGCGGCCATCCAATGTCCAGCGGCGCATCTGCTCGGCGAGCTGCACGCTGGTCCAGGCGGCGCCGCGCTCGTCGAGCGCGATCAGCTGCACGTCGCGACCGGCAGCGGCCAGCAGGCGTTCCGATTCCTCGGCCTTGTACTTCGCGGCGTCGCCGCCCTTGCCGCGCTTCGCCAGCGGCAATTCGACCAGTTCAGGGGCCAGATGTTTCGGCAATCGCTTCGCGTATTCGGCGTAGCCGTCGTTGACCCATGCGGGCTGGCGCTCGCTGATGGTCAGCAGGCGGATGCGCACGGGCGCGACGGATCAGGGCGCGGCTTCGGCGTCGTCGTCGCCACCCACGCTCCACAGCCGCTCCAGGCCGTAGAACTCGCGGATGCGCGGCAGCATCACGTGCACGACGATGTCGCCGAGGTCGACCAGCACCCATTCGGCTTCCTTCTCGCCTTCGACGCCGAGCGGCATCATGCCGGCCTTCTTGACGAACTTGACGACCTCGTCGGCGATCGACTTCACGTGCCGGGTCGAGGTGCCGCTGGCGATGAACAGCAGATCGGCGAACGAGGCCTTGGCGCGGATGTCGATCTCGTTGACATCCTTCGCCTTCAGTTCATCCAGCGCGGCCATCACCTGCTTGCGCAGCAGCGCGGTCTCTTTGGCCAATGCCGGCGGTGCGGGCGGCGCGGCGGCGACTTCGGGCTTCGCGGCGATCTTGCGCGGCGCGGCCACTTTCCCGACAGCGACCTTCTTGACGGCCACCTTCTTCGCGGACTTCTTCGCTGCCGCCTTCTTCTTGGCCGGCGCCTTGCGTGCGGCCGACTTCTTTGCAGCCGCCTTGCGCACCGCGGTCTTCGCCTTCGGCTTGGCTTTCGAGGTCGTGTTCAAGCGGGGAATCCCCATCCACGCGGCGGGCTGCCGCGGGCGCAGTATAGGTCAGTCGCGCGCCGCAGCCGCTTGATACAGGCCAAGTCGGTCGATGTATTCAGCCACGGCGTCCGGCACCAGAAAACGCGGATCGCGACCGGCCGCCACCAGGGTGCGCACTGCGGTCGCCGAGATCGCCAGCGGCGTCACCGCGAGTTCGGCGATGCGACCGGCCGGCGATTCGCGCAGCTGCGCCAGCACACCGCGCCGCGCCACGGCCTGTGCGCGCAGGGCTTCCGGCCAGGCGACACGGTCCGCCGCGCCCGGCCGCGTCAGCACCAGCAGATGCGCGAGTTCGAAAATGTGCTCGTAGCGATGCCAGGTCGCGAAACCGGCGAAGGCATCGGCGCCGACACACAACACCAGCGGCGCATCGACACCGAGTTCGGCGCGCAGTTCGATCAGCGTGTCGACGCTGTAGCTGGGGCCTGTCCGCCGCAGTTCGCGATCGTCCGCATGCAGCCGCGGACAACCGGCCAGGCCCAGCGCCAGCATCGCCATGCGCTGCTCGGCCGAGGCCAGCGGCTGCGGTCGATGCGGCGGCACCGGTGCCGGCAGCAGGCGCACGTCGGCGTCCAGCGCCTCGCCGATTTCCAGCGCGACGCGCAGATGCCCGAGATGCACGGGATCGAAGGTGCCGCCGAACATCGCGTTCAATCGGATCATCAGGCCACCATGCGTTTGCCGGCACGCGCATCGCCGATGCGCAACAGCAGTCGTTCCAGCGCGACGTAAGGGTCGTCGACGCCGCGTCCTTTCGCGAGCCGGTCGACGCGCGCCGCTTCGACCAGGCGTTGTTCCCAGAAACGCGTGTCGCCGCGGGCCAGGGCCTTGCGGAAGGCGGCGTCGCGCGTGCCCCAGATGCCCTCGTTGCGGAACGCGCCGGATTGCTGCGCACGCGGCAACTGCGACAAGCGCGTCGCCGCCTGCAGGTTCGACAACAGCCAGGCCATCAAGGTCGCCGGCGCCTCGCCTTCGGCGCGCAAGGACGCCAGCATCCGCCGCGTCCGCGCACCGTCGCCGGCGAATGCCGCCTCGACCATGCCGAACACGTCGAACCGGGCCGAATCGGCGACCAGATCCTCGAGCTCGCGCACATCGACGCGACGCCCATCCGCCAGCAGCGCCAGCTTGTCGATTTCCTGCGCGCAGGCGAGCAGGTTGCCCTCGGTGCGCCGCACCAGCGCGTCGACGGCATCCGGCGTCAGTTGCACCGACCGCGACGCCGCACGCGATTGCACCCAGCCCGGCAACTCGTCGCGCTTCAGCGGCCACAGCGGCAGGAACACGCCGGCGCGCTCGACCGCCTGCGTCCACTTGCCCTCCTGCTTCTTGCTCCATTGCGTGCAGGTGATCAGCAGCACGCAATCGGACGGCGCGCGTTCGCACCATTCCTGGATCGCCTCCGAGCCCTCGGTGCCGGGCTTGCCGGTCGGCAGGCGCAATTCGATCAGGCGTTGCGACGCGAACAGCGACATCGCCGCGCCCGAACGCGCCAGATCGTTCCAGTCGAATCCGGACTCGACATCGTGGACTTCGCGTTCGCTGTAGCCGAGTTCGCGCGCCCGCGCCCGCAGCGCGTCGGCCGCTTCGATGACCAGCAGATGCTCTTCGCCGGCGATCAGGTAGACCGGCTTCAGTTCCGCCGCCTTCGCGATGCGGCTCGCGAATTGCGCGGAGGCGCTCATCAGCGCAACGCTTCGATCCGGCGCAGCAGCGCGGCCAGCGTGTCGCGACGCAATTCCTTGCGCGCCAGCTCGTCTTCGGCCGCGGCGCCCAATGCCTGGGTTTCGTCGAAGCGGTAGTCGCGACGGCGTTCGATCGCCTCGCGCGGCAGCAGCACCTTGCCGTCGGCATCGACGACTTCGAACTCGACGCGATGCACGACCTGGTACTCCTGCACGCGCGCCGTGCCGCTGACCGACAGCGGCAGGGTGTTCAACGCGTCGCTCAGCACGCGCAACACCGCGACCTTGTCGGTCGCATCCTCATGCAAGGCCGCGCCGGCGCGCTGCAGCGCACGCCCGAGCTCCTGCCCGATCGGACTGAACGGATCGGCGACTTCGATGCGCAGTTCCTGCAACGCGGCCGGCAATGCCGCCTGTTCGCGCAGGCGGAAGCCGCAGGCGGACAGCGAGAGGATCAATCCGAGCACGACGATGCGCATGTCAGTTCGCCACGATGTTGACGATCTTGCCGGGCACGACGATGACCTTGCGGATGCTCATGCCATCGAGGAAACGCTGCACCGTCGCGTCGTTGCGTGCGGCGGCTTCGGCATCTTCCTTCGATGCGTTCGCCGGCACTTCGATCTGGCCGCGCAGCTTGCCGTTGACCTGCACCGCGAGCACCGCCGAATCGCGCACCAGGGCCGTGTCGTCGGCCTTCGGCCAGGGCTGGTCGTCGATCTGCGTCTCGGCATGGCCGAGCGCCTGCCACAAGGCATGCGCGGTGTGCGGCACGATCGGATTCAGCATCAGCGTGATCGCGGTCCAGGCTTCCTGGCGCACCGCGCGGGCAGATTCCGAGCCGTCATCGAACTTCGCGATCGCGTTCATCAGCTCCATGATCGCGGCGATGGCGGTGTTGAAGGTGTGGCGGCGGCCGAGGTCGTCTCCGACTTTCGCGATGGTCTCGTGCAGCTTGCGGCGCAGGGTCTTCTGGTCGGCATTCAACGCCGCAGCGTCGAGCACCGGCGCCGGGCCAGCAGCCACGTGCGCCTGCACGCCCGCCCACAGGCGGCGCAGGAAACGTGCCATGCCTTCGACGCCCGATTCGTTCCAGTCCAGCGACATTTCCGGCGGCGAGGCGAACATCGAGAACAGGCGCACCGTGTCGGCGCCGTAGCGTTCGATCATGATCTGCGGATCGACGCCGTTGTTCTTCGACTTCGACATCTTCTCGGTGCCGCCAATCTGCACCGGCAGTCCATCGGCCGCGAGCCTGGCGCCAAGGATGCGGCCGCGTTCATCGCGCTCGATCTCGACATCGGCCGGATTGAACCAGTCCTTGCCGCCATTCGTCGCTTCGCGGAAGAAGGTTTCGGCCACGACCATGCCCTGGCACAGCAGGTTGGTCGCGGGTTCGTCGGTCCGCACCAGGCCGGCATCGCGCATCAGCTTGTGGAAGAAGCGGAAATACAGCAGGTGCAAAATCGCGTGTTCGATGCCGCCGACGTACTGGTCGACCGGCAGCCAGTAGTTCGCGCGTTCGTCGACCAGATCGGTCGCGCCGGGCGAGGTGTAGCGCGCGTAGTACCAGCTCGATTCCATGAAGGTGTCGAAGGTGTCGGTCTCGCGCTCGGCCGCGCCGCCGCAGTTCGGACAGGTAGTCTTGCGCCAGTCCGGATCGGCCTTGATCGGCGACTTCACGCCCGAGAACGCGACGTCTTCCGGCAACACCACCGGCAGCTGGTCTTCCGGCACCGGCACCGCCTCGCAGGTCGGGCAGTAGATGATCGGGATCGGGCAGCCCCAATAACGCTGGCGGCTGACGCCCCAGTCGCGCAGGCGATAGTTGACCTTGCGCGCGCCGGCCTTGCACTTCTCGAGACGCTCGGCGATGGCCTTGAAGCTCTGCGCGAAGGTCATGCCGTCGTAGGCGCCGGAATTGAGCAGCAGGCCGTGTTCGGTGTAAGCCGCAGCCTGCACGTCGATGTCGCCGCCATCGAGCGGACGGATCACCTGCTTGATCGGCAGACCGTACTTGGTCGCGAATTCGTGGTCGCGTTCGTCATGGCCGGGCACGGCCATCACCGCGCCGGTGCCGTAACCCATCAGCACGAAGTTCGCGACCCACACCGGTACGCGTTCGCCGCTGATCGGATGCACCGCGTGGACACCCGTCGCGACGCCGCGCTTCTCCTGCGTCTCCAGCGCCGCTTCGGCGGTCGCGCCATGGCGGCATTCCTCGATGAAGGCGGCCAGTTCGGGATTGGCCTGCGCCGCCTGGATCGCCAGCGGATGTTCGGCCGCGACCGAGACGAAGGTGACGCCCATCAGCGTGTCGGGGCGCGTGGTGTAGACGCGCAATGGCGCTCCGCCGTCCACACCGAAGTCGATCTCCAGGCCTTCCGAACGCCCGATCCAGTTGCGCTGCATGGTCTTGACCGCTTCCGGCCAGCCCGGCAGACGATCCAGTTCGTTCAGCAGTTCCTCGGCATAGGCAGTGATCCTGAAAAACCACTGCGGAATCTCGCGGCGTTCGACGACCGCGCCCGAGCGCCAGCCGCGGCCGTCGATGACCTGCTCGTTGGCAAGCACGGTCTCGTCCACCGGGTCCCAGTTGACCACCGAGTTGCGGCGATAGACCAGGCCGCGCTTGAACAGTCGCGTGAAGAACAGCTGTTCCCAGCGGTAATAGTCCGGCCGGCAGGTCGCGAATTCGCGCGACCAGTCGATCGCGTAGCCCAGCGCCTGCAACTGCCCGCGCATGTGGTCGATGTTGGCGTAGGTCCACTTCGCCGGTGCGGTGTTGTTCCTGATCGCGGCGTTTTCGGCAGGCAGGCCGAAGGCGTCCCAGCCCATCGGCTGCAGCACGTTCTTGCCCTGCATGCGCTGGTAGCGACTGATGACGTCGCCGATGGTGTAGTTGCGCACATGGCCCATGTGCAGCGCGCCGGACGGATACGGCAGCATCGACAGGCAGAAATACTTCGGCTTGCTCCGGTCTTCCTTGACTTCGTAGGCGCGGGTGCGCGCCCAGTACGCCTGTGCGGCGGCTTCGATCGATTTCGGGTCGTAGTGCTCGTGCATGCTCGGGCTGCGCCGCAGGGCGCATCACTGAAAGGGAAATGACGGCCAGACTAGCGCAGCGGCTTTCCGGGCGGCAACCGAATCGGCGGGCGCTTGGCTACACTGCCGGACTTTCGTCAGGAGTCGACCCATGCGCCTGCTCGCCACCGCCGTCCTGCTTGCCCTGTCCTGCGCCGCGTCCGCCGCGGAACGCGTGCAGGTGGTCGATTGCGAACGCGCCGTCGACGTCGGTGCCGGGACGCTGCTCGGCCGCACCGCCTACGTCGTGATCGACGGTCGCATCGCCGACGTGCTGCCCGGTGGCGGAGATGCCTGGCGGCAGTCGAAGGCCGTCCGCGCCTTGACCGAATGGGACGGCGAGCACGCCTTCCGGAAACTCGATGGCCTGACCTGCACCCCGGGCTGGACCGACCTGCACGTGCACCTGTCCGGCGAGCAGAACAAGGACTCGTACTCCGAGGGCTTCCGGCTGAACAGCGCCGACTTCGCCTTGCGCGGCAGCGTCTATGCCGAGCGCACCCTGATGGCCGGCTTCACGACCGTGCGCGATCTCGGCTCGGGCGACGGCGTGGCCATCAGCCTGCGCAATGCCATCAACAGCGGCTGGCTCAAGGGGCCGCGCATCTTTGCCGCCGGCAAGGCCATCGGCACCACCGGCGGTCATGCCGATCCGCGCAACGGCATCAATGCCTCGTTGACCCGCGCGCTCGGTTATCCGCAGCCCGAAGACGGCGTCGTCGACAGCGTCGACGAGGCACGCAAGGCGGTGCGGAGCCGATACAAGGAAGGCGCCGACCTGATCAAGATCACCGCCACCGGCGGCGTGTTGTCCTACGCCAAGTCGGCCGACAACGCCCAGTTCACGCTCGAGGAAATCCAGAGCATCGTGCAGACCGCGCGCGACTACGGCTTCCATGTCGCCGCGCATGCACACGGCGCCGAGGGCATGAAGCGCGCCATCCTCGCCGGCGTGCACACGATCGAACACGGCACCTATGCCGACGATCAGGTGTTCCTGATGATGAAGCAGCGCGGCACCTACCTGGTGCCGACCCTGATCGCCGGCGCCTACGTCAGCGAGAAGTCGAAGGAGCCGGGCTGGTTCCCGGCGGTGATCCAGCCCAAGGCGGCACGCGTCGGCGCGCAGATCTCGGACACCTTCGCCAAGGCCGTGAAGGCCGGCGTGCCCTACGCCTTCGGCACCGACTCGGGCGTGTCCCCGCATGGCCAGAATGCGCGCGAGTTCGCGCTGATGGTGCAGGCCGGGGTGACGCCGATGCAGGCGCTGCAGGCCGCGACCGTGGTGCCGGCGAAGATTCTCGGCGTGTCGGCCGACCAGGGCACGCTGGAGATCGGCAAGCGCGCCGACATCGTCGCGGTGCCGGGCAATCCGCTCGACGACATCCGCGTCACCGAACGGGTCGCGTTCGTGATGAAGGACGGCGTGATCTGCAAGTCGCCCTGAACCTTGATTCCGAACGCCGAACGACCATATCGCCCCCTCTGTCCACGCACGGATTCCCCATGAGCACGAGCCCCTACGTTTTCGACGCCGGCGTCGAAGGATTCGAAACCACGGTCCTGATGAAGTCGCAGGAGACCCCGGTCCTCGTCGACTTCTGGGCGACCTGGTGCGGCCCGTGCAAGACGCTCGGCCCCATCCTCGAGAAGCTGGCCGACGAGTTCAATGGCGGCTTCTTGCTGGCCAAGGTCGATGTCGACCAGGAGCAGCAACTCGCCGGCTATTTCCAGATCCGTTCGGTGCCGACCGTGATGCTGGTCAAGGGCGGACAGATCGTCGACGGTTTTCCGGGCGCCCTGCCCGAGGGCCAGCTGCGCCAGTTCCTCGCGCACCACGGCATCGTGCCGCTCGACGCCGCGCCGGCCGAGATCGAACCGGAAACGATCGAATTGACGCTGTCGCCGGAAGAACAGGTGGAAGCGGCACGCGCGCTGATGCTGTCCTCGCCGGACAAACCGGAACTGCGTCTGGACCTGATCGCCGCGCTGCTGCAGGCCGGCAACGCGCGCGAGGCCGAACTCGAACTCGACGGCCTGCCGGCCAACCTCGCCACCGACGACCGCGCCAAGCGCGCCCGCGCCCAGCTCGATTTCGCGAAGGCGCTGCAGGGCGCGCCGGGCGAATCCGAACTCGCCATCGAACTCGCCGCCAACCCGAACAACCACCGCGCCCGCCACCAGCTCGGCGTACGCCGCCTGCTCGCCGGCGACAACGAATCCGCGCTCGAATGCTTCCTCGCCCTCATGCGCGCCGACCGCAAGTTCGACGACGACCTCGGCCGCAAGTCCCTGATCGCCGCCTTCGCCCTCATCGACGACCCCGACCTCGTCAGCCGCACCCGCAAGCAGATGGCGGCGATGATTTTCTGATCGGCGTCGGCGCCGATGTCCTGCGCGCTCGTCGCGGGCGCAGCAGTTCGCCACGTTTGCGCCCGGCTGCGGCCACGCCGGATCGCCCGAGATCCGATCTACTCGCCAACACCATGCGTCCGTTCTTCCGCTTCGTGCTGACCAGCGTCGCCCTGGTCACGGCTCTCCCGTTGGCCCTGTGGTGGGGCGTGATCTGGGTGCCAAGCCAGCGCGGCTGCGTTCCGCTCGCCTGGGACAAGGGTGCCAGCATGCGCTATCGCGCCTATTCGACGTTCCTCGATGGCGCACAGGACTCGCCACGCAATCCGCATCGCAGACCCGACTCCCTCAAGGGCCGGGTGAGTGCTTACCTGGCGCTGGGAGATGCGGCCAAGGCCGTCGAGGTGAGCGCCTGGAATGACCTCAGCTACGTCAGCTGCGATCTCGACGAGAGCGAGCGTGACGCACTCGTCGGCTTCTCCGAGTTTCGCGACGCCAGACTGGCGCGATTGCTGGCAAAGGCAGGAACCACCGACGAATCCGGGCTCGCTGCGCGCGAAGCGCTGCTGCGCGCCACCGGCGACGCAATCCAATCACCGGACGATCCTCCGGCTATCGCGCCCGACGCGTTGATCGCGGTGCTCGCCCGCTACCAGCCCTGGTATCCGCACTGGTGGCCGAACGACTACGCGTCGCCGTCGCGCGCTCCGCTTTTCACCCCGCGCGGCTTGCTCGCCCAGGGCGATCTGCCCGACCAGGTGTTCTGGGTCGCGTTTCATCATTCGGTGCCGACCAGCTAAACGGGGTCAGAGACCATTTTTCGCGGACGTCCTGGCGGTCGCAGCCGCGCGCATCGCCCGCTGGTGGCTTCGACGCGACAACGAAACGCCTCGCCACCCCAAGCCTTGCCCTGTTCGGTGTGTGTGCGGATGCCGTCGAGTTCATCGGGATGCGTGCCCGCAGCGACCCACTCGCGATAACGCAACCTGCGCTCATCCGGGTGTTCGCCCAGCGCAACGAAGGCCGGGTGTGGCCGGGTCAAGCCATCGTCCCGATCGAACGCATTGGCTCGGTAGCTCGACCACGGACAATCTGCCGGCGCACCGACCATCTTCGCCCGGACCGGATTCAACTCGATATAGCGATAGCAGGCCAGCGCGTACTCGCCGCTGTCGACCAGCGACGACCGGAATCGTCCTTCCCACAGCGTCCCGGTGCGCTTCCAGCGCGTGTTGATCCGGCGCACGTAGCGACGACCTACGGACTGCATCATGCGCGAGACGGCGCCCGATGCCAGCGGCGTGGCCAGCAGGTGGACGTGATTCGTCATCAGGACCCAGGCGTGTACGCGAACGTCTTCACGCGCCGCGGCATCGATCAAGGTGTCCAGGTGGAACGCCCGGTCGTCGTCATCGAAGAAGCAGGCCTGGCGGTCATTGCCGCGCTGGACGACATGGAACGGAATACCGGGAATGTCGAAACGGGGTTGACGCGCCATGGAAGCCTCTCGAAGTGGAGTTCCATGGTCGATGTCGCATGCAATTGGCGTCTGTCATGCCGATCCGAATCGACGCTGCGATGTTTCGGAGTCGAGACTGAGAAATGGTCTCTGACCCCGTTGTCCCATCGCGACGCTTGACGCCAGTCAATCGACACGCCCCGGATCAGGCCTAACGTGAGCGTATCGTCCTTGCATTGCGGAGATCGTCATGTCGACCACGGCCCGATTCATCCGACTCATCGCCTGGGCGTTCATGCTGCTGAGTGCCGATGTCCCGGCCAACCCGGTCTGGCGCGACCATTTCGATGGCGGCACGCAACTGCCGTGGACCAGTCTGCGCGGCGACTGGGTCGCAGCGGATGGCACCTATGCCGCGCAGCAACCCAACTCGACGCCGGTGACGGCGGCCCTGCTGCCTTACGAGCTCGGCGACTTCAGCCTGGAGGTCGACCTGATGCAACCGGTGGACGGCGGCCTGTGGCTACGCACCAATGCCGCCGCGACCTCGGGCGTCATTCTGGTCGTCTTTTCCAATCGGCTCTACTGGCACGTGATCACGGACCCGAGCAACGGTCCCTGGACCGTGCACGGCTATGCCGACATCGCGCCCGCCCTCGGCAGCGGCGCGAATCGCATCCGCGTGACCGGCAACGGCCCCATTCTGCGCGTCTACGTGAACGGCGCGGCCGTCGCCGCAAGCACGCTCGACCTCACGACCGTGAGCAATCCGCCCGGCGACAACTTCCTGCGCGGCCGCGTCGGACTGTACGACAACGCTGCGCCGGGCACGCGCTTCGACAACCTGCGCCTGGAATCGGGAACGCCGATCGAAGTCGTCGCCGTCGGCGATGTCGGCAATGCTTCGGTGTGGTTCTATCCGGTCGAAGCGAACGGAGATGTCGCGCCCATCGCCTGGCTCTCGGGGGCCAGCACAGGATTGAACGATGTGCGGAGCGTCGCATTCGACAGCGAAGCGCTCTACGTCGGCAACGGCAGCGGCCAATCGATTCGCGTTTTCGCGATGGACACGTTGGGCGATGCCGCGCCGATCCGCAGCATTGCCGGACCCGATACCACGCTCGGAAGCGTGTACGGCATCGACCTGTCCGGCGATCGCCTGTTCGCCGCGTCGAACAGTGGTCCGGTCTGCGTGTTCAACACGATGGACGACGGCAACGTCGCTCCGCTGCGGAGCATCGACGCGATGATCGGCGCCTACGCGATCGAACAGGACGCCAACGAATTGATCGTCGCGCGCCATTTCACGGATGCCGCGTCGATCTACGCCTATGCCGATGGCGCCGCCGGTACCGATGCGCCGCTGCGTCATCTGGCCGGCCCGAGCACCGGCCTCGGATGCTGCAATCTGGGCCTCGCTGCCACCGCGAGCGAACTGTTCGTGGGCCAATACTACGACGCACGGGTCCTGGCCTTTGCCCGTGCTGCCGACGGCGACACGGCGCCGCTTCGCATCATCGCCGGTGCCGCCACGGGCCTTAGCCTGCCGCTGGATGTGGCCGTGCGCGGCGACGAACTTTTCGTCGCCAACAGTGCGCCGCGCGACGTCCGGGTCTTCGCGCGCGACGCCAACGGAAACGTCGCGCCGACACGCATCATCGGCGGACCGACCACGAGCATCAACACGCCGTTCTCGCTTGCCTTCGGCATCTACATGATCCAGGACGCGGTGTTCGCGAACGGCTTCGAATGACGCTTGCTCATCCCCACAACAACGCATCCAGCGACTGATCGCTGGACCAGCCAAAGATCGCGAGATCGACGCGGCCGTCGCGGGAGACTTTCACGCCTTCCTTGCGCAGGCGTTTGGCCTGTTCCTTGAACGCATCGCTGCCGACGGGAAAGGCGATGCGGCCGTCGGACTTGAGCACGCGGTACCACGGCACCGGATCGTCGTCGGGGGCGAGGCCGAGGACGCGGCCGACCATGCGGGCGCGGCCCTTGAGGCCGGCGCGCGCGGCGACTTCGCCATAACTGGTCACGCGCCCGGCGGGAATGCGGCGCACGGTGTCGAGGATTGCAGCGATGGCGGCGTCGTTGCCCACGGCGTTAGCATAAGCGCATCGGATTGGAGAACGACCATGCGCAGTTTCGAAGATGTCCGTGCCCACCTCGGCGCACGCTTTGCCCTCACCGCCAGCGAGCCGTACCAGATCGGCTTCGACCTCGACATCGACGACGAACGCCGCCAGGGCATCTTCCTCGGCGACCTCGAAACCGAGGGCGGCCGCCGCTACCTGCGCATCTCGACGCCGATCGCGCCGCTGTCGAAATCGGACGCCAAGCGTTCGCTGCGCTTCAACTGGGAACAGCGCGTCGGCTACCTCGCGGTCAACGACCTCGATGGCGTGCCCTACCTGCATCTGTGCGAAAACCGCCCCTACGACGGCCTCGATGCCGCCGAAGTGGACGCTTTGGTCGAGGAAATCGGGCGGCTGGCCGACAATCTGGAACGCCTGATCAATCTGGGCGCGGACGCGGTTTGAGGGGTTTGATCGCGGGACGGAGCCCGCTCCCACAAGGGCTGCAATCGGACAGGTTGCGGGGGCTTTGGTGGGAGCGGGCTCCGCCCCGCGACGGCTGTGGCATAATCCGCCGCCTTTTTTTGCGCCGGACCGTCCCCACGTCCGGTGCTCCAACGAGAAGAGACCCATGAGCTTCCTGATTTCCGACGCCCACGCACAGGCGGCGGGCGGCGCCGCTGCCGACCCGTATTCGCCGCTGATCATGATGGTCGTGTTCTTCGCGATCTTCTATTTCATCGCCATCCGCCCGCAGATGAAGCGCGCGAAAGAACACCGCGCCATGCTGGATGCGCTCTCCAAGGGCGATGAAGTGGTCACGTCGGGCGGCATTCTCGGCCGCGTCACCGACATGAGCGACGCCTTCATCACCATCGAGATCGCCGACAAGCTCGAGATCAAGGTGCAGAAGCACGCCATCACCGCCGTGTTGCCGAAGGGCACCATCAAGTCGGCGTAAGCCGCGACACGCACAGGGAATCCTGCAATGACCCTTGAATATCCGCTGTGGAAGAAGGCCGTCATCCTCGTGGTGCTGGCCTTCGCCCTGCTCTACTCGCTGCCGAACATCTACCGCCAGGATCCGGCGGTGCAGATCTCGTCGACCGGCAATGCCGTGCTCGACGAGGCGACCAAGGAAAAGGTTGCGGGCGACCTCGAACGCGCCAAGGTCGCCATCAAGTCGATCGAACTGGAAGGCGACCGCCTGCTGGTCCGACTGCTGGACGGCGACGCGCAGGCCAAGGCCTCGGAACTGCTGACCGAATCGCTGGGCGAGAACTATTCGGTGGCGCTGAATCTGGCCTCGACCGTGCCGGACTGGCTGACCGCGATCCATGCCAAGCCGATGACCCTCGGTCTCGACCTGCAGGGCGGCGTGAACTTCCTGATGGAAGTCGACAGCAAGGCCGTGGCCGAAGCCGCCGACGAGCGCCTGGTCGAAGAGATCAAGACCATGTTGCGCGACAAGAACCTGCGCGGTTCGGCCTCGCGTTCGGGCGACGGCGTGCTGGTCACGCTGCGCAGCGCCGACGACCGCAAGAAGGCCGCGGGCGAAATCGCCGGGCTGGCGATGGGCGCCCAACTGCTCGACCTGCCCGGATCCGCCGACAGCTTCCCGATGTCGGTCAAGATGCCGCCGGAAGTCCGCACCGCGTCGATGGACCAGGTCATCGAACAGAACCTGTCGACCCTGCGCAACCGCGTCAACGCGCTGAAGGTGGCTGAACCGGTGATCCAGCGCCAGGGTGCGTCGCGCATCTCGATCCAGCTGCCGGGCATTCAGGACACCGCGAAGGCGAAGGAAATCCTGGGCGCCACCGCGACGCTGGAATATCGCCTCTCCGATGTCGAGAACGCCGGCCGCATCCAGGACGTGCTGCAGACCGGTCGCGCGCCGGCCGGCTCCAAGCTGTATTTCACGCGCAACGGCCAGCCGGTCCTGCTCAAGCGCCAGGTCATCGCCCAGGGCGACGAAATCGTGCGCGCCACCAGCGTCATCGATCCGGACAGCGGCACCCCGGCGGTATCGATCCTGCTGAACGACGCTGGCGGTCGCAAGATGCTGCGCGTGACCGAAGAGAACGTCGGCCGCCCGCTGGCCGTCGTCTACATCGAAACCGTGATGGAGAAGAAGAAGGTCGACGGCAAGGACGTGATCACGCCGCGGGTGAAGGAAGAAGTCATCAGCGTCGCGAACATCCGCGAACCCTTCGGCAAGAACTTCCAGACTACCGGACTGGAGCGCAAGGAAGCCGACGATCTCGCCCTGCTGATCAAGTCCGGCTCTCTGTCCGCGCCGATCTACATCGTGCAGGAACGCGTCATCGGCCCGAGCCTGGGTCGCGACAACATCGAGGCGGGCACCAAGGCGGTGTTCTACTCGTTCCTGTTCGTGATGGCCTTCTTCGTCCTGTACTACAAGATGTTCGGCGTCGTCACCAACCTGTCGGTGCTGCTGAACCTGCTGCTCGTGGTCGCGATCATGTCCTTGCTCGGCGCCACCCTGACCCTGCCCGGCCTGGCCGGCATCGCGTTGACGGTGGGCATGTCGGTGGACGCGAACGTGCTGATCAACGAACGCATCCGCGAGGAACTGCGTGCCGGCACGTCGCCGCTCGCCAGCATCGCCATCGGCTACGAAAAGGCATCGGGCACCATTCTCGACGCGAACGTGACGGCCCTGCTCGGCGGTCTCGCCATGTTCGCCTTCGGCTCGGGCCCGATCCAGGGCTTCGCCGTCTCGCTGGTGGTCGGCATCCTCACCTCGATGTACACCGCGGTGTCGGTGTCGCGCGGTATCGCCTCGCTCTTCTACAGCGGCCGCAGCAAGCTTGCGCGCCTGTCGATCTGATCCGGAGATCCGCACGTGAATCTGTTCCCCTATGACAGCAAGTTCGACTTCATGCGCCTGCGCAAGGTGTCGATCGGCATGGCCGTCGCCCTGCTCGTGGTCGCCATCGGCGCGCTCGCCACCCGCGGCCTCAATTTCGCGCTCGACTTCACCGGCGGCACCGTCGTCGAACTGAAGTTCGATAAGGAAGTCGACGTCCCGGCGCTGCGCGAGCATCTCGAGACCGGCGGCTTCGAAAGCGCCGTGGTCCAGTCCATCGGTTCGTCGCGGGACATCGTGGTCCGCCTCAAGCCCTCGGAGAGCCGAAGCGACGCCGCCAAGACCGGCGACGCGGTCGTCGACGCCGCACAACTGCCCGGCAACGCCGCCAAGCTGACCCGCTCCGACTTCGTCGGCCCGCAGGTCGGCAAGGAACTGGCCAGCCAGGGCGTGTGGGCGGTGTTCTTCGTCACGGCGGCCTTCCTCCTGTACATCTCGGTGCGGTTCGAGAAGAAGTTCGCCGCCGCGGCCATCCTCGCCACCGTGCACGACGTGGTCATCTGCGTCGGCTACTTCGCGATCACCGGCAAGGAGTTCGACCTGAACGTGCTCGCCGGCATCCTGTCGGTGATGGGCTACTCGATCAACGACACCATCGTCGTGTTCGACCGCGTCCGCGAGAACTTCCGCAGTCTGCATCGCGTCGAGCCCTACGAAGTGCTGAACCGCTCGGTCAACCAGACGCTGTCGCGCACGATCATCACCTCGTTCGTGGCCTTGCTGACGGTGCTGGCGCTCTACTTCTTTGGCGGCTCCGCGCTCAAGGGCATGGCCGAATCGCAGATCATCGGCATCGTCATCGGCACCCTGTCCTCGATCTTCGTCGCCTGCCCGCTGCTGCTGATCCTGGGCACGACCCGCGTCGACCTGCTGCCGCGCGCCAAGGACGATTCGGATCTGGCGCGTCGTCCGTAATCGCATTCCGACATCGCGTAAAACAAAAGGCCGGGAGCGATCCCGGCCTTTTGCTGTCCATGTCGGCTCCGCTGCGCTTGAGCCGACCTACATTGGGCTTGAGCCGACCTACATTGGGCCTGAGCCGACCGCGTCGAGGGCTCAAGAAATGTAGGTCGGATCAAGTCGCGCAGCGACCGATGTCCCAGAACGTAGGTCGGATCAAGTCGCGCAGCGACGGATCCGACAGAACCGCGTCAATTCAACCCGCCCACGAACGGCTCGATCGCCGCACGCAATTCGCCGCCGACATTGAGGTTGGCCGCGACGATGTGGCCGTTCGCCATGAAGGCGTCGCCGCCGCGCATGTCGGTGACCTGGCCGCCGGCTTCGCGCACCAGCAACGCGCCTGCGGCGATGTCCCAGGGCTGCAGGCCCATTTCGAAATAGGCATCGAAACGTCCGCAGGCCACATAGGCCAGATCCAGCGCGGCCGAACCGGTCCGGCGCAGGTCTTCGCCGGTTTTCAGCAAGGCCTTGACCATGCCGAGATGGTCGTCGAACAGCTTGCGCTGGCGGAACGGGAAGCCGGTGGCGATCAGCGCGCCATCGATGCCCTTGCGCGGCGCGACACGCAGCCGGCGGTCGTTGAGCAAGGCGCCGCGGCCCTTCTCGGCCGTGAACAATTCATCGCGCAGCGGATCGAAGACGACGCCGAGGACCGGCTCGCCCTTCTCGACGAACGCGATCGAGACCGAGAAATGCGGAAACCCGCGCAGGAAATTGCTGGTGCCGTCGAGCGGATCGATCACCCACTGCTGTTTGGTGGGTCCGACCTGGCCGGATTCTTCGCCGAGAAACCCGTGCGAAGGGAACGAGCGACGCAGTTCCTTGATGATCTCGGCTTCGGCGAGACGGTCGACTTCGGTGACGAAATCGAGATGCGCCTTCTCGTGGATGACGAGGCTGTCGCGCTTCGGCAATGCGCGCAGGATGACGTTGCCAGCCGCGCGCGCGGCCTTGATGGCGATGTTGAGGGCGCCGTTTCGCATGATATCTCCGGGAAAGAACAACCCGGCTCTGGGCCGGGCGCAAGGCCGCCAGCGTAACAAACCCGCCAACGCCGCGAAAGCCAAGCGCGACGCGGGCTTCAGCCGCGGGCTAGACTAGGGCGATGTCCTTGCGTGAATTCCTGCGCCCCGTGCGCATCGTTCTGGTCGACACCGCCCTGCCCGAAAACATCGGATCGGCCGCGCGTGCGATGAAAACCATGGGCTTGTCCGACCTCGCCCTGGTGCGCCCGAAACTGTTTCCGGACCAGCGCGCGAACGCGCTCGCCGCCGGTGCCGACGACGTGCTCGAACAGGCTCGGGTCGTCGATTCCTTGACCGCCGCCATCGGCGACTGCGTGCATGCGGTCGGCTGCACCGCACGCCTGCGCGACATCAGCCTGCCGATGTTCGAACCGGCCGAAGCCGCCGCGACCGTCCTGTCACAACTGCCGCGGGGCCCGGTGGCGCTCGTGTTCGGGGCCGAACGCACCGGCCTGACCAATGAGGACCTGAGCCGCTGCGACGCTGCCGTGCATATCCCGACCGAGGCCGATTTCAGCTCGCTGAACCTCGCGCAGGCGGTACAGGTGCTGGCGTATTGCATCCGCAACGCCGCGCTGACGGTGCGGGCGCTTCCGGTCATTCCGGTGGAACAGCGCGAAGACCCGCCGGCCACGATCGAGCAGATGGAGCGAATGTTCGGTCACTTCGAGGAAGCCCTGACCGAGATCGACTTCTTCAAGGGCCGCCCCTACGGTCACTTGATGCAGCGCCTCCGGCGCATGCTGCACCGCGCCGATCTCGACGGTCGCGAGGTGATGATCCTGCGCGGCATTCTCGCCGAAGCGCAGCGCATGGCCCGGCTCGCCGCCGGCACCGTCAACAAGTGAAAGACCGGAACGAGCGGTCGCCGGCCCGGTGAATGCGCATGCTATGTTCGATCCATCTTTGCCCGGTGGACGCACCGGCGACGGACCCTTGACCCCAGTGACGGCAGCGATCGACAGGCCGCGCACCCTTGGTGCGCAACCACGCAGATGTCTTGCGCTGCTGCTGGCGCTGATGTGCGCCTGTCCGGTATTCGCGGATGCGCTGAATCCGAACCGCATCGTCATCGGCCGCATCACCGACAACCCGCGCGGCGACTATGTCCGGCTCAAGCGCCTGCTCGATGCGGTGCTTCCGTACCTCGCGGCGCAGGGCATCCGCGAAGGCGCCGTGCTGCTGGCGCGCGATCCGCAGCAGATGGCCGGCTACCTGCGGCGCGGTCGCGTCGACTGGGTCACCGAAACGCCGGCAATGGCCGCGGAGTTGCAGAGCCGCTCCGGCGCCCAGCCGTTCCTGCGCGCGCTGCGCGAGGACCGAAACGTCTACCGCAGTCTGGTGTTCGTGCGTCGCGACAGCGGCATCCGCTCGCTGGCCGATCTGCGCGGAAAGCGTCTGGCGTTGCAGACGCGTTCCTCGACCAGCGCGTTCTACCTGCCGTTGATCACGCTGCTCGACGCGCGCCTGTCGTTGACCGAACTGGCCACGCCGGACGACCACCCGGGCGGCGACGAAGTCGGCTTCCTGCTGGCACGCTCGGAACTCAACATCGCCACCTGGGTGCACAAGGGCCTGGCGGATGCCGGCGCCTTCAGCAACCTCGACTGGGACAATCCGCGGCGCATGCCGCCGAGCTTCCGCGCCGACTTCCGCGTCATCGCCGAAAGCGACAGCGTGCCGCGGGCGATCGAGCTGATCCGCAAGGATTTGCCGGCCGAGCTGGCCGATGTCTTGCGCGCCACCTTGCTCGGTCTCGACAACAAGCCCGAGGCCCAGGAGGCATTGCGCGGCTATTTCGCGACGGCACGCTTTGAAGCCATCGACGCCGAAACGCAGCGTTCGCTGACCGCCCTGAACGCCCGCATCGCGCCGCTGCGCAAGGAACTCGACCGATGAGCCTGCGCCGTCGCTGGTGGCTGTTCGGGACCTTGGTCGCGCTGGCGGCGCTCGCGTTGTCGGCGCATGCGCTGCAACGGCATCGCTTGCAGACGCAACGCATGGCGGCGACGGCTGCACAACGGGAAGCGACCCTGGCCGAAGAAACGCTGGCCGAGCGCGCCCGGGTGGCCGCCGACCTGCTCGCC
Source organism: Ahniellaceae bacterium (assembly GCA_044229785.1). GTDB lineage: Bacteria > Pseudomonadota > Gammaproteobacteria > Xanthomonadales > Ahniellaceae > JADKHK01. Next base: position 39,915 of record JBGASK010000002.1, read on the forward strand.
GAGTCGCTGGTCAACCCGACCTATTTCTTCGACCTGCAACGCATCGGCGAAGTCCTGGTCGGCAGCCTCAACCGCAACGATGTCGCCTATGTGCTGCTGCTCGACCGTAACGGCCGCATCATCCACGACGGCAGCAACGACATCGTCCGTTTCGGACAGCGGCCCGACGATGCGCTCGCCGAGCGCGCATTCGCGGCAACCGACGTCAGCGTGCTCGCCAACGAGCGTGTTGTCGAAGTCGCGCATCCGATCGCGCTCGGCGACCAGCGCCTCGCCACGCTGCGCCTGGCCTTGAAGCGCAACCCGACGACGATCGCGCCGATCGTGCCGGAAACGCCGCGGTGGCTCGATCCGGCATTGTTGGCCGGTCTCGCGACCTGCTTCCTGGCCCTGCTGCTGTTCGGCGAGCGCCGGTTCGTGCTGCCGCAACAATACCTGGATGCGCGCCTGCGCCAACTTGCGCGGGTGCATACGCAGGGCGCGAATGGCGACGACGTGCGCAGCGCGCTCGACCGCGTCGAACAACGTTTCGTCGGCTTCGAGCGCGAGCTGCAGCAGATCGCGCGCATCGACGCGCTGACCGGGCTGCCGAACCGCATCGCGCTGCGCCAGCGCATCGGCGAAGCGATCCAGAGGGCGCAGGCCGGCGGCGATGGCGGGCTCGCCCTGCTGTTCATCGACCTCGACGACTTCAAGCGCATCAACGACACCCTCGGCCACGATGTCGGCGACGACATCCTGGCCGCGGTCGCGCGCCGCTTCGGCGACGTGTTGCGCGACGAACACCCGGCCGGACAAGGATTCATCGCCCGCTTCGGCGGCGACGAGTTCGTCATGCTGCTGGCCGGACCGGACGTGCGCCGCCGCGCCGGCGAGATCGCCGAACTGCTGCTGTCGACGCTGCGCATTCCGCTGCAGGTGGCCGAGCATCTGCTGCACGTCAGCGCCAGCATCGGCATCACCTCGTTCCCGGAAGATGCGGCGGACGCGTCGCGCCTGATCAAGAACGGCGACATCGCGATGTACCTGGCCAAGGTCCAGGGTCGCAACTGCGCGCGTTACTTCACCAACTACCTGACCCGCCTCGCCGAGGACCGCCTGTCGATCGAGCAGGACCTGCGCGCCGCGATCGACCGCGACGAGCTGAAACTGCACTACCAGCCGATCATCGACTTCGACAGCGGCCACATCCATGGCGCCGAGGCGCTGCTGCGCTGGTTCCATCCGACGCGCGGCCTGGTGCCCTCGTCCTTGTTCGTCGGCGTGGCCGAAGACGTCGGACTGATCGACGCGCTCGGCGATTTCGCACTGCGCACCGCTTGCGAAACCGCGGTGCGCTGGCCGCGCAGCGCCGGCCGCGCGCCCTTCATCTCGGTGAATGTTTCGGTCAAGCAGCTGCGCAACGCCCGCTTCCCGGCGCGGGTCGCCGAAGTCCTGGCCGACACCGGCCTGGCGCCGGACCTGCTGCATCTGGAATTGACCGAAAGTTCGCTGCTCGACGGCGAATCCGACGCCATCGCCACGCTCGAAGCCCTGCATGGTCTCGGCGTGAAACTGTGGCTGGACGATTTCGGCACCGGCTTCTCGGGCTTGAACCATCTGCGCCGCGTGCCGGTGTCGGGCGTGAAGATCGACCGCAGTTTCGTCGCCGACCTGATGACCGACCGCCACGATGTCGCGCTGACCAGCGCCATCATCGCGATGGCGCGCTCGCTCGACATCACCGTGGTCGCCGAAGGCGTGGAATCGGCCGCGCTCGCCGAATTGCTGCGCCAGCTCGAATGTCCGTTCGGCCAGGGCTACTGGTTCGGCGAACCGGCGCACAGCGAGAAGCTGGTGGAACGCATCATCGCCCAGCGCTACGGCGACCGCAGCCAGGCCAACGTGGTGCCGTTCAGCTGAACAGGCTGCGCATGCTCTCGACGACACCGCCGAGATGCATGACCACCCAGTCGCCGAACCAGAATGCGGCACCGAACTGGATCAGCGTGACCGCCCACAACGCGGCCAGCCAGCGGCCGTCGCGCTCGAGCAAGGCCATGGCATACCCGATCATCGCGATCGCGAACGGCATGTTCGTCATCGGCACCGGCAGCGCCAGTTCGATGCCGAGGAAGATCAGCAGGAAGCCGGTGAAGCGGTGCGCATGCCGGGTCAGGAAGAAGGTCCAGCTCGGCTTGCACAGCTTCTCGATGCGCTCGAGCCACGGATCGAGCAGCTTCACGAACTTCGCGACCGAGGTCTTCGGGATCTGGATGCGGCGCACGAAGCCCGGCATCCACGGATGATCGAAGCCGATCAGCATCTGCAGCCCGATCAGGCTCAGCAAGGTGCCGAAGATGCCGCCCATGAAACCGACCGGCAGCGGGATCATGCACGGCAAGGCCGCCAGCAGGATCAGGGCGCCGAAACCGCGCTCATGAATGGCGTCGACCAGTTGTCCGAAGCCGATCTTTTCCTGGTCCCACGCGGTCAGCGTCGCTTCCAGCAACTCGGACACCCGCGGCGGCTTGGGGCGAGGCGTGCGCTTCAGCAGTCCCATCAGCCGGTTTCCGTCGGCGGCAGGGATGCGACCAGCACCTTGTCGATGCGGGCACCGTCAAGGTCGATGACTTCGAAGCGGAAGCCGCCGAACGCGAAATGCTCGCCGACGCCGGGAATGCGTCCGAACTGGGCCATGAACATGCCGGCCAGCGTCCGGTATTCCTGGTCGGCCTCGTGCGGCAATTCGTCGAGCCCGAGCAGTTCGCGCAGGTCCTGCACCGGCAGACTGCCGTCGATCAGCCAGGAACCGTCGCTGCGCTGGACGATGGGCTGTTCGTTCGCCTCGATGGCATGCGCAAGACGGCCGAACACGGCGCCCATCAGATCACCCATGGTGACCATGCCCTGGATGTCGCCGTATTCGTCGACCACGAAGGCCAGGGCGGCTTCGCCCTCGCGCATCTGGTCGAGCAGTTGCATGGCCTTGGCGGCTTCGGGCACGAACAGCGGCGATTGCAATTCGCGGAACAGTTCCGGCTTCTTGCCCGAGGCGAGCTCGGCGACCATGGCCTTGGTCTCGACCACGCCGAGCACGTCCTGGTCGCTGCCGCGATACACCGGATAACGCGAGTGACGCGATTCGCGCAGCACCGCGAGGTTGTCGTCGAGCGAGGCCGCGGCGTCGAGCCAGGCCATGCGCGTGCGCGGCGTCATCAGGCTGTCGACGGTGCGGTCGCCGAGGTTCAGCACGCGGTTGACCATGTTGCGTTCGTCGACGTCGATCACGCCCTGCTCGTGGCTTTCCGCCACCAGCATCTTGATTTCTTCCTCGGTCACGTCGTTGTCGTTGCCGTGCTTGACCGGGAACAGCTTGAACAGGGCCTCGGTGGTCACGCTGAGCAGGCTGACCGCGGGTGCCGCAGCGGTCGCCAGAAAACGCATCGGGATCGCGACCGCCTTGGCGACCTTCTCGGGCCGCACGATCGCGAGGCGCTTCGGCACCAGTTCGCCGAGCACCACCGACACGAACAGAATGATGGTGACGCTGACGCCGACGCTGACCGCTTCGGCATGCTTGGCGATCCATGGGATCTGCGCCAGTTCGTCGCGCAGCGCCGCGGCGATCGATTCGCCCCCGAAATAACCCGTCAGGATGCCGATCAGCGTGATCCAGACCTGTACCGAGGACAGGAAGCGCTCGGGTTTCTCGGCCAGCTCCAGCGCCACCCGTGCGCCACGGCTTTCGCCGGCCTGCTGGCGCAGACGCGTCTTGCGCGCCGTCATGACCGCCATCTCCGACAACGCGAAGAAGCCGTTCAGCAAGATCAGGAAGAAAACGATGGTCAGTTCAAGCGACATGGGTTCAGCGCAGCAGGCGCCACAGCGAATGCACGCTCAACGCAATGGCGGCAAAGCCTAGCATGGCGGTCAAGCGTCGCAGCGGCGCGAGGCCGGCGGGCGACGCCGCGCCGGAGATTTCGGCATTCGGGACGGAATGGGGGCTCATGCGACAGCAGCGTAGCGATGCGAAGTGACAGGTTGTGGCCAGCCGACCCGGCCGCGGTCACCAGACTGTAACCTATCGGTCATAACCTACGCCTGCCCGGTACCCGGCGTGGTGCCCCCCGATTTCCATACAACGACACGAGTCCAGACCATGTTTTCACTGCAGACCATCTTCGGAAAGGGCGACCGCTTCTTCAGCCTGCTGGAGCAATCCGCGGAAGCCGCGCACGAGTCGACCAAGGCCCTGACCGCCCTGCTCGGTCACCAGGGCAAGAGCGGGTCGCTGGAAGAATTCACCCGCACCCGCAATCGCGAGAAGGAACTGGCGGCGCAGATCAGCCACGAACTGGTCAACACCTTCGTCACCGCGATCGAACGCGAAGACATCGAGGCGCTCGGCGCCGCGCTGTACAAGATCCCGAAGGCGGTCGAGAAATTCGCCGAACGCTACGCGCTGACCACCGACCGCGTCGGCCAGGTCGATTTCGCGCCGCGCGCGGCCATGCTCGAAAGGGCCGCAGGCGTGGTCGTGCGCATGGTGCGCGAACTGCGTCGCGGCATGGCCATCGAGACCTACAAGGCCATGTACGACGAACTGCAGGCCATCGAATCCGAGGCCGACCGCCTGATCCTCGACCTGTATCGCGAGCTCTACAAGGACGAAGCCGATCCGGTGCGCTATCTGATCCGCAAGGACCTGTTCGAGATCATCGAGAAGGCCATCGACCGCTGTCGTGACGCCGGCAACGTCGTCTACCACATCGTCCTCAAGAACAGCTGAGGTCGCACGTGACGACTGCCCTTGTGGTCTTGCTGGCCGTCATCGCGGTCGCATTGATCTTCGAATACATCAACGGTTTCCACGACACCGCGAACTCGATCGCGACCGTCGTCGCGACCAAGGTGCTGACCCCGCGCCAGGCCGTCGTCCTGGCTGCCGGCATGAACCTGCTCGGCGCGCTCGCCGGCACCGCGGTCGCGAAAACGATCTCGTCCGGACTGGTCGATACCAACGTGGTGGCGATCACGTCCGAGATCCTGATCTGCGCGCTCACCGGCGGCATCATCTGGAACCTGATCACCTGGTGGCTCGGCCTGCCGTCCTCGTCCAGCCATGCGCTGGTCGGTGGACTTTGCGGCGCCGCGATCGCCGCCGCGCACGGCAATTTCGACGCCCTGGTCTGGTCACAGACCGCCGGCGACTGGACCCAGAACAAGGGTCTGCTGTGGAAGGTCGTGGTGCCGATGGTGTCGTCGCCGATCGCCGGCTTCACGCTCGGCGTGGTGATGATCGGCGGCTTCATGGCCATCATCAGCACGATGAACGGCGCCGGCGGATGGCTGGCCCGCATCTCGCGGCCGCGCTGGGTCAACGCGTTCTTCGGCAAGGCCCAGATCGCCTCGGCCGCCTACATGGGCTTCGCGCACGGCACCAACGATGCACAGAAGACCATGGGCATCATCGCGCTGGCGATCTTCGGCGCCGAAGCGGCCGGCACCTTGAACGGCCTGCCGTCGTGGCTGTCCTTCCTGCATCCGAACGGCAAGGAAGGCGACATCGACACCTGGATCGTGTTCACCTGCGCCATCGTGATGGCCATGGGCACTGCCGCCGGCGGCTGGCGCATCATCAAGACCCTGGGTCACAAGATGGTGAAACTGCATCCGATCGACGGTTTTGCTGCCGAGACCAGTTCGGCGACGATCCTGACCGTGGCCGCGCATTTCGGCATGCCGGTGTCGACCACGCACAGCATCTCGACCGCCATCATGGGCGTCGGCTTCGCGAAGAATCCGAAGGCGGTGAAGTGGACCATCATCGAACGCATCATCTGGGCCTGGATCCTGACCATTCCCGCCGCCGGCGGCCTGGCCTGGGGCCTGGTGATGACCGGCCGTTCGCTGGGCTGGATCGGCTGATCGCAGACGGCGCCATCGTTCGATCAAGGCGTCGCCGCACATGAGCGTCGACGCCCTGCTGTTCGTGCTGCTGATGCTCGCGCTCGGCTATGGCTGCGCGCGCCTGCGCCTGTTTCCGGACAACACGGCCGACGTCCTGAACCAGTTCGCGTTGTACCTGTGCCTGCCCGCCGCGGTGCTGCGCTTCGTGCCGAAGCTGCGGTTCGATGCCGACATCGCCCTCGTCGCGCTGGTGCCGTGGCTGGTGCTCGCGCTCTGCATCGGGCTGGTCGTGCCGATCGCCCGCGCCTTGAAACTTCGTGACGAGGAACGCGCAGTGCTGCTGCTCTGCGTGCCGCTCGGCAACACCTCTTTCCTCGGCTATCCGCTGACCGAAGCCCTGCTCGGCCACGACGCCCTGCCCTATGCGGTGATCTACGACCAGTTCGGGTCGTTCCTGATCCTGACCACCTGGGGCCTGTGGCTTCTCGCGCGCTACGGCGGCGATGCGCGGCCCGAGCCGGCGATGCTGCTGCGCAAGCTGCTCGCTTTCCCGCCCTTCATCGCGCTTGCCTTCGCGCTGACGCTGATGCCGGCCGAACCAGTCCCCTTGATCGCGAACGTGCTCGCGAAGTTGTCGGATACCTTGCTGCCGATCGCCGTGCTCGCCGTCGGCCTGAGCCTGAGACTGCGCCTGCCGCGCGACGAACTCGCGCCACTCGGCGTCGGCCTCGCCCTCAAGCTCGCCGTGCTGCCGGCCGCAGTGTTCGCGCTGATGGCGCTGCGCCACGACGCCACCACGGCCGCGTCCGTCGGGGTGCTCGAAACCGCCATGCCGCCGATGATCACCGCCGGCGCGCTCGCCATCTCGCACCGCCTCGCGCCCTCGCTCGCCGCCGCACTGGTCGGCTACGGCACCGTGCTCTCGCTGGCCACGCTCCCGTTGTGGGCGACGATGCTCGGATAAAACAACGGCGCCCGCAGGCGCCGTGTTTTCTTCCGATCATGGCGATCGATTACCAGATGACGACCTTGGCGTCGGGCTTGGCGACCATCGAATCGCCGGCCTTGCAGTCGAACGCCGTCGCGAACGCGTCGATGTTGGCGTAGGGGCCCAGCACGCGGAACTTGGCCGGGGCGTGCACGTCGGTGTTCAGACGCAGCTTGAGGTCCTGTTCGGTGTGCTGGCGGCGCCAGCCCTGGGCCCAGCCGTGGAAAAAGCGCTGGTCGGGCGTCAGGCCGTCGATCGGCGCCAGGCGCTGGTTCTCGGTCGCGGCACGCCAGGCGTCGTAGGACACCAGCAGGCCGCCGAGATCGGCGATGTTCTCGCCGAGCGTGAGTTCGCCGTTGACGTGCAGGTCGTCGATGGCGACGAAGCCGTCGAACTGCTTGACCAGTTTCGCGGTGCGTTCGTTGAACTTGGCGCGATCCTCGTCCGTCCACCACATGCGCAGGTTGCCCTTCGCATCGAATTGGCTGCCCTGGTCGTCGAAGCCGTGCATGATCTCGTGGCCGATGACGCCGCCGATGGCGCCGTAATTCAGCGCCGCATCCGCATTCAGGTCGAAATACGGCGGCTGCAGGATCGCGGCCGGAAACACGATTTCGTTCGCGAGCGGGTTGTAATACGCATTCACCGTCTGCGGCAGCATGCCCCACTCGGCCTTGTCGACCGGCCGACCAATCTGCGCGAACTGGCGCTTGGTCTCGAAGGCGATGCCGGCGCGCACGTTGTGCCAGTAATGCTGTGGCTTGATCTCCAGCGTCGAATAGTCGCGCCAGCGGTCCGGATAGCCGATCTTGGGCGTGAAGGTCGCGAACTTGGCCATCGCTTCCTGCTTGGTCGCCTCGCTCATCCACTCGAGGTTCTGCAAGCGATGCTTGAGGGACTTCAGCAGGTTCTGCACCAGGTTCAGCATTTCGGCCTTGGCTTCCGGCGGAAAGGTCTTGGCGACGAACAGTTCGCCGAGCGCCTCGCCAAGGTTGCCGTTCACCGCATCGACGGCGCGCTTCCAGCGCGGGCGCAACTCCTTGGCGCCGCGCAAGGTGCGGCCGGAGAAGTCGAAGTCGGCATCGACGAAGGCCTTGGACAAGTACGGCGCGGCGGTGTCGATCAGGTGCCAGCGCAGATACGCCTGCCAGGTCGCGACCGGCGTGTCGGCCAGGGCCTTGTCCATCTCGGCGAAGAAGGCCGGATGCGACAGCGAGAAGGTCCGGATGTCCTTGCGGCCGATGGCGGCGAGCAGCGCGTTCCAGTCGAAGTTCGGCGTGGCCTTGGCGGCCGCGTCGAGCGCGACGATGTTGTAGCTCTTGTTCGGATCGCGCAGATCGAGCTGGGTCAGCGACGCATTGGCGAGACGCGTTTCCAGCGCCATGATCGCGGCCGCATCGGCCTTGGCCTGCTTCGCGTCGGTGCCGATCATCGTCAGCATGCGTTCGACGTGGGCGACGTACTTGTCGCGCAACGCCTTCGAATCCGCATCGTCCTTGGTGTAGTAGTCGCGATCCGGCAATCCGAGTCCGCCCTGGGTCGCATAGGCGATATTCATCGCCGAATTCTTCAGGTCCGCTTCCTTGCCGAAACCGAACAGCACGCTCAGGCCGTTCGCATGCCAGCGATTGATCAGCGCGAGCAGATCCTTGCGGTCCTTGAGCGCAGCGATCTCGGCGAGATCGGCCTTGAGCGGTTCGACACCGGCCTTCTCGATGCCCGCCTCGTCCATGGCCGAGGCGTAGAAATCGCCGATCTTCTGCCGGGTCGAACCCGGCTTGCCCTCGGTCTTCGCGGCATCGTCGAGAATCTGGTGCAGCACGGCGAGATTGCGTTCCGACAACTCGTTCATCATGCCCCAGGACGAATACGCCGCCGGGATCGGGTTGTTCTTCTCCCAGCCGCCGTTGGCGTACCGGTAGAAATCGGTGCAAGCCGCGACCGATGTGTCGAAGTTGGACTTGTCGATGCCGCGCTCGTTCGAGGCGGCGTGAGCAGTGAACGACAGCGCCAGCGCAACGGCGGCGGCCAGCGGGCGGAAGTGCGGCATCTTGGGTGGTCCTCGTAGCGGGCCTGCCACGTTAGCGATTGCGCCCGCGTTGCCAAGTGACAGCGGTCACGCGACACTGCATGCGGACCACGGTTCAACCCATGTGAAGGAGCACTGCATGAAGCTGACCTTTTTCGGCGCCGCAGGCGAAGTGACCGGGTCCTGCCATCTGGTCGAGGCGGCGGGCAAACGCATCCTGCTCGACTGCGGCATGATCCAGTCCGGCCGCGACGAAGACAAACGCAACGCCGCGAAGTTCGGCTTCGACCTGAACCAGCTCGACGCCATGATCCTGTCGCATGCGCACATCGACCACGTCGGCCGCCTGCCGCTGCTGCGCAAGCGCGGTTATCGCGGGCCGATCTACACGCAGCGCGCGACGAAAGACCTGTCGAAGATCATGCTCGAAGACTCGGCGCGCCTGGCCGGCGCCGATGTCGAATACGAAAACCGGCGCCGCGCCCGACGCGGGCTGAAGGCGCTGGAACCGCTGTACGACGAAGGCGATGTCGAGGACGTGCTGCGGCAACTGAAAGCGGTCGATTACGACAAGACCATCGAACTGTTCCCGGGCCTGCGCTTCCGCCTGCGCGACGCCGGCCACATCATCGGCGCCGCCATCGTCGAACTCTGGGCGGACGAGGACGACGGCACCCGCAAGCTGGTGTTCTCGGGCGACATCGGCCCGAAGGGCACCCCGATCCTGCGCGACCCGAGCATCGTCGACGAAGCCGATCTGGTCATGCTGGAAAGCACCTACGGCGACCGTCTGCACCGCTCGCGCAACGACACGCTGGTCGAACTCGGCGAAATCTTCCGCGACGTGGGCCAGCGCGGCGGCAACATCCTGATCCCGGCCTTCGCGGTCGGGCGCACCCAGGAAATCCTCTACTGGTTCGCCCAGCATTTCGACGACTGGGGCCTGGAGCGCTTCCGCATCGTGCTCGACAGCCCGATGGCGAGCAAGGTCGTCAAGGTCTACGACGACCATCAGGAACTGTTTGACGAGGAAGCGAAACGGGTCTGGAAAGGCCGCGTGCATCCGTTCCGCCTGCCGAACCTGCAACTGGTCGCGAACCTGCAGGAGTCGATGGCGCTGAACCGCGTCGGCGGCGGGCTCGTCGTCATCGCCGGCTCCGGCATGTGCAACGGCGGCCGCATCCGCCATCACCTCAAGCACCAGCTCTGGCGCAACACCACGCACGTCGTCTTCCCCGGCTACCAGGCCGCGGGCACGCTCGGTCGCGAACTCGTCGACGGCGCCAAGTTCGTGAAGATCTTCGGCGAACAGATCAAGGTGAACGCGACCCTCCACACCGTCGGCGGACTGTCGGCACACGCCGACCAGGCCGGCCTCGCCGAATGGTATGGCGCCATCAAGAACCGTCCGCCGGTGTGGCTGGTGCACGGCGAAGACAAGGCCCGCCACGTTTTTGCCGACAAGCTTCGCAAAGACTTCGGCGCGAACGTGAACCTGGCGCGGCCGGGCGAGTCTGTCGTGTTCTGACGGCAAGCGATGCAGGTCAGGGCAGGATCGACCTCACACGGAACGAGACATATCGGCTCCAAGCCGAGATAATCGCGGAACTTTTTCCGTAAAGCTGAGGCGGTTTCGAACCCCGCCCGGAGCGCGCCATGGCCGAACTCGCACAAATCGACAAGGCCGCGCGGCAGATGAAGACGCTGTCGCAGGCGCTGGATTCGGGCCGTCTCGGCCCGGTGCGCCGGCTCGTCAACACGCTGGCGCCGGCCGAAATCGGCAACCTGCTCGAATCGCTCCCGCCGGCCAAGCGCCTGATGGTCTGGGGTCTGGTCGACGCCGAAGACGATGGCGAAGTCCTGGTCCACGTCGGCGAGGAAGTGCGCGAGAGCCTGCTCAGCGACATGGATCACGACGAAATCGTCGCGGCTGCGGAATCGCTGGACATCGACGACCTCGCCGACCTCTTCGACGACCTGCCCGACACCGTCACCGACACCGTGCTGCGCTCGCTGGACCGCAGCGACCGCGAACGCCTGGAGCAGGCGCTGTCCTATCCCGAGGACAGCGCCGGACGCCTGATGAACCCGGACGCCGTCACCGTGCGCCCGGACGTGACGGTCGACGTGGTGCTGCGCTACCTGCGCTTGCGCGGCGAACTGCCGGACCACACCGACCACCTCTATGTCACCAGCCGCCGCAACCAGTATCTCGGCCGCGTCGCGCTGTCGCGCATCATCACTGCGCAGCCGGACACCCAGATCAACGAGCTGCTGGACGATTCGCAGTCGGCCGTCACCGTCGAGACCTCGAGCGACGCGGTCGCGCAGATCTTCGCCGACCACGACTGGATCACCGCGCCGGTGGTCGACGAGAACAACGTGCTGCTCGGCCGCATCACCATCGACGACGTGGTCGACATCATCCGCTACCAGGCCGAACACCAGGTGATGAGCGCGGCCGGCCTGAACGAGGAAGAAGACCTGTTCAGCCCGGTACCGCGCGCGGTGCGGCGGCGCCTGGTCTGGCTCGGCGTCAATCTGGGGACCGCCTTCCTCGCCGCCAGCGTGGTCGGCCGCTTCGAAGGCACGATCGAGAAACTGGTCGCGCTCGCGATCCTGATGCCCATCGTCGCCGGCATGGGCGGCAATGCCGGCACCCAGGTGCTGGCCCTGATGATCCGCGGCCTCGCGCTCGGCCAGGTCAGCGCATCGAACGTGGCGGCGCTGCTCTGGAAGGAATTGCGGGTGGCACTGATGAACGGCATCGCACTCGGCCTGCTGCTCGGCGGCATCGTCTGGCTGTGGTTCGGCGATCCGGCCCTGTCGGCGGTGATCGCGAGCGCGCTGACGATCAACCTGCTCTCCGCCGCCAGCGCCGGCGTGCTGGTGCCGATGACCTTGAAGCGCCTCGGCTTCGATCCGGCGCTCGCCGGCGGCGTCATCCTGACCACGGTCACCGACGTGATGGGCTTCCTCGCCTTTCTTGGCCTCGGCACGGTGTTCCTGCTGTGACGGCGAAGCCCGATGTCCTGATCGTCGGCGGCGGCGTCATCGGACTGAGTTGCGCACTCGCGCTCGCTCGCGGTGGTCGCGCCGTGACCGTGCTCGAACGCGCGACCGCGGGTTCCGGCGCATCGCATGGCAACTGCGGCACCATCACGCCCTCGCACGCGCTGCCGCTGGCCCAGCCCGGCGTGATCGCCCAAGGCCTGAGATGGCTGCTCAGACCCGATGCACCGTTGCGCATCGCACCGACGCTGGATCCGGCCCGTCTCGCCTGGCTCGCCCGTTTCGCGCTGAACTGCAGCCAGACCCAGGTCGAACGCATCGCGCCCGCGAAAGCGGCGCTGCTGAACCGTTCGCGCGAGCTTCTCGAACGCTTCGTGCGCGACGAAGGCATCGACTGCGAATTCGGCCAGGAAGGCGAACTGCAGGTTTTCCGGACGCAACGCGCGCTGGACGCCGCCTGCGTCGAACTCGATGTGCTGCGCGCCCATGGCGTGCCGGTCGACCTCTGGGATGGCGCCCGCGTCGAACGCGACGAACCCACGCTCAAGCCCGGCGTCGTCGGCGGCCTGTACTGGCCGCGCGACGCACACATCCGCCCCGACCGTTATGTCGCCGCACTGGCCGAACGCGCACGCGCGGCCGGGGTGACGATCCGCGAACACGCGGGCGTCACCGGCTTCGAGCGCGAAGGCGACCGCATCGTCGCGGTGCGTGTCGCGCAGGAACGCATCGCCGCGCAGCAGGTCCTGCTCGCCGGCGGCGCATGGTCGCCGCTGATCGCGCGCGATCTCGGCCTGCGCATCCCGATTCAGCCCGGCAAGGGTTATTCGATCACCTACTCGCGCCCGCACCGCGCGCCGCGACGTCCGCTGGTGCTGGCCGAACCGCGGGTCTGCGTGACGAGCTGGGCATCGGGCTTCCGCCTCGGCAGCACGATGGAATTCGCCGGTTACGACGACACGTTGAACCGCATTCGCCTCGACGCGCTGGTGCGCGGCGCCAGCGACTTCCTGCACGAACCGGTCGGCCCGGAGCACATCGAGGACTGGTGGGGCTGGCGCCCGATGACGACCGACGACCTGCCCATCATCGGCGCATCCGAACGCGTGCCCGGGCTCTGGTTCGCCACTGGCCACGGCATGCTTGGCATGAGCATGTCCAACGCCACGGCGGAGTTGCTGGCCGTGCAGATGCTCGGCCGCGAGACCGCGCTTGATCCGAACCCCTATCGCCCGAATCGATTCGCGCTCTGAAGCGGAGCGGGCCGAAATCGGGTCATCCGCTACGATGACGCCCAGACTGTTCCGGAATTCGCATGATCCACAACGACGTACTGCGCAGCATTCGCTACATGCTCGACCTGAGCGACCAGATGGTGATCGACATCGCGCACTTGGCCGACCCCGCGTTCGAGATCGACCGCACCCAGGTTCAGGCCTTCCTGAAACGCGATGACGAGGCCGGTCATGTCGAGTGCAGCGACGCGATGCTCGCGCGTTTTCTCGACGGCCTGCTGATCCATCGCCGCGGCCGCGACACCAGCAAGCCGCCGCGTCCGATCGAGAAACGCATCACCAACAACCTGGTGCTGAAGAAGCTGCGGGTCGCCTTCCATCTGCAGGACGCCGACATGCACCAGGCCTTCGAGGAAGTGGGCTTCCCGGTCTCGAAGCCGGAGCTGTCGTCCTTCTTCCGCCAGGCCGATCACCGCAACTACCGTGCCTGCGGCGACCAGATCCTGCGCAACTTCCTGAAGGGTCTGACCATCATGGTGCGCGGCGGCTGATCGTCCACATGGATATCGTCTCCGTCCACCGCGGCAGCTCGCCGCTGATCGTGAGTTGCCCACACGACGGCAGCTTCATTCCGGACGCGATCGGGGCACGCATGACGCCGCGCGCACGCCTGGCGCCGGATACCGACTGGCACATCAGCCGCTTGTACGACTTCGCGCGCGACGAGCTCGGCGCGTCGATGCTGGTACCGGCGCATTCGCGATACGTCGTGGATTTGAATCGGCCGCCGGATGGCGTCGCGCTGTATCCGGGTCGACGCGAAACCGGCCTGGTGCCGATGATCCGTTTCGATGGCGAGCCGGTCTACCTCGACGGCCAGGAACCCGATGCGGACGAGATCCGCGCCCGCGTCGAACGCTATTGGCGGCCTTATCACGAAGCGCTGGCGGCCGAAATCGCCCGCGTCCATGCCGAGCACGGTCGTGTCCTGTTGTGGGAGGCGCATTCGATCCGCTCGGTGGTGCCGATGTTCTTCGACGGCCGCCTGCCCGACCTGAACGTCGGCACCGCAGATGGCGCCGCTGCCGGCCCGGCGCTCACAGCGCGCCTGCGCACGGTGCTGGAGGCGCAGACCGACTACACCCACGTGATCAACGGCCGCTTCAAGGGCGGCTACATCACCCGTCACTACGCCGATCCGGCCCGCGGCATCGAAGCGGTCCAGCTCGAAATGGCGCAGTGCTGCTATATGGACGAGGACCGCTTCGCCTACCGGGACGCGCTCGCCGCCCGCCTCCAGCCGCGCCTGAACGCCCTGCTGGCTGCCGCCCTGGCATGAGTGACGCCCTCAAGGCCCTGCTGGAGAAACACGGCAAGCGCCTGCGCGTGCTGATCGAGCTGCATTGCGGCCGCGACCAGGGTCTGGACCCGGACGACATCGAGCAGGAAGTCCGCATCAAGCTGTGGAAGGCGCTGGAGAGTGACAAGAATCTGATCGCCGCTGCGTCTTATATCCAGAAGGTGGTCGTCACGACCGTGGTTGACGCCGTACGCCGGGCCCAGGTCCGGCATGCGGAATCGATCGAGGACAAGGACGAGGCCGGCTTCGATCCCAGCGTTTCCAGTCCCTTGCGGCCGGAAGCGCAGGCCGGTCGGGGCCAGTGGTCGGAATTGCTGCTGCGCTGCATCGGGGAGTTGCCGGAACGCCGGCGACTTCCGGTCCAGCTGGCGCTGCAGGGTTTCACCGCCGACGAAGTGGCCCGGATGACCGGCGCCAGTGTCACGGCCGCACAGCAACTGTGCTACCGCGGCATCGAGGAATTGAAGGCGCGCCTGCGCGAACTGGGTGCGGACGACATCGAGGACTGAACCATGGCGACGCTGAATCTCAATGCCCTGTATCGCGACGCGACCCGCGCCCTGCCGCAGGACGCCGACGTGCGCGTGACGACCGACGAAACCCTCGCGCTCGCCCGCGGCGAATCGCTCGGGGCGCGCCAGGAGGCCGTCGTGCACGGCTTGGCCGCGTCCTCGGAGCAGGCGCAGGCCGTCCGCATCGCGATCGCGACGCAGTCCTGGGCCGAGGATCTGGCCGCCGATCTCGCCGTCTTGCGTCGCCCGACCCTCGCCGAACGCGTGGCGGTCTGGTTCAGGGCCGCCACCCTGCCGCCGGTGTTCGCGGCCTGCGCGATCTCGCTGCGTGCGGTCGCCGCCTGGCGCATCGGCGAACCCGGCACGACAATGCCGGACGCGACGGTCCCGCAGTGGGCTGCCGACGACCGGCTGTTCGGCGCCGACTTCGATGAAGCCGTGGCCCGTCACGACAACGCTGACGAACTCTTCGACGGCGGTTTCGACAGTTGAGCGTTCCCGCGCGCGTGTCGCCGGGCCACGGATTCTGGAAGAACCAAAAAAAATGGGCTCCGAAAGGAGCCCGAAATGTTCTTTAGCCCTGTAAAGCCTTCAGAATTCGACGCGCCAGCGCGCTTCGAATTCGAACTGGTCGCCGCCGGCATCCCCGCGCCCGAGCGCCGAGGTGTTGCCGAGGAAGTACTCGACCGGCGCATGACTGGCCGCGAGGCGCAGTTCACCGGCATGATCGAAACGATGCGTCACGCCGATCGCCACGTTGCGATCGGTGAATTCCTCACGCAGTGCGTCGAACAGCAGGGCGGAACTCGGTTCCGGCTGCTGCTGCGTGGAATAACGAAGATCGATCCGGGAGGATCGGCCCAGCGCGTAATCGAGCGCGAAGTTGTAAACGGTAAGGTCGCGCCAGGCGAAGACCGGAGAGGTACCGTCGCCAAGCAGCGACAGAAAGCGCTCCGGCAATGCATAACTCGAGAACGCCTTGAGTTCGCTGTACATCACATGTTGCGTGCCGACGGTGACACCCAATGCAGGCGACAGCGCGACACGCGCCGAAACCTCGGCTTCGGCGGGAATATCGAAATCGCCCGGATCGCTGAACACGCCGCGATAGGACTGGAAAGGCTGCATGTCGATCTTGGACTGCAACGCCGCCTGCACCGAGATCTGTTCCCCGAACGGCTGGGTGTAATTCAGACGCACACCCGCGGCCGTGGACGATTCGTTGCCCAGCAAACGCATGCGGTCGCCGCTCTCGATCTGCTCGGAGCCGAATCCGAACGCGGCAAACTGCTGCTCGGCCACCACGACGCCGGCGCCGACATGAGCGCCGCTCTCGAATTCATGTGCCAGCTGGAGACCGGCCATTTGCCGATTCAAGCCCGGCGTCGCATCGTCGAACAACGACAACGAAGCCACGTTCGCGGCTGCCATGTCATTGCCGCGCGTCTCGGAGAACTGCACTTCGATCGACTTGCGAGCGACCGCAAGCCGGAATTCGGCCCGAACGTTTTCGGACAGCGCATCGACCATCGCCTTGCGCGCATCCGGGGCTTCCGCCGCAGGTGCGTCGGCCCAGGCATAGGTCGGCGTCATCGCTGCGCGTGCATAATCGCGCCATTCGTTCGCGTGCACGGTGATCGGACCAACGGCCAAACCGATGGCGATCAAGACCGGCAGGAGGGATGGACGAACGTGCATGCGATTCAGGTCGGCTTGTTGCGGATGCGCGACATCGTCGCAAAAAAACCACAGCAGGTCAACGGGGTCTGAACACCGGGAATTCGGTGCCCCGCCGCCGCCCATTATGCTAACCGCCGACTTGGGGGAAGAACGCAGTGGGCGACCTGACCGACTGGCTGAACCGGGCCCGCCGCGGGGACATGGCAGCGGCCGACCATGCTTTCGCCGCAGTGTATGGCGAACTTAAACGCATCGCCCATCGCTCGCTGGGGCAGCAAGGCCCCGCAACCCTGTCGGCCACTGCGCTGGTGCACGAGGCCTTCCTGAAGCTGCTTCCGAACGCGTCCCGCCCCCTCAGCGATCGCCAGCACTTCTTCCGACTCGCCGCGAAGGCCATGCGCCAGATCATCATCGACGAGGCGCGACGGCGATCGGCCGAGAAACGCGGCGGCGACGTGATTCGTACCGATCTTTCCGGCGCCGTCGGCCTGGCCGGCGAGACGCGCGTGAGCGATCTGCTCGCCATCGACCAGGCCCTGAATCGGCTCGAAGCGCGCGACGGCCAACTTGCGCATATCGTCGAAGCCCATTTCTTCGCCGGGTTGAGCTTCGAGGAAATCGCCAACGACCTCGGCATCAGCGACCGAAGCGTTCGCCGCGACTGGGACACCGCCCGCGCCTTCCTGCTGCGCGACCTTCAGGGTGCCGCAGCACCATGAGCGAGGCCTCGGACTGGGCGCGCGTCAAGGCGTTGTTCCAACGCGCCCTCGACCTGGACGAGGATCGCCGCGATGCCTATGTCGTCGCGGAATGCGACGGCGACGACGACATGCTGCAGGAAGTCCGATCGATGCTGGCGGCACATGCGAGCCATGCGACGCTGCTGCAAGGCGAAGCCAGGGAAGTGTTCGATGCGCCGGCCATCGACCATGACGTGTTGCCGGCATTCATCGGGCCATTCAAGCCGGTGGCGCGCATCGGCCGAGGCGGCATGGGCGTTGTCTACCGTGCAGAACGGGACATCGACGGCGGCACCCAGACCGTGGCGTTGAAGCTGATTGCTGCCGGCTTCAGCGAGCGCGCACTGGTCCGACGCTTCGAGCGCGAGCGCTCGATCCTTGCCCGATTGCAACACCCGCACATCGCGCATTTCATCGACGGCGGCATGACCGCAGACGGTTCTCCGTGGCTGGCGATGCAGTACATCGACGGCCATGACCTGCTGCGCTGGTGCGACACGCACCGGCTCAGGCTGCGCGAACGCGTGGCGTTGTTCCTGCAGGTGCTCGACGCGGTCGGCTTCGCGCATCGCAATCTCGTCGTGCATCGCGACATCAAGCCATCGAACATTCTGGTCGACGCGAACGGGCACGTGCGGCTGCTCGACTTCGGCATCGCCAAACTGCTCGACGATGTGGCCGATCCGGCCCTGACCGGCACCGCCGCGGCTCCGATGACGCCTGAATACGCCGCGCCGGAGCAGATCCTCGGCGGGAGCGTCAGCACCGCCACCGATGTGCATGCCCTGGGCATTGTTCTCTTCGAGCTGATGTGCGGGCGGCTGCCCTATGTGATCGGCAGCGGTCGGCATGTCGCCGCCGCCATCTGCGAACAGGAACCGCAGGGCCTGCGTCAGGCTTTGTCACGCCGCGGCGAAGCGTCGTCGCGGCGAAATGCCGACCCGGTCGACATCGCCCGCCAACGCGCCGTGTCGGTGCAGGAGTTGCGCCGTACCTTCGATCGCGATCTGGAACAGATCATTGCCGCCGCCATCGCGCGTGCGCCCGAGGAACGCTACGGCAGCGCCGAAGCCTTCGCCGAGGACTTGCGCGCGTGGCTCGACGATCGCCCCTTGCGCTCGCGGCCTGCGGGCTGGCGCGAACGCGGGCGCAAGTTCGCGCGACGCCATCGCGTCGGCGTCGCGGTCTCGGCGGCACTGATCGCCGTGGCCATGACCGGCATCGCGGCGACGCTGTGGCAGGCCGAGCGCGCCAAGGCGCAAGCTCTGCGTGCCGATGCCGCGCGCCGCGTGCTGACCGAACTGTTCCAGGCCGCGGACCCGCAGGCGATGGACGGCCGTGCCCTGACCGCGCGCGAACTCGTCGATCAGGGCGCAGCGCGCCTGCGCGACGACGCCGGCATCGACGGCGACTTGCGTGCATCGCTGCTGACCGACCTCGGCGTCGTCTATCACAGCCTGGGCGAATTGAAGCCGGCACGCGCGTTGTTCGACGACATCGCGACGATGTCCGGCCTCGGCGACGATACGCTTCGACGTGCACTGAAGGAACAGGCCCGCGTGCTGATCGCCGATAGCGACTATGTCGGCGCCGAGCATGTTGCCGAGCATCTGGACGGCATGCTGGCCAACCTGCCGACCGACGATCCGTCGCGCATCGAAGCGACCTTGTTGCGCGCCGAACTCGACTTCGAACAGCGGCGCATCGAACAGGCGATCGCAACCGTCGAGTCATTGCTGGCCCATTGGCAGGGCGGACATGAGCGACTGCAACTTCGCGCGGACGCCCGATACCTGCTCGCCGAAGCGCGAGCGGAGCAACGCCGGTACGACGTCGCGCTGACCTTGTTGCGTGACGCGCTTTCCGACTACGAGGCCAGCGGCGCCAGCGCCTCGACGCTGACCAGCACCCGCCACGAAATCGCGCGCACGCTGGGCGCGCTGAACAGATTCGACGAAGCGCTGCCGGCCTTCCGGCGCGTGCTCGCCGAGCATACCCGTGTCTTCGGCGCCGACCACCCGCTCAGCCTCAGCACCAAGGGCGAAATCGCCGATCTTCTCAAGCGCATGCATCGATTCGACGAGGCCTCGCGCGTGTTCGAGGAGGTGATCGAGAGCAAACGCCGGACGCTCGGTCCCGACCACGACGATCTTGCCGTCGCGCTGTTCAACTACGGCAGCCTGCGCTACGTCCGCGACGAGTTTCACGAGGCCCGGCCCTATTTCGAGGAAGCGGCCAGGATATGGGCCGCGAAATTCGGCGTCGATGGCGATCGCAGCCTGATCGCGCGCGACGCGCTTGCCTCGATCCGGGCCGAAACCGGCGACATCGCCACCGCCCTCGCGGACATGGCGAGCGTCGTCGCGGCCAGGGAAGCACAAGGCGAAACCGATCCGTTGGCTGCTTCGCTGAACTCGTACGGCGTCGTGCTCGATCGCGCTGGACGACTGCCGGAAAGCTGCGCGCAGTTCCGTCGCTCGATCGCGATCACCACGAAGAATTTCCCGGATCAACCCGGCCAGGCGAGATGGACACGCGCCCTGCTCGGTCGCTGTTTGCGCCGGAGCGGTTTGCTGGCGGATGCGGAATCCGAATTGCGCTGGGCGCGCGCGAGTTTTCTTGCGCAGCCGATCGAACCCGGTCCGCGCGTCGCGTTCATCGACATGGAGCTGGCGCGCACGCTCCGTGCGACGAACGCTGACGGCAGGGAAATCGCGTCGCTTTACGAGGAAGCGCTACGCCTGCGGCGCTCCAAGCTTGACCCCGAGCACCCGAAGATCCTGGAATCGGAGAACGAAGGCGCGGCCTTCGGGCGCGGCGAGGCGCTGCCCGAAGGGGTTTAGCGCTGTGCCGAACGCCCTTCGACAGGCTCAGGGCGAACGGAGGATCGGGGCGAACGGCCGGCTCGAATCAGAGGCGGGAGATGATCGCGTCGGCAAACGAACTCGTGGTGCCGTCGCCGCCGAGGTCGCGCGTGACGCGATCCTTGGCCGCCATGGTCTGGCGGATGGCAGCGCGCAGCTTCGCCGCCTTGTCGACCATCGCGAAGTGATCGAGCATCTGCGCCGCGCCGAGCAGCAGCGCGACCGGATTGGCGATGCCCTGCCCCGCGATGTCCGGCGCCGAGCCATGCACGGCCTCGAAGATCGCGGCGTCGGTGCCGATGTTCGCGCCCGGCGCCAAGCCCAGGCCGCCGACCAGGCCCGCGCACAGGTCCGAGATGATGTCGCCGAACAGGTTGGTGGTGACAATCACGTCGAACTGGTGCGGATTCATCACCAGCTGCATGCAGCAGTTGTCGACGATCATCTCGGTCATCTGGATGTCCGGATACTCCGCGGCCACTTCGCGGGCCACGCGCAGGAACAGGCCCGAAGTCGACTTCAGGATGTTCGCCTTGTGCACGACGGTGACCTTCTTGCGCCCGACCTTGCGCGCCAGATCGAAGGCGTAGCGGGCGATGCGTTCGGACCCGCGACGCGTGACCTTCTGCGTCAGCGTCGCCACCTGGCCGTCGGCCGACAGCGCCTGGCCTTCGCCGATGTAGGCGCCCTCGGTGTTCTCGCGCACGGTGATCAGATCGATGTTCTCGTAGCGCGACTTGGTGCCCGGGAAGCTGATCGCCGGACGCACGTTGGCGTACAGATCGAAGCGCTTGCGCAGTTCGACATTGATCGACGAAAACCCTTCGCCCACCGGCGTGGTCAGCGGACTCTTCAGCGCCACGCGATGCTTCGCGATGGCTTCGAGCGTATGTTCGGGCAACAAGGTGCCGTGCTTTTCCAGCGCCTCGAGGCCGGCCTCGACGAACTCGTACTGGAAACCGCATTGCAGCGCATCGAGCACGCGCAGGGTCGCGTCCATGATCTCGGGGCCGATGCCGTCGCCGCGGATCACCGCAATCGTGTGTGTCATGGGAATTCTTCCGGAAAGGTCGACCAAACGGGCCGCGTCAGCCCGCCATTATCCCGGCCGGCCGCGTCAAACGCCAGAATCGGCGGCTTCCGCCTGCGTTTCGAGCTGGTCGAGGAAATCCACGGCCCGGCGCAGGTGCGGGATGACGATGGAGCCGCCGACGACCAAACCGACGCTGAACGCCTCGAAGAATTCGTCGCGGTTGACGCCGACTTCCTTGCACTGCGCCACGTGGTAGCTGATGCAGTCGTCGCAGCGCAGCACCATCGACGCGACCAGGCCGAGAAGTTCCTTGGTCTTCACGTCGAGCGCGCCCGGCTTGTAGGTCTGGGTGTCGAGCGCGAAAAAGCGGCGCACGACCTGGTTGTCCTCGGCCAGGATGCGTTCGTTCATGCGCTTGCGGAAATCGCTGAAGGCCTTGACGCGGTCGTCGCCGGCGTCGCTTACGGGGTGGTCGTGAGCCATGAATCCAGTTCTCCGTTGCGGTGCAGTTGCATGAGTTCATCGTAGCCGCCGACGTGCCGATCGTTGATGAAGATCTGCGGCACGGTACGGCGGCCATGGCTGCGCGCGAGCATGGTCTCGAATTCGGCGCGGTCGCGGTCGACGCGGATCTCGGCATACGCGAGCCCGCGGCTGGCGAGGAAATTCTTGGCCGCCACGCAATACGGACACATCGCGGTGGAATACATCAGGATCGCGCTCATATGCAGCTCACAGGTTTGGGCAGGCCGGCGTAGCGACAAGCCTGCCTGGCCGGGCCATCCGGAAACAATCGATACAGATAGCGGCTGCTGGCCTTGTCCGGGCCGAACTGGCGGCCAACCTCTTTCACCAGCAGGCGCATGGGCGGCGCGATGCGGAATTCGGCGTAGTGACGACGCAACAGATTCAGCACATCCCAGTGCGCTGCGGTCAGGGCGATGGCGTCCTGCGCGGCCAGATGCTCGGCCAAGGGGGCGCTCCAGTCGCTCTCGCGCCGCAGGTAGCCGCGTTCGTCCAGTTCGATGCGACGCCCCTCGAAGTCGATCGCGCTTCCGCTCATGCCCAGCACACCTGCCGCGTCGTGCGCGCGGCCAGCGCAACGAAGCCGGCTTCATCGACGGGCACGAACGCGCGGATGCGGACCGGATCGAGCCCGCGTCGCAACAGATCGCCCATCAACACGCGGGCATCGACGCCGTCGGGCACGCACACGTCGTCCGCAAGCGCCGCGCGGACGCCGTCCTGCATCAACAGCAGCACGTCGCCCGGGCGCAGCATCGACAGGACGAGGGCCAGCGCCTCGCCGTCCCGCGGCGCGCGCACGACACAATGCAAGGTGTCAGAACGCGAGGACATGGTCCGCCTCCGCCAGCCAGTTCGCGAGATCGCCACGCTCGACCTGTTCGATATTCTGCAATTGCGGCGCCAATCCGCGCGCTGCAAGACATTCGCCGCTCGCCAGCATCCGGCTTGCGCCGTGGTGAGCGAGCGCGGCGATCATGCGATGGCGTTGCGCGCGCTCGTCGCCCTGGTCGGCGCCGGCCAGCAATTCGACGCCGGCCCCGACGAATCCGACCTGCAGGTCGTGCTCGAACGCGAGCACGGCCAGCGCGGCATCGATGCCGGCCTGCGCATCCACGCCCCTGCCCGGACCGCGGGAAAACAGCACGGCGACCCGTTTCATGCGCGGAAACTCACGACGCGATCGACCTCGTCGAGCGCATCGCACCACTGGCCGAGGCTGCCCGCACGGACAGCGTCGCCGGCCACGACGCCCAAGCGCTCCAGCCAGGTGGCGCAGGCCAGCATCGGCACGTCGTGCTGGCGGGCCAGTGCGACCAGGGCGCGCAAGTCGTGGTCGGCCTCGGCGCCGCCACGGGCGCAGCGCACGCCATCGCCATGGAAAAACACCTGCCTCAGCACATGGCCGCCAGCCAGCGCCGCGGTCGCGAAACCGAGGGCGCTGGCCACGGCCGCACCGGATTCCGGCGAATCCTGGATGAATAGGGAGAAGCGCATCTGCACGGGCTTAACGGAACTCGGGTTAGGCTAGCGGGGTCCGTGGCACCATGAGTCGATCCGTGCGAACCCGTCTGCTTTCCGCGATTATAGCGTTCGCGCTGTGCCTGCCGTTCGCGCAGGCGCAGAACGTCGAATTGCCCGACATGGGCTCGTCGGCCGGCTCGTTGCTGAGCCCCGAAGAAGAATCGCGCTACGGCGCGCGCATGTTGTACGAACTGCGGCGCGTCGACATGGTGCTGGAAGACGCGCTGCTCGACGACTACATCCACGCGCTTGGCTACCGCCTCGTCGCACTGAGCGAGCGTCCGGAACAGGAATTCACCTTTTTCGTCGTGCGCTCGGACGAAATCAACGCCTTCGCCGCGCCCGGCGGTTACGTCGGCATCAATGTCGGGCTGATGCACACCGCCGAAAGCGAAAGCGAAGTGGCGGCAGTGCTGGCGCACGAGGTCGCGCACGTGACGCAGCGGCATCTGGTGCGTGCCTACGAATCGATGCAGAAGGCGACGCTGCCGATCGCGCTGGCGATGCTGGGCGCGATCCTGGCGTCGCGCAATTCGTCCGGCGACGGCACCGAAGCCGCCGTCATCGGCGGCATGGGCCTGCTGCAGCAGCAGGCCATCAACTTCACCCGCCACAACGAATATGAAGCCGATCGCATCGGCATCTTCACGCTCGCCAAGGCCGGCTTCGACCCTGAAGCCATGGCCGGTTTCTTCGCCCGCATGGGTCGCGCCACACGCTCGAACAGCAGCGTCGAAGTCCCCGAATTCCTGCGCACGCACCCGGTCACGGCCTCGCGCATCACCGAAGCCAAGAACCGTGTCGAGGCCATTCGCCGCAATCCGCCGGCAGTCTCCGAAACCGCTGCGAACGAAGCGCGTTTCCGGCTGATGCGCGAGCGCGCGCATGTGCTGACCTCGACCGAACCGGCCAAACTCGTCGACACCTATCGCCGCGAACTCCGCAATGCCGATGCCGCGCGCACCGCTTCGCTGCGGTATGGACTGGCGCTGGCCCTGCTGCGCTCCGGCCAGGCCAACGCCGCACTCGGCGAACTCGATGTTCTGCTCAAGGACGCGCCGAACGACCTCGCCTTCCAGATTCCGCGCGCCGAAGCGCAGCGCCTGGCCGGCGATGCCGCCGGAGCCCTGGCCCGACTCGACGCGCTGGCCGATGTCGCCCCCGACCATCGTGCCGTGCAACTCGCTTACGCCGACGCGTTGAACGCGACCGGCAAGAAGGCCAACGGCCAGAAGGCCATGGCCGTGCTGCGCCCGATCGTCGCGAAGTACGGCGCCGACCCGACCACGCAGGCGACGTTCGCGCGCGCCTGCGAACTGGCCGGCGAAGACGCGCGCGCGCTCGAAGCCCATGCCGAAGTCGCGCTCTACACCGGCCGGCCCTACGACGCGATGGAACAGCTCAAGCGCCTGCTCGAGCGCCCCGGCGTCGACTATTACCAGCGCGCCCGCGTCGAAGCCCGCGTCGAGGAACTCAAGCCCTACATGGCCGAACTCGAGCGCCAGCGCATCCGTCGCGAAGATCAGGACAGTTGAACGGCGGTCGCCCTGATACCCGCATGAATCGGCTTCCGGACGGAATTCGACGATTGCCGTTTAACGCGCCTCGTTATATTTTTCGCGCATGATCCAGTCGTTCAAATGCGCCGACACACAGGCGCTGTTCGAGACCGGACGCAACCGACGCTTCCATGCCATCTCGCCGGTCGCGACGCGCAAGCTGGCGCAATAGGCGGCAGCGGTGACGCTGGACTTTCTGCGCTCCCCGCCTGGCAATCAATTGGAGGTGTTGGCTGGCGACCGGAAAGGCCGACACGCAGTGGCGCGTATGTTTTGTCTGGACGGAAACGGGGCCAAAGGATGTCGAGATCGTTGACTACCACTGACGGAGGAAGGACATGACCATCAGGAACGGCATGCGGCCGGTACATCCCGGTGAAGTCCTGCGCGAGGACTTTCTGGTCCCGCTGAACATGAGCGCGAACGCCTTGGCGACTGCCCTTCGGGTGCCGGCGCCACGCATCAACGACATCGTGCGCGAACGTCGGGCGGTCACGGCGGATACGGCGCTTCGGCTGGCGCGATATTTCGGCGGAGACGCGCAAAGCTGGCTGAATCTGCAGTCGGCCTTCGAATTGCGCACGGCGGAAATCGCCGACGCGAAACGAATCGCCCGCGAGATCCCGCCGCGCGCCGCGTGACAGTCTCGCCGGGACAGTCATACGAGCGTCATCGAAGTCACGCGGGCGTCATATTTCTGTCGTGTAATGCCGCGGGTTCGAGAAACGAGCGGAAACCATGCTGAAACACATCCTGATCGTCGAGGACGAGGCCGCGATCCGCGAGATGATCGCGCTGGCCGTCTCGCGCGCCGGCATGAAGCCGATGCACGCCGGCGACGTGCGCGCCGCCCAGGAGGCGATCGCGACCAAGGTGCCGGACCTGATCCTGCTCGACTGGATGCTGCCCGGCGTCAGCGGCATCGACTACGCACGCCGCCTGCGCCGCGACGACCTCACCCGCAACGTGCCCGTCATCATGCTGACCGCGCGCGGCGAAGAGAACGACAAGGTCAGCGGACTCGATGCCGGCGTCGACGACTACGTGGTCAAACCCTTCTCGGCACGCGAACTGGTGGCCCGCATCAAGGCCG
The DNA here is from genome assembly GCA_044229785.1 of Ahniellaceae bacterium. Classification (GTDB taxonomy): domain Bacteria; phylum Pseudomonadota; class Gammaproteobacteria; order Xanthomonadales; family Ahniellaceae; genus JADKHK01. Next base: position 65,961 of record JBGASK010000002.1, read on the forward strand.
TGCTGCGGCGCTCGCACGGCGACGGCGAGGACGGCAATGTCGAACTCGGCGGTCTGCGCATCGACGGCCCGGCGCACCGCGTGTTCGCGGACGACAAGCCGGTCGCGATCGGTCCGACCGAGTATCGCCTGCTGTACTTCTTCATGACCCACGCCGACCGCGTCTACTCGCGCGGCCAGCTGCTCGACCATGTCTGGGGCGGCAACGTCTATGTCGAGGAACGCACGGTGGACGTGCACATCCGGCGCCTGCGCAAGACGCTGGAACCGTTCGGCAAGGAAAACCTCGTGCAGACCGTGCGCGGCGCCGGATATCGCTTCTCGGCCATCGCCTGAGAAGCTAGCGTAGGCGCATGCCGAAGCCCACGCTCAACGTGTTGCAGTCGCGCGCCTGGCAGGTCTCGCTGGGGCGTCTCGTGCTGCTGTTCGCCATCGCGCTCGTGGCCGGTTTCGCGAGCGGATACGTGTTGCCCGCGCTGGTGCTGATGTTCGCGGGATATTCGCTGTGGTCGCTGTACAGCCTGCTGCGCGTGCAACGCTGGCTGCTGTCGCGCACGCGCCTGCCGCCGCCGTCCGACATGGGCGTGTGGAGCGATGTCGCGGAATTCATCTATCGCCGCCATCTGGGCAGCCGCAACCGCCAGCGTCGCCTGGTGCGCCTGCTGCGCGCGTACCGCGAAGCCGCGGCGGTGTTGCCCGACGGCGTCGTCGTGCTCAGCGCGATGCGCCAGATCGTCTGGTTCAACGAATCCGCCGCCCGCCTGCTCGGGCTCGACGGCCAGCGCCATCGCGGCCTGATCATCGACCGGCTGATGCGCAACGCGCAGATTCTGGCGTGGCTGGCGCAGGCGCGCGCGAACGATCCGCTGATCGACGTTCCCGCCCCGGCCGACCCCGACATCCGCATGAGCATGCGCCTGATTCCGTACGCGCAGGGCCAGTGGCTGCTGGTGGTGCGCGACGTGTCGATGCTGCTGAAGCTGGAACAGGTGCGGCGCGACTTCGTGGCGAACGTCTCGCACGAATTGCGCACGCCGCTGACGGTGCTGCACGGCTATCTCGACCTGATCGACGCCGAGCACGACGCGGAGCTGGACGGCATGGTGCGCGAAATGCGCAAACAGTCGGCACGCATGGCGCAGATCGTCGAAGACCTGCTGACCCTGTCGCGACTGGACGCCCAGGCCGACACCCACGACGAACCGATCGCGATGACCGCTCTGCTCGCCGGTCTCCGCCGCGATGCCGAAGCCTTGTCCCAGCATCAGCACGAGATCCGCATCGAAGCGACCTCGACCCGCGACCTGCGCGGTTCGGCCAAGGACCTGCACAGCGCCTTCGCGAATCTGGTCGCGAACGCGGTGCGCTACACGCCGCCGGGCGGGAGCATCGTCCTGCGCTGGTCCGACGAGGCCGGCGGCGCCTGCTTCGCGGTGCAGGACAGCGGCTGCGGCATCCCGGCCGAACACCTGCCGCGCATCACCGAACGCTTCTACCGCGTGTCGACCAGCCGCTCCCGCGACAAGGGCGGCACCGGGCTCGGCCTGTCCATCGTCAAGCACGTGCTCGGCCTGCATCAGGCGCGGCTCGACATCCACAGCGAAGTCGGCGTCGGCAGCACGTTTTCCGCGCATTTTCCGAGCGAGCGCGTGATCGATGCCATCGCGCCCGACCTCACCTGATCGCCGCACCGACTGACCCGCGACCACGGCGCTCGCTATGCTTGACCAGACCCCATCCGAGTCCAGCCCATGAGCAAGACCCGCGACCTGCGCGACCCGACCCTGTACATCAATCGCGAGCTGTCGCAGATCGAGTTCAACTTCCGCGTGCTCGCCCAGGCCCAGGACCCAACCGTGCCGCTGCTCGAGCGCGTGCGCTTCCTCTGCATCTGCTCGTCGAACATCGACGAATTTTTCGAGATCCGCGTCGCTGCCCTGAAGTTCGGCGGCGTCACCGTGGGACCGGACGGACTCAGCTTCCAGGAAACCCTGAACCGCGTGCGTTCGCGCGCCCTCGAGCAACTCGAGGAACAGTACCGGCTCTGGAACAAGACGCTGCGCCCGGCGCTCGCCGATCAAGGCATCCGCGTGCTGTTGCGCGACGAATGGAATACCAAGCAACGCCGCTGGCTGCAGGGCTATTTCCAGAACGAGATCCTGCCGGTGCTGTCGCCGCTCGGACTCGACCCTGCGCATCCGTTCCCGCGCATCCTCAACAAGTCGCTCAACCTCGCCGTGCTGCTGAAAGGCAAGGACGCCTTCGGGCGCGAAGGCAACATGGCGCTGGTGCGCGCGCCGCGGTCGCTGCCGCGCGTGATCCGCCTGCCCGGCGAGCTGTCGGACGGCACCCAGGACTTCGTGCTGTTGTCCGGCGTGCTGCAGGAATTCGTCGAAGAACTGTTCCCGGGCATGCAGGTCAAGGGCTCGTACCAGTTCCGGGTGACCCGCAACAGCGAGCTGTCGCTGGACGAGGACGAGGCCGAAAATCTGGCCCACGCGATGAAGGAGGAACTGCAGGAGCGAGGCTTCGCGCATGCGGTTCGCCTGGAAGTCGCGGAAGCCTTGCCGCGGCCGACGCTGAAGATCCTGATGGCCAATTTCGCGGTCGGGGAAGATGACGTCTATCGTTGTCCGGGGCCGGTGAATCTCAATCGCGTGATGGCGATCTACGACATGATCGACCGCCCCGATCTCAAGTTCCCGAAGTTCACCCCGCGCATCGATCCGCGCATCAACAACGTGCCGACGATCTTCGACGCCATCCGCGGCGGCGACATCCTGCTCCACCACCCGTTCGATTCGTTCGCGACCGTGCTGGAGTTCGTGCGCCAGGCCGCGACCGATCCGGGCGTGCTCGCGATCAAGCAGACGCTGTACCGCGCCGGCAAGGATTCGCCGCTGGTCGCCTATCTGATCGAGGCGGCGCGTGCCGGCAAGGACGTGACCGTGGTCATCGAACTGCGCGCACGCTTCGACGAAGAGGCCAACCTGAGCCTCGCCGATCGCTTGCAGGAAGCGGGCGTGCAAGTCGTCTACGGCGTCGTCGGATTCAAGACCCACGCCAAGATGATGCTGGTGGTGCGGCGCGAATCGAACGGCCTGCGCCGCTACGTGCACCTGTCGACCGGCAACTATCACGCCAGCACCGCGCGCGCCTACACCGACCTGGCGCTGATGACCTGCGACGCCGAAATCGGCGAGGACGTGCACAAGCTGTTCCAGCAACTGTCCGGACTCGGCCCGGTGATCAAGCTCAAGCGCCTGCTGCAGTCGCCGTTCACGCTGCACAAGACGCTGATGCTGAAGATCGAACGCGAGATCGCGCACGTGAAGCAGGGCAAGCCGGCAGCGATCCGCGCCAAGATCAATCATCTGAACGAGCCGGGCGTGATCCGTCTGCTCTACGAAGCCTCGCAGGCAGGCGTGAAGATCGACCTGATCGTGCGCGGCACCTGCGCGCTGCGCCCCGGCATTCCAGGCATCTCGGACAACATTCGTGTGCGCTCGCTGGTCGGGCGCTTCCTCGAACACAGCCGCGTCTACTGGTTCCAGAACGACAAGGAACCCGAGATCTTCTGCTCGAGCGCCGACTGGCTGGAACGCAACCTGCTGCGCCGCGTCGAAACCTGCTTCCCGATCCTCGATGCCGAGATCGCGAAACGCGTCTACGACGAGGAGATCGACAATTACCTCGCCGACAACCAGCAGGCCTGGTCGCTGGATGCCGAAGGTCGCTACACGCGCGTCGGCGTCGGCGACGCGATGCCGCATTCGGCGCAACAGTCGCTGCTCGCCCGGCTCTGCGGATGACGCCCATGCAACTGCTGCTGCCCGAAGGCGAGGAGCTGGCCGCGGTCGATCTCGGATCGAACAGCTTCCATCTGGTCGTGGCCCGCTACGAGAAAGGCCAGTTGCAGGTGATCGACCGCCTGCGCGAAGCCGTGCGCCTGGCGGCCGGGCTCGGCGAAGACGGTTCGCTGTCGAACGACAAGCGCCGTCAGGCCCTCGCCTGCCTGGCGCAATTCGGACAACGCATCGCCCATCTGCCGGACGACCGCGTCTGGGCCGTCGGCACGAACACGGTGCGCAAGCTGAAATCGCCGCGCGCCTTCCTGATTGCTGCCGAAACCGCGCTCGGGCATCCGATCGAGATCGTGTCCGGCCGCGAGGAGGCGCGACTGATCTATCTCGGCGTGGCGCACGGCATTCCGGAAAGCCGCAAGCGCCGCCTCGTCGTCGACATCGGCGGCGGCTCGACCGAATTCATCATCGGCGAAGGTTATGCCGCGCTCGAACGCGAGAGCCTGCAGATGGGCTGCGTCGCCTCGACGCTGAAGTATTTCGCGGGCGGAGAGATCACCCGCAAGCGCTACGACGACGCCCGCGCCGGCATCGCGCTGGAACTGCAGCAGTTCGCGACCGACTACAAGGCGCGCGGCTGGAAGGAATGCTGGGGCTCGTCGGGCACGATCAAGGCGATCGGCGACATCGCCCACAAGCTCGGCGAGAAGGACGGCTACATCTCGCGCGCGGTGCTCGACGAAATCCGCGACGCCCTGATCAAGGCCGGCCACATCGACGCGATCAAGCTGCCCGGCCTCAGCGACGAACGACGCGCCGTCATCGCCGGCGGCGCGGTCATCCTGCATGCCGTCATCGAAACGCTCGCCATCAAGACCATGCAGGCTTGCGAAACCGCGATGCGCGAAGGCCTGTTGTGGGACATGGTCGGCCGCGCCGAACACAGCGACCCGCGCGAGGCGACGATCCACGCCCTGTGCCAGCGCTACAGCGTCGACGAAGCCCATGCCGAACGCGTCGAACGCAGCGCGCTCACCATGTTCGACGCCGTCGCCGCAGCATGGAAGCTCGACGAAACCCATCGCACCTGGCTGCATTTCGCGGCGCGCGTGCACGAACTCGGACTCGCCATCGCGCACAGCCAGCATCACCAGCACGCCGCCTACATTCTCGCGAATTCCGACCTCGCCGGCTTCACGCGGCTCGAGCAGCAGGTGCTGGCCGTGGTCGTGCGCGGCCATCGTCGCGGCATTCCGATCAAGGAACTGAAGTCGATTCCCGCGCGCGCCGCAACCGCCGCGCAACGACTGACGGTCCTGCTGCGCCTTGCCGCATTGCTGCATCGTTCGCGCGTCGACGAACGCGTGCCGAAACTGGCCATCGAAGGCGACGAGGACAGCCTGCGCCTGTCCCTGCCCGAACGCTGGCTGCAATCGCATCCGCTGACCGAAACCGATCTCGCGCAGGAAAAGGAACATCTCGCGGCGATCGATTTCAAGCTGGTCGTGCGCACGCTCTGATCACGGCGCAGACGCAGTCGTCCCGCTGCATTGCGGCAGGGTTGCCACACGACGGGCGAGAAAGTCCTCGACTGCGTCGAAATGATCGACGACCGCGGTGTGGCTGCCCTCGACCGCGAGATGTTCATGGGCATGCGCGAACTTTGCGGCATCGAGGCGCGCCATCATGCGTTCGGCCATGCGTTGTGCTGGCCACATCTCGTCGCGATTCGACGACACCAGCAACACCGGCCCGCGGATGCGCTCGACCGGAAGGCGCGCGGCGTCTGCCTCGGGTTGGGCGAGGATGCGTTCCATCACCGCGCCGATGTCGCCGCGCAGCAGATCCCAGGTCGCTGCCCACGGCATCGGTGCGAACGGCAAGGGTTCGCCGTCGAGCGACCACGACGCGGTCGTCATCGCGTCGGTATGCGCAGGAAACACCGTGTCGGACGGCGCCAGCGCGACGACCGCGTCGATGGACGCATCGTGCGAGGCCAGCGCCAGCGCGAGTTCCGCGCCCTTCGATCCGCCGATCAGGATCACGCAATCGTCGGCCACGTTCGGTGTCGCCTGCGCCTCGCGGATCGCGCGACTGACGCCGTCGAGCGCGATGCGATCGAGTTTTTCCGGCGTGTTCGGCAATCCGAAGTAGCCGAGCGAGAGGAAGGCGTAGCCCTGGTCGATGAAGCGTTGCCGCTGTTTCGTCCAGCGCTTGCGTTGCCAGCCGTTGCCGCCTTCCGCACCGCCCAGTCCGACGATCAGCGGCCGCGGCGCACCGTCCGGCGCCTCCAGCACGACATCGACCTGACCATGACGCGGCGGCAGCGTGGTCGTGTCGAAGCTCGCGACGACGTACCCCGTCCAGCCCGCGGCGAGTGCGAGCAGCACCAGCACGGAGATGACGAGCCATTTCATGGACTTCAGCAAGACGGCGACGACACGCGGCATGCAAACCTCGTTGGTGGATGATGGATGAGCGCGATCAAACGTCGCGCGGCGGTTCGAGCCAGAAGAACACGTCGTCGACGCCGCGCCCGAACACGTGCGCGATGCGCATCGCCAGTTCCAGCGACGGCGCGTAACGTCCGCCTTCGATCGCGACGATGGTCTGGCGGGTGATGCCGACGCGTCGTGCAAGCGCATCCTGCGACATCTCGCCACGCTCGAAGCGCAGGCGACGCACGTGGTTGCCGACCGGCGAGGTCACGCCACGTTTTCCTGAACGGCGTCGCGTGCGTACAGCCACAACCGCGTGCCGTGATCGATGAGCAGGCCGGCCATGACCGACAGGATCAGCGCGTGGGCGATGCTGGGATGCGACAGTTGCGCGATCCAGCCGCGTTGCACGAAGCCGAGCGCGAGGATCTGCACGGCCAGCAGCAGCATCAGGCCGTAGTGCGCCGCACGCAGGCCGGCGACCGCAATCGCGGCGTCGCGCTCGTCCTGGCGCGGTTCGGGATCGCGGGCGATCCAGTGCGCGATCAGTGCGCCCGCGACCAGCGTCCAGTTGTCGATGCCGAGCGCATGCACGGCGTCGGTGTGCATGACCATGTTCGGCCCGATGCGATACAGGATCGCGAACAGTTGCGCACCCACCACGGCGGTACCGGCGAATCCGATCCACAGCGCCCGCTCCGGCGAACCCGGCGCGGCGTCGGCCAGCAGCAGCCAGCGTCGGCGGGTCGCCCAGGCCGCGGCGACCATCACCAGCACACCCACCCAACCGCCGCGCAAGGGCCAGGCAGCCGGCATCAGGGTCAGCAATACGCCCAGCGCGAGTGAGGCCAGAAGGACCAGAATCAGAACGGGCATGTGTCGTCTTTACCAAACAGGATGTCCGGTAAAGCATACACATCATTGAGGCACTCGCCTAGCCCGAACGTCGGTTCGGGCCACACTTCGTTCGATCACCCCGTTGCGCGCAGGAAACGCTCGATGCTGGCGGCAGCATCGCGACCATCAGCCACCGCGGTGACGACCAAATCGGCACCACGCACCACGTCGCCGCCCGCGAACAGCTTCGGCTGCGCGGTCTGGAACGGCAAGCGCCCCGACTGACCGACGACGAGGCGCTGATCCGGCGTCTGTTCGCTGGCATGTGCGCTCAGCCATGCCGCCGGATCAGGACGAAAGCCGAAGGCAAGGATGACCACATCGGCCGCGATCACGGTTTCGCTGCCGTCGACCATGTCCGGTCCGACGCTGCGCGAACCGTTCGCGGACGCGCGCGTTTCGACCACACGCACGCCGGCCGCAGCGCCTTCGCCTTCGATCGCCAGCGGCTGACGGTTGAACAGGAAGCGCACGCCCTCGTCCTTGGCGTTCTTCACCTCGCGCTTCGAACCCGGCATCGCGGCTTCGTCGCGGCGATAGATGCAGGTCACCTCGGCCGCGCCGAGGCGAATGGCCGTGCGCACGCAGTCCATGCCGGTATCGCCGCCGCCAAGCACGACCACACGCTTGCCGCGTACATCGATTTCCGGCGCCGCCTGCGACCAACCCGCGACCGGCCATGTGCGAGCGGTCTTTGATGTGGGAGCGGTCTTTGATGTGGGAGCGGTCTTTGATGTGGGAGCGGGCTCCGTCCCGCGATCTTCTTCATCCCCAAGCAGCACGCGCCGACCATTCGCGACCAGAAACGGCAAGGCCGGAAACACGCCAGGCAAGTGCTGCCCCGGCAACGCGGCATCGACATAACGATAGGCACCGGTACCCGCGAACACCGCATCGAACTCCGACAGCAACTGGTCCAGCGTACGGTCGCGGCCGATCTCGACACCGAGATGGAAATGCACGCCCATCGCTTCGAGCACGGCGCGGCGGGTCGCGATGACCTGCTTCTCCAGCTTGAAGGGCGGAATGCCGAAAGTCAGCAGGCCGCCGATTTCCTCGTAGCGGTCGAACACATGGGCTTCGATGCCGGCGCGCGCGAGTCGGTCCGCGCAACTCAGGCCGGCCGGGCCGGCGCCGATGATGGCGACGCGCTTGCCGGTGGCGACGACGCGCGACAGGTCCGGACGCCAGCCCTGCTTGAACGCCTCATCGACGATGTATTTCTCGACCGAACCGATGGTCACCGCCTCGAAGCCGACATTGATCGTGCAGGCGCCTTCGCACAAACGATCCTGCGGACAGACGCGGCCACAGACCTCGGGCAGCGGATTGGTTTCGTGCGCCAGTTCGGCGGCGTCGAACAGGCGGCCCTCCTTGACCAGGGCCAGCCAGTTCGGGATGTCGTTGTGCACCGGGCATTTCCACGAGCAATACGGATTGCCGCAGTCGAGGCAACGCGCGCTCTGTTCGACCGCAGCGGGCGCATCGAACTGGCCGTAGATCTCGTTCCAGCCGAGCACGCGCACGTTGACCGGCAGCTCGCGCGGCATCCGTCGCGGCACGTCGATGAACTGGAACACGCCGGGCTTGGCGGATTTCGCGGCGGTCTTGCTCATGCGGCCCTCCCGAGCGTGTCGATCAGCGATTCGAGACTGGCCGCCTTCGGTTTCACCAGCCAGAACTTGCCGAGGAAATCGCGGTATTCGGTCAGCAGCGTGCGGCCCCAGGCGCTCTCGGTTTCGAACACGTGGCGGCGCACCAGTCGCTGCAGGTGCTGCAGGTGATGCTCCATGCCTTCCGGCGACAGACGCAGGATGTCGATCAGTTCATGGTTGTAGCGATCGACGAAATCGCGATCGAGGTCGAGCACGTAGGCGAAGCCGCCGGTGAAGCCGGCGCCGAAATTCATGCCGACGCGGCCGAGCACGGCGACGACGCCGCCGGTCATGTATTCGCAGCAATGATCGCCCGCACCTTCGACGACCGCGGTCGCGCCCGAATTGCGCACCGCGAAGCGTTCGCCGGCGCGGCCCGCGGCGTACAACTCGCCGCCGGTCGCGCCGTACAAACAGGTGTTGCCCATGATCGGCGTCTCGCGTGCGAGGAAGCGTGCGTCGGCCGGCGGACGGATGACGATCTTGCCGTCGCACATGCCCTTGCCGACGTAGTCGTTGGCGTCGCCTTCCAGATACAGGTTCAGGCCGCCGGCATTCCATGCGCCGAAGCTCTGGCCGCTGTGGCCCTTGAAGCGCGCGTAGATCGGCTTGTCGCGCATGCCGTGGTTGCCATGCCGGCGTGCGATCAGGCCGGACACGCGTGCGCCGATGGCGCGGTCGGCATTGCGGATCTCGTACCAGAACTCGCCGCCATGCTTGCCCTCGATGGCGTAACGCATGTCCGCGGCCATGCGGTTCGCGAGCTGGGCCGGATCGCGCGGCGGATTGCGGGTGCCGGCGGCACAGCAGTTCGCGTCGCCGATCACCGCATCGTCGGCCAGCAACGGTTGCAGGTCGAGGCCACGCTGCTTGTCGGTGTCGCCTTCGAGCCGCTCCAGCAGGTCGGTGCGGCCGATCAGGTCGTCGAGCTTCTCCACGCCAAGACGCGCCAGCCATTCGCGCGTCTCGATGGCGATGAAGCGGAAGTAGTTCATCACGCGCTCGGGCAGGCCGGTGAAATAGCCTTCGCGCAGGCGCTCGTCCTGGGTCGCGACGCCGGTCGCGCAATTGTTCAGATGGCAGATGCGCAGGTATTTGCAGCCGAGCGCGATCATCGGACCGGTGCCGAAGCCGAAGCTGTCGGCACCGAGGATCGCGGCCTTGATCACGTCGAGGCCGGTCTTCAGGCCGCCGTCGACCTGCAGTCTCACCTTGCCTCGGAGACCGTTGCGACGCAGCGTCTGGCGCGCTTCCGACACGCCCAGTTCCCACGGCGCGCCGGCATGCTTGATCGACGAGATCGGGCTGGCGCCGGTGCCGCCGTCGTAACCCGAGATCGTGATCATGTCGGCATAGGCCTTGGCCACGCCGGCCGCGACCGTGCCGATGCCGGCATGCGCGACCAGCTTCACCGAGACCAGCGCTTCGGGGTTCACTTCCTTGAGGTCGAAGATCAGCTCGGCCAGATCTTCGATCGAATAGATGTCGTGATGCGGCGGCGGCGAGATCAGGCCGATGCCGGGACGCGCGTAACGCAATCGCGCGATCAGGTCGTTGACCTTGTGGCCGGGCAACTGTCCGCCCTCACCCGGCTTGGCGCCCTGGGCGATCTTGATCTGCAGGACTTCGGCATTGATCAGGTACTCGGGCGTGACACCGAATCGCCCTGACGCGACCTGCTTGATCTTCGACATCTTCTCGGTGCCGTAACGCGCCGGGTCCTCGCCGCCCTCGCCCGAATTCGAACGTCCGCCCAAACGATTCATCGCGATCGCCAGCGCCTCGTGCGCCTCCGGCGACAACGCGCCGAGCGACATGCCGGCGGAATCGAAGCGCGGCAGCAGCGACTCGATCGGCTCGACCGCATCGAGCGGCAGCGGTTCGTTCGGCAGCTTCAACGCGAGCAGGTCGCGCAGGGTCGAGGCCGGCCGCGTGTTCACGTGATCGGCATAGACGCGATAGTCGGCGTAATCGCCGGTCAGCACTGCGCGCTGCAGGCTCTGCACCACGTCCGGATTGAACATGTGGTATTCGCCGCCATGGCGATACTTGAGCAGGCTGCCGGGCTCGATGTTCGCCTGTTCGGAGAAGGCGAGCGCGTGCAATGCGCGCGCGTCGTCCTGCAATTCGGCGAAACCGGCGCCGCCGATGCGGCTCGGCGTGTGCGCGAAACACAGGTCCACGACCTCGCGCTTCAGGCCGATGATCTCGAACAGGCGCGCGCCGCGGTACGAACCGATCGTGCTGATGCCCATCTTCGAGATGATCTTGAGCAGCCCCTTCTTGATGCCGCGGCGGTAGCTGCGGCCGAGTTCGATCATCTCGCCGCCGCGCTTGGGCTGAATGACCTTGCCGCGCGCGAGTTCGATCAGGGTCTGATACGCCAGATACGGATACACCGCGGTCGCGCCGTAGCCGATCAGGCAGGCGAAGTGATGCGGGTCGCGTGCGGTGCCGGTCTCGACGATCAGGTTGCATTCGCAGCGCAGGCCGACATGCACGAGGTGATCGTGCACCGCGCCGGTCGCGAGCAGCGCGTGCATCGTCAGCCGTTCGGGCTCGGGATGCATGTCGCTGAGGATCACGATGACCGTGCCGGCGCGCACCGAGGCCTCGATCGCCGCACACAGATCGCGAAGCGCCTGTTCCAGCCCGCGCGCGGCGTCGTAGTGCAACGCGAAGCGTTCGTGCGCGTTCGCGAATTCCTCGTGCGCCAGCATCTGCCGCAGCTTGCGTTGCGACAGGATCGGCGAATTCAGCATGGTCTGGCGCGCGTTCTCGGGCGCCATCTCGAAGGCGTTGCCTTCACGCCCGATCGGCGTCGACAGACTCATCACGCATTGCTCGCGCAACGGATCGATCGGCGGATTGGTGACCTGCGCGAAGGCCTGGCGGAAATAGTCGTAGAGCGAGCGCGTCTGCCGCGACAACACCGCCAGCGGCGTGTCGTCGCCCATCGAACCGATGGCCTCCTGCTCGGTCTCGGCAAGCACGCGCAACTGGTCCTCGCGTTCCTCGCGGGTCAGCTGGAACTGCTTCTGATGCCGCTGCAACGTGGCCACGTCGAAGGGTTCGGCGGCGAGCGCGGGATCGATCAGGTCCGAGACCAGGTAACGGCTGCCCTGCTTCAGCCAGCGCTTGAACGGCGCGCGCGCGCGGTTGATTGCATCGATGGCTGCCGAATCGAGGAATTCCCCGGAATACAGATCGACCGCGATCATCTCGCCGGGACCGATCTTGCCCTTGGCGGCGATGTCGGCGGCGTCGATGTCGTAGATCCCGGTTTCGGAGCCGATGACGAGATGGCGATCCCGCGTCGTCAGCCAGCGCGCAGGCCGCAGGCCGTTGCGATCCACTGTGCAGCCGGCATAGCGCCCGTCGCACAGGACGATGCCGGCGGGGCCGTCCCAGGGATCGATCGACAGGGCGTGGTAGTCGTAGAACGCGGCCAGGTCGGGGTCGCGCGCTTCGAGCGCACCGGTGGCCGGCGGGATCAGCACGCGCATCGCCTGCAGCAGATCCATGCCGCCGGCGAGCAGAACTTCGAGCATGTTGTCGAGGCTCATCGAATCGGAACCGGTCAGCGACACCAGCGGCTTCAGCTCGCGCAGGTCGATCGCCGGCGTGCGCCACTTGGCGCCGCGTGCCTCGGCCCAGTGACGATTGCCCTCGATGGTGTTGATCTCGCCGTTGTGCGCGAGCAGGCGGAACGGCTGCGCCAGCCGCCATTGCGGCGCCGTGTTGGTCGAGAAGCGCTGGTGGAAGGTGGCGAAGGCGGCGGCCAGCAGCGGATGCTGCAGATCGCGATAGAACGTGCGCAGCCCGGCCGGCAGCACCATCGCCTTGTAACCCAGCGTGTGCGCCGACAGCGTGACCACGTAGAAGTCGCGGTCCTGCACCAGGCGCATTTCGCTGCGTCGGCGCGCGAGGAACAAGGCGCGCTGGAAGCTCGACTGGTCCATCGCGACCGTCGGCATCACGAACACCTGCTCCATGCGCGGCATGCTCGCCAGCGCCTGCGCGCCGCAGGGCTCGGTGTCGAGCGGCAATTCGCGCCAGCCGGCGACGCGCAGTTCCACGCGCTGGCATTCGGCGTCGATGACCGCACGCGCCTCGGCGGCGAGCACAGGGTCCTGACTCAGGAACACGTTGCCGGCCGCGAACGACGGTCCGAGGCGAATGCCGCATTCGGCGGCGACGTGGCGCAGGAATTTTTCGGGCCGCTGCAGCAGCAGGCCGCAGCCGTCGCCGGATTTGCCGTCGGCCCCGACGGCGCCGCGATGGGCCATGCGTTCGAGCGCGGTCAGCGCGGCGTCGACGAGTTCGCGCGACGGCGCGTTGTCGAGGTTCGCGATCAGCCCGAAACCGCAGCTGTCGTGCTCGAAGCGGGGGTCATACAAGCCTTGCTGTCGATCGTCGCCCATGTCGTTCGCCCATGAAGCATCGCGGCGCGGAAGCGTCGTGACGCGGTGAATGCCATGTCTAAGCTGGTATCGGGCAGGCGTAGAGCCTTGGCTCTAAGCCATCGGGAAAAACGCCGACTTCGGGATGCGACCCTGGTCGAAGCGGCCGGCCGCGAACGGGCCGGCCGCCGACGATGGCGCGTCGATCAGATCGTGATGGTGCTGCCGTCGAATCGGGTCAACGTGAATCCGGCGAAGGATTCCGGATAGGTCGAGCGCTGATCGGCGAGGAAGGCGAGCCCGACCTGTTCGCCGAGACGCAGGCCTTCGACGCCATCCGACCAGTAATGCACGCCGGCGATGTTGCGACCGATCGCGATGTTCGAGCCCAGCTTGTCGAGCTCGCCGCCGAGCGTGAGCGGCGTGCCGGCATGGACATTCAACGCGGCGCCGTCGTCGCTGGCGACGACCGGATTCGGGATGACGAAACTTTCCTTGAAGAAGGCCTTGAGCACGGTGACGCAGGCGCCGGCGATCGCCGCATGTCCGGCCGGGTAGGACGGATGCGTCGGCGACCCTTCGGCAAACGCCATCGGCAACAGCAGGCTGCCGTTGGCCGAGTGCAGGCGGTCCAGCACCGGCGACGCGATCAACGCGCCGTGGATCGGATAGCTGCGCGCGCCGCTTTCGTTCTGGTGCACGCGTAGCGCGAACGCTTCCGGGCGCAGCGTGCGGTTCACGGTCCATTTCTGGTACCACGCGGCCTTGAGCGCAAGCACCGCGACCTGCGCGACCATCGACAACACGTCCGGCCCGCCCATGCCGACGAAGCCGGCGCGATTCGCGTAGGCCTTGTACGGATTGGCGTCGTCGAGCGCCGCGCCGCCGAACCCGAGCAGGATCAGCGCCGCATTCAGGAAGGCCTGATAGCTGAAATCCTTGTGCACGTATTCGCCGAGATCGCGACCGCAGCGACTGTAGACCGGCGTGCCCAGCGTCAACGACTGCGACGGCGCGACGCCGTTCTGGATGCGCAGGCATTCGGCCAGCGTCGTCATGAAATCGACGCCATGTGCGCCGGCCGCGTATTTCTGCGTGATCGTGGTCATGCCGTAGGGAATCGGCTTCCACAGGAACTGCGACAGGTACGGCCCGATTCTTTCGCCGGCGGTCACGCCGCGGAACAGCGTCTGCGCGGTCAGGTCGCGGAACAGGGCGAAGCGGCGCAGGTCGGCGACCGCTTCGGCCGCCAGCGGCGACTGCGCGAACTGCTCGAACGGCACGTCGCGCAGCACCGCCATCCAGTAGACCTCGCACATCTCGGCGGCGCGCTGTTCGCTCGAAAACGCGGGTGCGGCGGGAATGCGCAGACGAGTCGGGTCGGCGCCTTCCATCTGGAACGACAGCGCAGCCTGGGGACTCACCTGCCTGGCGGTGCCGCCCATCGGCACGGCCGCCCAGTCGGCCTCGAGGTTGCTGATGCAGGCGCGACGCAAGGCCTGATAGGCAGCGCCGTCCACTTCGCCCAGCGCGTTGTGCGGCAACCCTTTCGAATACTGCGCGGCGAAATGGGCGACGGCCTGCTCGTCGCCGTTGTCGATCGGATCGGGCATGACGCCGACCAGATTCGCGGTGGCGCGGTCGAGGCGCTTCTGGAACGCCAGGGCGCCGCGGGGCGTGGTGCGCGGACGCGGCACGTACCCGGCCTTGGCTTCGCCGCCGCCGACGACCGCGCCCGCGCCGATCAGGCCGGCCGCGGCAGCCACGCCCGTCGAGCCGATGAAGCCGCGACGGCCGCGCAAAATCGTTTCGTCCTCGGCCTCGCGGCCGGGTTGCTGGTGCTGATCCATGATGTTCCCCAAATGATGTCGACGATGTGGCCGGACTTCACGCCGGCTTCACCTGAGGAACTTAAGAGGTGGCAAGGTAGAACTCAACCATGGCGCGGAGTATCCGGATGACGACTGACAAGGACGAACGCGGCATCCGCCGTACCTTGCGTCGCGTCGAGCGGCGGTTCCCGGGCCGCTTCGCCCGATTCCTGCGCTGGCTGCGACACCCTGCCTCGCGCTGGGTACGCATCCCGGTCGCCCTGCTGCTGATCGCCGCCGGCGTGGTCGGGTTCCTGCCGGTGCTCGGCTTCTGGATGCTGCCGCTCGGCCTCGTGCTGCTGGCCCAGGATTTGCCGCTGCTGCGACGACCGATGCGGCGCCTGCTCGTTTGCAGCGAACGCCGCTGGCGCAAGCGCCAATGGCGCAAACGCCGCGCGCGCGACGACGGCGCATCGTGACTCCCGACGCATCATCCGAGGCGCTGGCGCACCACTTCGAACAGGGCGACGCCGGTCGCGACCGAGACATTCAACGACTCCATCGGCCCGGGCATCGGAATGCGCACGAGGAAATCGCAGCGCTCGCGCGTCAGTCGGCGCATGCCCTCGCCTTCCGCGCCCATGACGAGCGCACACGGACCGCGGAAGTCGGCTTCGTGGATGGTCTGGGTGGCCTCGCCATCGAGACCGCTGATCCAGACGCCGGCGTCTTTCAGCGCATCCATCGCGCGCGCCAGGTTGGTCGCACGCACGATCGGGATGCGATCCGCCGCGCCCGCCGACGACCGCCGCACGGTCGCGTTCAACGGCGCCGCGTGATCCTTCGGCACCACGACCGCAGTGACCTTGGCCGCCAGCGCGCTGCGCAGGCAGGCGCCGAGATTGTGCGGGTCGGTGATCTCGTCGAGGATCAGGAACAGCGCCGCGCTGCCGGCTGCTTCGATCAGCGCCGGCAAATCCTTTTCGGTCTTCGCCGCCGGCGCGTTGTAGAACGCGACCACGCCCTGATGGCGCTCGCCGCCGCACAACTTGTCGAGCTGCGCCATGTCGCGCGCATGCACCTTGATGTCGAGCTCGCGCGCTTCGTCGACCAATCGCTTCAGCCGCGGATTCTTCGCCGCGTCCGCAACCATGATCTCGACCACGTTGCCGGCGTCATGCTTCATCGCCGCTTCGACGGCGTGGATGCCGGCGAGAATGTCCTTGCTCATCGCTTCTTCTTCCCTTGTTCCTTGGTGGCGGCCGGCGGCACCAGCCGCAGATCGACCTTGCGTTCTTCCATGCTGGCCCTGAGCACCTGCACGCGCAGGCTGTCGCCGAGGCGGAAGCGCAGGCCCTGGCGGTCGCCGACCATTTCGCGACGGCCGGCGTCGAAGTGGTAGTAGTCGTTCGGCAGCTGGGTGACGTGGATCAGGCCGGTGACGCCGGTGTCGGCGATGCCGACGAACAGCCCGAACGAGGTGACGCCGCTGATGATGCCGTCGAACTCCGAGCCGACATGCTTGCTCATCCATGCGCACTGGTAGCGTTCGTTCACTTCGCGCGAGGCTTCGTCGGCACGGCGTTCGCGCTGCGAGCAGTGCTGCGCGCGCGCCAGCATGTCGGCCGGGCCGGCTTCGTAGTTCGCGGCCTTGCCGCCGTTCAGCACGTGACGAATCGCGCGATGCACGAGCAGGTCCGGATAACGCCGGATCGGCGAGGTGAAATGCGCATACGCCTCGAGCGCGAGGCCGAAGTGGCCGTTGCAGTCCGGGTGATAGACCGCGAGGCTTTGCGAGCGCAGCAGCACCTGTTCGAGCAACAAGGCATCCGGGCGTTTGCGGATCTTGCGCAACAGCGCCGAGTAGTCGGCCGGCTTGACCGAGGCATGCGGCGGCAGGCGCAATCCGAACTCGGCGAGGAAACTCTGCAACTCCTCGAACTTCTCTTCCGGCGGCGGTGCGTGGACGCGATACGGCGCCGGGATCTTGGCCTTGTTCAGGAACTTCGCGGCCTCGACATTGGCCGCGATCATGCATTCCTCGATCAGCTTGTGCGCGTCGTTGCGCGCCTGCGGCTGCATCGCCAGCACTTCGCCGGCGGCGCCGAGCGAGAACTTCACTTCCTGCGATTCGAACTCGATCGCGCCGCGTTCGCTGCGCCGCTTGACGAACGCCTTGTAGAGCGCATGCAGGTTTTCGAGATGCGGCAACAGATCGGCCATGGCCGCGCGTTCGTCGACATCACGCTCGCCGATCGCGCGCCAGACGCGGGTATAGGTCAGGCGCGCATGCGAGCGCATCACCGCCGGATAGAACCGCGAGCGCGACACCTCGCCTTCGGCGCTGACGGTCATCTCGCAGACCATGCACAGGCGTTCGACCGCCGGATTCAGCGAGCAGATGCCGTTCGACAAGGTCTCCGGCAGCATCGGCACGACGAAGCCCGGGAAGTAGACGGAGGTGGCGCGATCGAAGGCTTCCTTGTCCAGCGCGCTGCCGACCGGCACGTAATGCGAGACATCGGCGATCGCCACCAGCAGGCGCCAGCCGCCGCCCTTGCGCGGCTCGCAGAACACGGCGTCGTCGAAGTCGCGCGCGTCTTCGCCGTCGATGGTCACGAGCGGCACGTCGCGCAGGTCGACGCGCATCTCGCGGTCCTGCTTGCTCACCTGGGGCTCGACACGTTCGGCTTCGCGGGTCACCTCGATCGGCCATTCATGCGGCAGGCCATGCGATTCGATCGCGACACGCACGATCAGCGAGGCCGTGAGCTTTTCGCCCAGCACGGCAACGACGCGGCCGAGCGGCGGGCGCTCCTTCGTCGGCGGTTCGACGATTTCGGCGACGACGATCTGGCCGGCCGCTGCACCACCGCGCTGGTCCGGCGGAATCAGCACGTCCTGATGCAGACGGCGGTCGTCGGGAATGACGATGCCTAGACCGCGGCGCTCGTCGAAGCGGCCGACGAGACGCGGACGGCGCCGTTCCAGCACTTCCGCGATCGCCGCCTCGCGACGACCACGACGGTCGATGTTGGTGACATTCACCAGCACCCGGTCGCCGTGCATCACGGCACGCATTTCGTTGGGGGGCAGGAACAGGTCGTTGCTGCCGTCGTCGGGTTTCAGGAAGCCGAAACCGTCGGGATTCGCAATCACCGAGCCGGCGATCAGGTCGAGCTTCTCGGCAACGCCGTAGCCGCCGCGACGATTCACCAGCAGCTGGCCGTCGCGCACCATCGCGGTCAGGCGCCGCGTGAGCGCATCGAGCCGCTCCTCGTCGCGATAACCGAGCTTCACGGCGATGCGTTCGACCGTCATCAGCTCGGCCGATTCGCTCAGGAATGTCGCGATGCCTTCGCGCGACAGGATCGGATTGTCGTAACGCATCGCCTCGCGCTCGGCCTGAGGATCGGCGTACCGCGACGGCCGCTTCGTGGCCGCGAAGCCACTCCCGCGACGATGGTCCGTTGGAGCGGCTTCAGCCGCGATGCCCTTCGGCCGCTCGCCACGCACCGGCCGCTCGACAAAACTGTCCGGCAGCCAGGGCGCCGCTTTCTTCTTCGGCTTGCCCGCCGCCTTGGCCGGCGCACCCACGCGCTTGCCCGGCCCGCGCGCCCGGCGTTCGTCGCCCCCACCCGCCATCGGCTTGTTCTTGCTGCCGCTCCGCTTTTTCACGCTGCACTCCTGCTCATGGCACGCATGGTAAGGCGAATGAACGGACCGCGCCGCCCGCGTTGACAAACGCCCGCCTCCCGCCTAGAGTGCGCGCCCCTGCATGACCCAGTCGATGCAGGGACACCTGCCCAGGTGGCGGAATTGGTAGACGCACTAGTTTCAGGTACTAGCGGGGCGACCCGTGGAGGTTCGAGTCCTCTCTTGGGCACCATCTTCAAGACACCACGCCGGCCTCGCGCCGGCGTTGTTGTTTCCGGGGTTTGCTTGCGTCCTCGCGCTTGCGGCATGGCAAATTCCGCCAACGCAGCCACGACTGGCCCCAATCTCGGATCGAGCCTTCATGGCATCTGGTAGAACGGTGGAGACTCCCGCGCTCCGCACCCGTCCCAGAGGCCCATCTCATGACACCGATGCTTATCCGTCCCATTGCCGCACGCACTGGTCTGCGCCTCGCCATCGCCACGCTGATCGCGATGTCGTCACTCGCCGGCCCTGTCTCCGCTGACGACCTCGCCCCGATCCGTGCACAAATCTCGGCCCAGCACGACGCCAACGTGCAGCGGCTGAAGGACTGGATCGCCTTGCCGTCGATCGCGGCGGAGGACCTGAACTATCCGAAGGGTGCGGAGCATCAGGCGCAGTTGTTGCGCGACGCGGGATTCCAGCAGGTCGAGATCATTCCGACGGACGGCAAGCCGGGCGTGTTCGCGACGCTGGATGCGGGTGCGGCGAAGACCGTGGGCGTGTATTTCATGTACGACGTGAAGCAGTACGACGCGTCGGAATGGACCTCGCCGCCGCTGGAAGGGCGCCTCGTCGACATCCCCGATGTCGGCAAGGTGATGATGGGCCGTGGCGCGGTCAACCAGAAGGGGCCGCAATCGGCCTTGCTGGCGGCGCTGCATGCATACAAGGCCGCCGGCCAGGCATTGCCGGTGAACCTCGTGCTGGTGGCCGAAGGCGAGGAGGAGATCGGGTCGGTGCACATTCGCCAGCTGGTGCGCACGCCGAAAGTTCAGGAAGCGCTTGCGAAGACGGTGGGCGTGTTCATGCCGAGCGCCAGCCAGGGACTCGATGGCGTCGTGACCGTGTCGCTGGGGGCCAAGGGCATCGTCGAGCTTGAATTGATCTCGAGCGGCGAACGCTGGGGCCGCGGTCCGAGCAAGGACGTGCATTCCTCGCTGAAGGCGATGGTCGACAGCCCGGCCTGGCGTCTGGTGAAGGCGCTGGACACGCTGGTGTCGGAAGACGGCAATACCATCACCATCGAGGGGTATCCCAAGGCGCCGCCGATCAGCGACGCGCACAAGGCGATGATCGCGAAGGCCTCGACGGTGCGCGACGAAGCGCTGACCAAGAAGCAGTTGGGCGTGAGCCACTGGATCGACGACCTGCCGTGGCAGCAGGCGCAGGAGCGGCTGGTCTCGCAGCCCACGGTGAACATCGAAGGCCTGGTCGGCGGCTACACCGGACCGGGCGGCAAGACCGTGCTGCCGCATCAGGCGACCGCCAAGATCGACCTGCGCCTCGTGCCCGGCATGCAGTTCGACGATGCCGTCGCGGCATTGAAGTCTCATCTCGCGAAGCGCGGCTACGGCGACATCGAGGTCAAGGTCTCGGGCGGCTACAACCCGACCGAGACCCGGGCCGACAGCCCGTTGATCCAGGCCATGCAGGCCGCGTTGCGCACGCGCGGCATCGACCCGCTGCTGTGGCCGCGCAATGCCGGCTCGTATCCGGGCTTCGTGTTCACCGATCCGCCGCTGAGCCTGCCCTCCGGTCATTTCGGACTCGGCTACGGCACCGGCGCACACGCCCCGAACGAGTACTACGTCATCGAATCGGCCAATCCGCACATCGACGGCTTCGACGGCGCGGCGCTGTCGTTCGCCGAACTCCTGGTCGAACTCGGAAAGTGAAGACAGCCGAGTGACGGCCGCGCCCCGCTACACCGGCCCGCTGCTGACGCGCGCGCTGGCCGAGGCACTGCTCGCCGCACGCGCGAGCGGTGTCGCGCATGTGCTCGATTCATTCGATCTCGGCCGCACGCGCAGCGAAGCCACGCTCGACGGCGAGGGCTGGCTGTGGTGCGGCACGCGCTATCCGTGGCCGCACGATCCGAAGGACCGCACCGTGTATTTCTGGGACGGCGCCGCATTCGCGCCCTTGCAACGGTATGCGGGTTCGCTGATCAAGCTGGTGCCGACCGAATGGGGCACGCCGACATTCGAGATCGACGGCATCAAGATGCTGGTGTCGGCGCAGATCGCGCCGATGGACGACGCGAAGCGCAAGGTCGCGCTGGTGCAGCCGCGCGGCAAGCGGATCCTGGACACCTGCGGCGGGCTTGGCTACTTCGCGGCCTGTTGCCTGGTCGAAGGCGCGGCAGGCATCCAGAGCTTCGAGAAGAATCGCGACGTGTTGTGGCTGCGCCGGCACAACCCGTGGTCGCCGGATCCGGACAGCACCGAGGCCGGGGGGCGTCTGCAGCTCGTGCATGGCGATGTCACGGAACGGATCCGCGCCCTGCCCGACCAGAGCTTCGATGCCGTGCTGCACGATCCGCCGCGCTTCGGCATCGCCGGCGAACTGTACGCGCAGGCGTTCTACGACCAGCTCGCGCGCGTGCTGCGCCCCGGCGGGCGCCTGTTCCACTACACCGGCGCGCCGAACCGCAAGACCAGCGGCCGCGATGTGCCCACCGAAGTGGCCCGCCGCCTCGCCAGCGCCGGATTCGCGACCGAACTCGCGCTGGACGGCGTGTACGCGGTCCGATCCGCCGGACGCTCGCGCCGATAAGGCCGACGCTGCCCGTGGCCCGCCGATCCGCGGGACTGCGTATGGAAGGTCGAATGCGGTGCGCTGTGCTACCGCCACGTCCGAGGGGATGCGAACGATGCGCAATCACATGCGATGGATCGGCCGGGCGATGATGCTGGGATTGGCTGCATGCGGCGCCGCCCGGGCGCAGGATTTTCCCGACCCCTACTTCATCGACAGCAATGGCGATGGCATCGATGGCGAGTTGAATCAGTCGATCTTCGTCGCCCCGCCGCCGCTCGGGAACAATGGCAACAGCGGACTGACGCCACAGACGCCCGTCGCCACGATCGGCAAAGGCATCCAGGTCGCACAGACCCAGGCCCTGCCGCAGGTGCTGGTGCAGGTTGGCACGTACAACGAGTCGTTGACGATGGCGAATGGCGTACACGTGTTCGGCGGTTTCGACGCCGCTTGGGCGCGTGTGCCGAGCACGGCCAACGTGGCCACGATCATCCAGGGCGGCACCACTGCGGTCCTCGCAGACGGCGTGAACCTGCCGGCCACACTGTCCTTCATGACGCTGCGATCGGTCAACGCCGTCACGCCAGGCGAGAGCAGTTATGCGGTTCGCATCATCAACAGTACGGGACCAGTGCTGATCCGCTACAACCGCATCGAACCGGGCAGCGGCGCCACTGGCGTGAACGCCTCGGATGCGCCCGACCGCTCGCCAACACAGGCACCCAACGGCAGCGATGGCCAGGCGGCACGACCGTCCAGCGCGACCGTTGCGCTGCTGGGCGGACCCGGTGGAAGCAATCCCGGTTGCCCGGACGACACCAATATCGGCGGCAAGGGCGGCAAGGGCGGCGTCGGCATCACCGGCGTGAACGGCCAATCCGGCGAGGCGGGCTCGGGCGGCGCGACGGCCGGCGGCGGCGGCGCGACCTCGTCGAGCTTCAACGACGATGGCGCCCCGGGCGTCGGCGGCGGCAGTGGCGCTGCCGGCGTGCCAGGCGCATCCGGCAGCGTGGCGCCCTCGGTCGTGGGCGTGCTGAGCAGCGGACTGTACGTGCCGCCGCTGGGTTCGGCCGGAATCGACGGCACCC
>JBGASK010000066.1:0-17824 GCA_044229785.1 Ahniellaceae bacterium
CGACACCGCCGTGCGGGCAATGTGTGAACACGCCGGCGGGCTGGAGTGCCCGCGTGCGCGCATGGCCACCATCGACACGCGCTATTACGCCGGTCAGCCGATGCAGGCGCGTGCCGCATTGGACGGTTTGGCCGAGGCGTTCGCGACCACGCCGCCGATGTTGGCGGTGGCGGTTGGCTTCGATCGCGTGCTCGCGCTGCAATTGGCGCCGAACGATGCCGCGCTGGCGGCCGTGATCGAACAACTCGGCACGAATGCCAGGAACGGCGCGTTGCAACAGCGCAACGCCGTGCGAGCCCTGTTGATGCTCGCCGAAATTTTCTCGCGTCGTGGCCATTCGGCCTATGCCGAGCGGCTGGCGCAAGCAGCGATCGATACGGCCGGTGATGCCATCCAGGGCGCAGGCATGGATGCGAGCCTGCTGATGCTGTGGCGCGCACGCCTCGATGGGGCGCCGGTGCCGGCCACAGCCCTCGCGGGCCTGACACTCGCCGTGGGCGAGTCCCATCCGCTCGTGCACGCACATCGCGCGCATTGAATCTACGGCGCCTGTCAGGGTTGCGCCCGCGGCGACGTATCCAGGGCTGAACCGGCCGCGTTGGCCGTCCACTGGAAAGTCGCCATGTTCGCATCGTCCCGTTTCCAACTTGCCGCGCTGATCTGCGTGTTGCTTGCGGCCTGCTCGTCGGCAGATGACGCTGCGCCGCGGGCCACGACGAGCGACGCCGCCGCCGCCGTCGCGGATGCGGCCGAAGCCGCGACGACGTCCCATCCGTATTGCGATGCCGCCACCTTCGCCGAGGTCGGTGCGGTCATCGGTGCGCAGATCGGCAAGGTCGACGTGATCGCCGGCGAGGGCATGCAAAGCGTCGATTGCGTGTACCTCGATCCAGCGAACATCTACAACGGTTTGTCGATCCAGTTCGTCACCAGCGAGCTGCTGCAAAAGGCGGACAGTCCGTGGTCCACGGCCGCGGCCTATGTCGAGGAATGGGGCCGTGGCGGCCGGGTCGTCGACGGCTTGGGCGAGCGCGCGCTGTGGGTCGACCTGCCCGCCAGCCTGCTGGTGCGGCGCGGCGACTACGTGCTGCGGCTGAGTGCTGACCAGGCTGATCTGACCGATGCCGCGACGCGGGCGCGCTTCGAGACTCTGGCCCGGCAGGTGCTGGAGCGCCTGCCGTAAAACGGCGTGTCAGGGTTGGCGGCGAGATGGCGTTTCCGGCATCGAGCCGCCGTCGCGGCCGTGGAGTTCGCCATGCATCGCAGTCGTTTCGCCCTTGTTCTTTGCCTCGGCGCGCAGGTCGCCGTGGCCGCCACCGCGCTCGACAACAGCTTCGCCACCGCCGGGCGTTCGAGCCTGACCAGCGGCAACTACTACAAGGGCGTGCTCGCGCATCTGCCGAAGGGCGACGGCGGTTCGATCATGGTGATGAACTATCACGATGTCGATGCGAACGGGAACCAGACCGGCGCCGACGCGATCTACCTGCGGCACTTCGCGTCCTCCGGTGCAGTGGGATCGTCGCATTCGGTGCTGGCCAGCGTCGCGAACTTCGCACGCATCGGTGGCGCGACGATCGACAGCCAGGGCCGCATCATCGTGGTCGGTTCGACCACGGCGACCTTCAGCAACTCGGACTTCCGGGTCGCACGCATCTTGCCGAACGGCGTACTCGACAACAGCTTCGACGGCGACGGCGTTGCCGACATCGATTTCGCCGGCGGCGGCAACAACGACGACCAGGCCAACGCGGTCGCGATCGATGCGCAGGACCGGATCGTCGTCGTTGGCCAAGTCGAGCGGGCCACGACCGGCGACTTCGATTTCGGCATCGCCCGACTCGCCGCAAACGGCGCGCCAGACGCCAGCTTCGGCGGTGGTGACGGCAAGGTCATCACCCATTTCGACCTCGGACCGGGCCAGCGCTTCGACAGCGCGCGCGCAGTCGCCATCGGCAGCGATGGCCTGATCACCGTGGTTGGCGGCGCGTACGACAGCGCCGTCGGCGCCACCCGCATCGCCATGGCCCGGTTGTCGAGCGGCGGCGCGTTAGACGGGAATTTCTGTCCGGCGAGTTGCAACTTCATGGACAGCTACACCGCCATCCACAGCGGTCGGCGCGTGATCTTCTACGGCGCCGCCACGCCCGCACGCAGCGATCAGGTCGCGGCGATGGCGATCCGCGACGACGGCGCATTGCTCATCGCCGGCACCACGCCGGGTTCGGGCGAGACGCTCGGCTTCCTCATGCGGTTCGATACCGCCGGCGGCTGGACCCACGAAACGACTACGCAGGGCGGCACCGGCAGTGGCGGCAACACCGTCATCGGCGGCGTGCATTGGCGGCAACCGTCGAGCCCCGCGAGCGAGATCGTGTTGACCGGCGCCTCCGGACCCAACGAGGAATTCTTCTTCGCGCAACGCTTCGATCAACTGCTGGTCGAAGTCGCTGGCTGGGGCATGATCGGACCGGCGAACAGCGTCTACCTGTGGACCGCAGGCGGCGGCTTCGGCGACGTGGGCGACAACCGCCCGGGCCGGTCTGCCATCGATGCCCAGGGCCGCGTGCTGGTGGGCGGCCGCTACAAGGCGAACCTGCCGGCCGATCCTTACAGCGCCGTCGCTGCGCGCCTGACCAGCACCGACGCCCCGCCGGCGGGCATCGATATCTTCAAGAACGGCTACGAATAGCCGTGGATGGCGGGAACCGGCGTCGAAGCGGGTTGGTGTCATTGTTCCCGATACCGATGGAGGTCGCCGCATGATTCGATGGTCAGCTAGGACGATGGGGTCCGGTCCGCGCCTGCTGTGGTTCTGGGTAATCGCGCTCGTCGCGTCCGGCTCGGCGTTCGGCACCGACGCGCTCCAACACTACGCGGGGCGCATGCAGTCCGGCGAGCCGATCGAGTTGACGCTGTCTGGGATGGAGGGCGCGGTGACCGGGACGTTGAGCGACAACGTCCATGCCTACCGGGTGACCGCCGCAATCGACGGCGGTCAGCTCGTGGGCCACGCCGATCAGGACACGCTCGGTCTCCGCGTCGGGCTGCGCGGCGATGTTCAGGCGGCGGGCATGACGCTCGAAATCCGCTTGTCGATCCTCGGCGAAGAGGCGTCCGAGCAGATCTGGCTGGCGCGGTCGGATGCGGGTAGGCATGCATCGGTGGAGGCGGAGCGCACGCACCCGGAACCCGGGCTGTCGTCCGCGCCCGGCGAGCGCGATCCGGCCCTGGTCGGCCACTGGGTCCACGAAGAGATCTACAACAGCGGCAGCGGCGCGGATTTTCTCGGCGCGTCGAGTCGCCGAGGCTTGATCCTGCGCGCGGACGGCGGCGTGGCCGATGGCGGCAGTGCCGTCAGCATCTCCGGCGATGGCTACCTGGGCCGGAGCAGCGACGGCGGCAGCGGCGTTGTGCCCGGCGTGACCTGGTTCTCGCGCGGCCAGCACCTCTGGCTGCACAACGCCGCCGACGGCCGGACCGTCGATCTCGGTCGGTACTACGCCGAACCCGGGCGCATGATGGTCACCGCCGAGAATGGCCGGCGCATGCTGTTCACGCGGGCACGCTGATCAGGCCGGTTCGTCGGGAATCAGCTTGTTCTCGTAGTAGGTGATCATGTCCTTGATGCGCAGCTTGCGCTTCTTCAGGCGCTTGAGCTGGATTTCGTCGGCCTCGAGATTCCCGGCGAGGCTGGCGATCGCGACGTCGAGGTCGCGGTGTTCGGTGCGCAGTTCCACCAGGCGGCGGGCGATGAAGGCGGGATCGAGCGATTCGGTCATGGCGACACGCGCGGAGGACATCCGAGTGTAGCCCGGCGCCGGCACGGGCGGGAGCGCGCCGGCGCCGCTAAACTGGGCGGCCCACTGGAGGCAGGTCATGAGCCTCGAACCGAACCGCAAAGCCGAACTCGAATTCAACAAACTGCACAAGCGCCTGCGTCGCCAGGTCGGCCAGGCCATCGCCGACTACGCGATGATCGAGGACGGCGACAAGGTCATGGTCTGCCTGTCCGGCGGCAAGGACAGCTACACCCTGCTCGACATCCTGCTGCAGTTGCAGGCCAAGGCGCCGGTGCGCTTCGAGTTGGTCGCGGTCCATCTCGACCAGAAGCAGCCGGGTTACTCGCCGGAGATCCTGCCGGACCATCTGCGCGGCGTCGGCGTGCCGTTCACGATCCTGGAGCAGGACACCTACTCGGTCGTGAAGCGCGTGGTGCCCGAGGGCAAGACCATGTGCGGACTGTGTTCGCGCCTGCGTCGCGGCGCCTTGTACACGCATGCGAGCCTGCACGGCTTCACCAAGATCGCGCTCGGCCACCATCGCGACGACATCGTCGAGACGATGTTCCTGAACCTGTTCCACCACTCGAAGCTGGCGGCGATGCCGCCCAAGCTGCAGTCCGACGACGGCAGGCACATCGTCATCCGTCCGCTGGCCTATTGCGCCGAGGGCGACATCGCCGATTACGCGGCCGCGAAGCGCTTCCCGATCATGCCCTGCAACCTCTGCGGTTCGCAGGACAACCTGCAGCGGCAGGCGATCAAGGCCATGCTGGCCGAATGGGAACGCAAGACGCCGGGCCGCGTCGAGAACACGTTCCGCGCCCTCACCGACGTGCGCCCGTCGCAGCTGGCGGACCGGCATCTGTTCGACTTCGCGGCGCTCGGTGCCCGCGGCGAACGCAGCGACGCGCACGGCTGGCTGGCCGGCGAAGCGGTCGACGCCGACGCGGCCGCGCCGCGCGAACGCCCGCGTGCGCCGGTCGGCGGTCTGGACATCCTCGAAGCCTGAACCGGGCCCTTTCGCCATCCGATCGGTGCCAGCGGGCGACGATCAACCTGTTTTTCCGGAGTATCGCTGCATGTTTTTTCGCAATCTGACCCTGTTCCGTTTTCCCGATGGCATCGGCCAGCGCTTCAAGACGCTGGACGAGCAGCTGGCCGAACACGAACTTCGCCCCTGCGGGCCGCTGGAGCTGCAGACGCGCGGCTGGGTATCTCCCTATGGCCGCGGCGAGGTCCTGTTCTCGATCGAGCATGGCGGACAGGCCCTGATGGCGCTGGGCGGCGAGGACAAGTTGCTGCCAACGGCGGTGATCAACCAGCATATTGCCGAGAAAGTCGATGAACTGGAGAAGCAGCGCGGGCGCCCGGTCGGCGCCCGCGAGCGCCGCAAGCTGAAGGACGACGCGCTCACCGAACTGCTGCCGCGTGCCTTGGCGCGCCCGAGCCGGCTGGCCGGTTATGTCGACATCACGAACGGTTGGGTGGTGGTCGACACCAGTTCGCGCAAGGCCGCGGAAGGCTTCATTTCCGCGCTGCGCAACGCCCTGGGCAGTTTTCCGGCGACCAGTCTGGAGCCCGAGGAATCGCCTCGTGCGCTCATGACGGAGTGGATGATCGAGGGTAAGCTCCCGGCAGGATTCGCACTCGGCGACGAATGCGAGCTGAAGGACCCGGCCGACAACGGCGCCATCGTGCGCTGCCGTCGTCAGGACCTGGGCGCCGACGAAATGCGCGAGCATCTCTCGAGCGGCAAGCAGGTCACCCAGCTCGCGCTCACGTTCGAGGAGCGGATGCGCTTCGTGCTCGACGAAACGCTGACCGTGCGCAAGTTCAAGCTGCTCGACATCGCGGTGGAACAACTCGACAAGGGCGACCGCGATTCCGCCAAGGCCGAACTCGATGCACGCTTCGTGTTGATGAGCGGCGAGGTGGCGCGTCTGCTCGCCGCGATCGAAACCACGTTCGGCGTGCATCGGCCGCAGTCGCTCTGAGGCCGGGGCCGCCGACTCCGCGAGGTCGGCATGCCGCAGTCGTTGTCGGACATCGTTGAACTGGAAACGCCGAACGGGCGCACCGTGCGCGTGCGCGCGGTCACGCACCCGCGGGCCCGGCGCCTGTCGCTGACCATCGGCGCCGGCGGTCCGCGCGTGTCGGCGCCCGAAGGCACGCATCCGGCCACGGTGCGCGCCTTCCTGCGCGAACACGCAGGCTGGCTGCAGAAGAAGTTGCGCGAACTGGAGCTGACCGGGCGCAAGCTGGCGCCGCCGGTGCCGGGTCGGGCCGAGACCTTCACCTTCCGCGGCGTGCAGTTGCCGGTGATCTGGCAGCACGACCGTTTCCCGCGCATCGCGGTCGCGCCGGGGCGGCTCGATTTCGCGCTCGACCTCGAACACGCCGAAGCCCTGCGCATCAGTCAGCGCACCATGCGTGCCTTCCTGCTGCGGGAGATGCGTCGCGAAGTGGCGCGGCTGTCCGCGTACTTCGCGCTCAAGATCGGCAAGCAGCCGAGCGCGTTGCGTTTCCAGCCGATGCGCACGCTCTGGGGCAGTCTCAGCGCCGATGGGCGCATGAATCTGGATCTCGCCCTGATGCTGGCGCCGCCCGAGGCGCTGGAGTACGTGGTCGTGCACGAGATGGCGCATCTCTGGGTGCGCAACCACGGGCCGCGCTTCTGGGCGCGCGTCGCTGCGGTCGATCCCGACTTCGAAACGCAGCGCGACTGGCTCAATCGCTACGGCCATGCGGTAAAGCACGAACTCTCGCGCTGGATCGGCGAAGACATCGACTGAGACGCAAGCCGCGTGCGCGATGTCTCGGTCCTGCGCTAGCCTTGCGGGCGTCGGGGCATCGAACGGGGAAAGACCATGCGTGTCGGGGTGTGTTTGCCAGTGTTCGGCGTGCTCATGGCCAGCTTGCCGATGTTCGCATGGGCGCAGGCGCCGGAAGAGGACGAGCAGCGCGTCGAGGAGATCGTGCGCGAGCGCTACGGACCGACCCAGGCCGAGATCGATGCGCTCGCGCTGCAAGGGCTCGGCCCGGATGGCCAGCCCTTGATCGATCCCGCCACCGGTCTGCCGGTGGTGCCGGGTCCGGACATGGTGCTGACGCCGACGGCCGATCCCGCGCCGGTGCCGCCGGGCGGCGCTGAAGCGCCAGCCGCCGAGCCTCCGCCCCCCGATCTGCCGCCGATCGGTCCGATCCAGTTCGAAGACCTGTCCAAACTCGTGGGCCAGTGGGTCAAGCTCAAGACCTACAACGGCCGGACCTGGCAAGGACAGGTCAAGACGGTCAAGGGCAACGAGGTGCAACTGACCGTGACCCAGCGCAGCGGCGCGGCGCTGATGACGTTGAAGAAGAACGCGATTGCTTCGCTGGAACGGATCTGAGGTCGCCCCATGCTGCTGATCGCTACCGTCGTCTTGCTTGCGCTGGCTGGTTGGGCCGGCGTCATCTATGCCAGGCTGTCGTTGCCGCTGGGCCTGCTGGTCGCCGCATTGCCGCTGATCGGCATCGGCGTCGCCAGTGCGACCGGACAGTCGCTGCTCGCCTATGCGGCGCTGTTGCCGCTCGGCTATTTCGCCTACAAGAATCGCGGTTCGCAATTCGACATCCTGATTCCGCTGATCGGGCTCGTGCTGGTGACCTGGTTCTGGATGTTCGCGTCGGAGCGCACGCGGCTTGCGTCGGCCGCGGCATACGAAGCGCAGGTCGCGGAGTTCCGCAAGCAAAGCGAAGCCAACGCCGCGAATGCGGCGCAGACTCTGGCGCAGTGGCCGAATCGGGCGACCCGGCTGAAACTGCACCGCGGCAAGCTGGCGCTCGCCGATAGCGGTGCCGAACTGGCCGTGCCCGAACACTGGCGTTTCGTCGAGGCTGCGCCGTTGCGCGACGCCTTGTCCGGCACCAAGCACTATCCCGGCCTCGGCGTCATCGGCTGGCTGGTGCACGAACGCGTCGATCTCGCCCAGCTCGACACGCTCTGGTACGTCGAGGTATACGCCGAACAGCGCGGTCACGTGCAGGCCGACGGCGTCGACGACAGCGACCTGCAGACGCGCAAGGGTGAGGCGACCGCGAGGATCAATGCCAAGGCCTTTGCGGCCGGTGCGCCGAGTTTCTCGTTCGTGAAGTTCCTGGAGACGCCGAAATACGACGCGTCCTACGACCGCGCCGTATGGGTCGACCAGATGAGCTATCCGGGCGAAACGTCCCTGCTGCTCGACTGTTACGCGATCAAGCTCGGCAAGGAAGCCCAGGTCTGGTTCCGCATGCGCGAACAGTTCGAAGGCGCGCGCGAACTGTGCACGCGCAGCGTCCGCCTGATGGCGGCGAAGACCCGGTTCGTCAGCGGCGCCGGCTACGGCGACTACACCTGGCTGGTCGACGACAGCGCCGGCTTCGATCTCGGCGAAGTCATCGCCAGCGAGCACCGCGTCGAAGACTGAACCTCAGTCGCGGCGCAACGCCGCCGCGACGTCCGCCGGCATTTCCATGTGCAGATGATGGCTGCCGGCCATGCGCGTCAGGCGCAGGTCCGGCACGATGCGGGCGCGTTCCAGCATGTGTTCGACGTCGACGAAGGGCATCGGCGGATCGGCCACGACCAGGCGCGCCGGGCAACGAATGCCCGCGAGATAGCCGCAGACTTGCGCTTCCGACAAGCGCATCGCGCTGGTCAGGGTCAGGCGCGGGTCGCTCGACCATTCGTGGCCGCCATCGACCTCGCGCAGCCCGCGTTCGACCAGCAGGCGCGCGCTGGCCTCGCTCAGCGGCATGTCGCGGTTGCCGCGCCGCGCCGCAACCGCGGCATCGATCGCATCGAAGCGTCGCAGCTGCTTGCCGGCGATGGCCTGGCGATCGCGCAGCGCTTGCGCGAGCAGGCCCGGCAGCCGGTCCTCGCGGGTGCTGATCGGGCCGAGCGATTCGATCAGGGACAGTTGCTCGACGCGATCGCCCAGCGCCGCGGCAAGCACGCAGGCGATGGCGCCGCCGAGCGAATGCCCGAGCAGCGAGAAGCGCGACCAGCCCAGGGCTTCGACAACGGCCAGCACGTCGGTGCAGTAGTCGATGAAGTGATACCAGGCGCCGGGTGCGCGATGCGAGCTGCGGCCGTGGCCGGGCAGGTCGATCATCACCAGATCATGGTCGGCGAAGTGCGGCGCGATCGGCGTGAAACTGGCGACGTTGTCGAGCCAGCCGTGCAAGGCGAGCAGCTTCGGTCCGTCCGGATGGCCGGCGCGACGCGCGGCGATGCGTAACGGCGGGGTGTCGATCGTCAGTTCTTCGAACATGTCTCAGTCCCTGCGCGCGAGCTTGCGCTGGCGTTCGACCACCAGCGGACGCGTCGAGATTTCTTCCTGCATCGCCGCGGCCGAGAATTCCGGCCAGTGCGTGCAGCGTTCGCGCACCAGTTGCACGATCAGCGACGCGTGTTCGTCGCCGGCATTCAGGCACGGGATGTAGCCGTAGCGTTCGCCGCCGGCTGCGAGGAAACGGTCGCGGTTCTCGACGGCGATTTCTTCCAGCGTCTCCAGGCAATCGACGGCGAAGCCGGGACAGATCACGTCGACGGCGCGAATGCCGCGGTCCGGCAGGGCGGCGAGGGTTTCGTCCGTGTAGGGGCGCAGCCACGGTTCGCGCCCGACGCGCGACTGGAACGCGATCGTCCAGTCGAGTTCGCCGAGGCCGAGCAGTTCGGCGACTCGACGCGCCGTCGCATGGCACTGGCAGTGATAGGGGTCGCCGGCATGCAGATACCGCTCCGGGATGCCGTGGAACGAAAACAGCAGATGGCGGCGGCCCTGTTGGGCCCAGTGCCGGCGCACCGATTCGGCCAAGGCTTCGGCGTAACCGGGATGACGGCAGTAGTCGCTGACGAAGGCCGTCTCCGGCACCCAGCGCCAGGTCTTCAGTTCGTCGGCCAGGGCGTCGAACACCGAGCCCGTGGTGGTGCCCGAGTACTGCGGGTACATCGGCAGGATCAGCAGGCGACGGACGTTCGCCGCCTGCAGTTCGCGCAGCACCGCGCCGAGCGCGGGACGGCCGTAGCGCATCGCGTTGCGCACGAGCACCGGCCCGGCCGCGAGCGCGGACAGTTTCGTCGCGACCGCCGCGACCAGGGCTTCGCTGTGCACCATCAGCGGCGAGCCGGCCGCGGTCCAGACCTGCTGGTAGGCATGCGCCGAGCGGCGCGGACGGATCCGCAGGATCACCCCGTGCAGGATCGGCCACCACTGCCAGCGCGGCAACTCGACCACGCGCGGGTCGGACAGGAATTCGGCCAGGTAACGTCGGACCGAGGCCGTATCCGGCGCGTCCGGCGTGCCCAGATTCACCAGCACCACGGCGGCGGCCGGGCGCGCGCCGTGGTCGAATTTCGAAACGCCGAGATCGTTCATCCCGCCTTTCTACTACATCTTGGGGATGGTCCGGCGCGGAACCACGAGCACCGGCCTGTCGCAAAAATACAACACGAAAACTGCGCCAAGGCTTTGATCCGTCACGGCCGACCACTAGGATTGCCGGTGCTGTTCCCTAGGGGCAGCGGACGATTGCCCATAACAAGACAGAACGAGCGAGGAAGACGAGGGATGCGACGCAGCCTGCAAGCCGCAGTGCTAGCCGTGTCGACCGCGATGGCATTGCCCGCGGCGGCAGACCCGCTTGCCTACGCCGTCTCGTTCAACAAGCTCTACCGGATCGACCTCGGCAGTGGTCAAACCACGCTCATCGGCGAAACCGGCTTCAACGATGTCGAAGGCCTCGCGCTGTCTCCGACCGGCGTGTTGTACGGCATCGTCGATTCGACCAAGACGCTGATCACCATCGACAAGCAGACCGGCCGCGGCAACCTGATCGGCAGTGCTCCGGGCAACACCGGTCTGAGCGGTCAGGGCGTCGGCCAGTTCGACGCGCTGGATTTCGGTCTGGCCTTCACCTGCGACGGGCGCCTGTGGGCCTCGTCCGATACCACCGGCAAGCTCTGGCAGATCGATCCGGCCAGTGGTCACGCGACTGCAGCGGGCACGCTGGGAGCGCAGATCACCGGCCTTGGCGCCAACGTCGACGGGCTGTTTGGCCTGGGTTCGCAGGGTGATGAGGGTGTCTATCGCATCAATACGTCGACAGGCGGCGCAACCCGGATCGGTGGCCTTGCCGACGGGCTGATTTTCGCCGACGGCGGTCTCGATTTCGATGCCGAGGGGAAGCTCTGGGGCATCCTCGACTACCGTCCGCCGGACGACAATCGTCCCAGCGACATCGTCCGCATCGATCTCGTCACCGGTGTGGCCAGCTTCGTGTCGACCACCTTGCCGGAAATGGAAGGTTTGGCGATCACCCCGATGCCGGCTTGTCGCGGCCCGGGTGGGCCCGCGCAGTCGCCCTATCTGGCCGTCCCGGCAATCGGCATGTCGGCGCGCATGCTGCTGGCGCTTACCGTGGTCCTGGGCGGCCTGCTCGCGCTCGCGTTGCCGCGTCGCGCATAACGCGAGCCCGCTCACGGCGGATTCATCGCGGGCACGGCAGATTGCCGTTCCGACCCCATCCGTCCCGCACGAAAGGATCCGCGCATGTCGCTTCGTTTCGCCCTGATTCCCTTGCTGCTGATGCTGGTATCGCCGCTGGTCGTTGCCGGCGAGAAGGAAGACGAGCGCGCCCGCAACGCGGCCCGCGTGCTGTCCGAGATCATGGCCGTGCCGGACAAGCGTGTGCCCAATCACCTGATCGAGAAAGCCGAGGCCATCGCGGTGATCCCGGACGTGGTCAAGGCCGGGCTGGTGCTGGGCGGTCGTCATGGCAAGGGCCTGATTTCGGTGCGGTCCGCGGACGGCACCTGGGCGAATCCGAGCTACATCACGATCACCGGCGGCAGCATCGGCTTCCAGGCCGGCGTGCAGTCCACCGATGTCGTGCTGGTGTTCCGCTCCAAGCGTGGCGTCGACCAGATCGTCAACGGCAAGTTCACGCTCGGCGCCGACGCGGCCGTGGCCGCCGGTCCGGTCGGACGCAATGCCCAGGCCTCGACCGACGCCCAGCTCAAGGCCGAGATCTACAGCTACTCGCGTTCGCGCGGCCTGTTCGCCGGCGTGGCGCTCGACGGTTCGGTGCTCAGCATCGATCACGACAGCAACCAGGCCACCTATGGCCGCAACATGACGCCGCGCCGCATCTTCGAAGGCGGCGTCGGCGCAGTGCCGAATGCGGTGGTCGATTTCCGCGACCGGCTTGAGGAATACACGGCGCAGTAGCCGTCGCGGCGCTATCCTTGGCGCCTTCATCATTCGAGGTGGATCATGGGTTCCTTCAGCATTGGCCATTGGTTGATCGTGCTGCTGATCGTGGTGCTGATCTTCGGCACCAAGAAGCTGCGCAACATCGGCGGCGACCTCGGCGGCGCGGTGCGCGAGTTCAAGAAGGGACTCAACGAGGGCGAAGACACGCCCAAGCTCGAAGCCGACAAGAAGGCGGCCGAAAGCGTCGCACAGCCCGAAAAAGACAAGTCCGCCTGATCCGCTGAACCATGTTCGACGTAGGCATCAGCGAACTGGCGTTGATCGCCGTGGTCGCGCTGATCGTGCTCGGCCCGGAGCGGTTGCCGCGCGCTGCGCGCACGGTCGGCGCGATGCTGCGCCGGTTGCGCTCGAGCTGGACCAATCTGCGCTACGAGATCGACCGCGAGATCGCGGCCGATGAATTGAAGCGCAGCCTGCGCGAAACCGAGGAAACGATCCGCAAGGCCGATCCGGTGGCCGCGGTGAAGCGCGAGTTCGAGCCCGACAAGGACTCGAACCCGTCATGAGCGGCACGCCTGACGTCGACGGCGAGCTGCCTTTCCTCGCACACCTGATCGAGTTGCGCGAGCGCCTGCTCAAGGCGGTCTCGGCGGTCGGCGTGTTGTTCCTTGCCGGCATCCCGTTCGCGAACCGCATCTATGCGTTGCTCGCGCAGCCCTTGCTCGACAAGATGCCGGCCGGCACGAAGATGATCGCGATCGAGGTGGCGTCGCCGTTCCTGACGCCGCTCAAGCTCACCTTCTTCGCGGCGCTCGTCATCGCGATGCCGTTCGTGCTGTACCAGGCCTGGGCGTTTGTCGCGCCGGGCCTGTATCGGCACGAGAAACGTCTGGCCGTGCCGCTGCTGGTCTCGGCGGTCGCGTTGTTCTACACCGGCTGTGCATTCGCCTATTTCCTGGTGCTGCCGGCGGTGTTCGGATTCCTGCAGGCGGTGGCGCCGGCGGGTGTGGCGGTGATGACCGACATCAGCCAGTACCTCGATTTCGTGCTCGTGCTGTTCCTTGCCTTCGGCCTCTGTTTCGAGGTGCCGGTGGCGGTGGTGATCCTGGTCCTGCTCGGCTGGGTGACGCCGGCGCAGCTGCGCGAAGCGCGTTCCTACGTGATCGTCGGCGCCTTCATCATCGCCGCGGTGCTGACGCCGCCCGATGTGGTCTCGCAGTTGCTGCTCGCGATTCCGATGTGCATCCTCTACGAAATCGGCATCCTCGCGTCGCGCTGGCTGCCGGCGCGGGCGGAAACGGCGAAGACCTGATCGCAGCCTCGATCGCACACAGGAAAACGGCCCCGTTCGGGGCCGTTTTCGTTGCAGCGGTACGCGGGTCTCACGCCGCCGGCGGGGCCGGCGGTACGGGCGGATCCATGGGGGCCGGCGGCGCCATCGGCGGCTGCACCGGCGTGCTGCTGCCGAAGACCTGGCGGTGCGCGAAATACATCGACGGACCGCCGATCAGGGCGCCGAGGATGCCCAGCGCCAGGGCACCGAGCAGCGGAATCCAGCCGATCACGATGGCCAGCACGAAGAAGGCGATGCCGACGCACAGGAAGCCGACGATCACCGACACGATGTTGGCCATGCAGATCGCGAAGCTTTCCTTCATCGCGTCGAAGGGCGCGACGTCGTCGAGCATGACGCGCGGGACGGCGAAGTAGGTCATGAACGCCACCGCGATCGCCGCCGGAATCAGCAGCAAGCCGCCAAGCGCCATGCCCATGAAGCCGAAGCCGGCGCCGCTGGAACTGCCGCTCGACGCCGCGAAGATCGCACCACCGATCATCACCGCGATCAGCACGCCCGCGACCAGGGCCAATGCCACGGTCGGGAGGCACAGGGTGATCATCGGACCGGCCTTGCCGGGTTGCTGGAAGGCCTGAAACAGATGGCTGATGTCGGCCTTGCGTCCCTGTTCTTCTTCGCGCGCGGCCCAGACGAAGCCGCCTTGCAGTGCCGGGCCGATCACGATCATCGCGAAATTCAGCAACGGAATCGCCGAGATCACCGCGTAGATCAGCGCCATGACCACGAACACGCCCGGGTTCTTCATGGCCAGTTGGATCGCCGACGTGAACCAGTTGAAGACGTCGCCGATCTCGAATTTCCTGCTGCTCATTCCTTTCCTCCCCGAGTCCTGCGCGGGTTGCGCGCGCGGAGCATAGCCCGAGCCACGCGGCGGCGCAGCCATCGCGCCGAACAGTCGTTAGAATCGGCGGATGCTGGACATCAATGCACGCATCCACATCGCCGATGCCGAACTCGAGGAGCGCTTCGTGCGCGCTTCCGGGCCCGGCGGGCAGAACGTCAACAAGGTCTCGACCGCGGTCGAACTGCGCTTCGACGTGCGCGCCAGCGCCGTGCTGCCCGAGCCGGTACGCGCGCGCCTGCTGGCGCGGCGCGACCGGCGCCTGACCGACGAGGGCGTGCTGGTGATCTCGGCGCAGCGCTTCCGCACCCAGGAGCGCAACCGCGAGGACGCGCGCGAGCGCCTGCTGGAGCTGATCCGCGCCGCGCTGGTGGTGCCGCGCAAGCGCGTCGCCACCAAGCCCACCCGCGCCTCCAAGGAACGCCGGCTCGGGGCCAAGAAGCGCCGCGCCAGCGTCAAGCAGGGCCGCGGCCGCAGCCGGGATCCCGAGGCATGAACCCGCCCGGCACCGTGCTGGCGCTGCCGCCGTCGGCGCCGCGCACCGGCAGCGCCTTCACGCGCTGGCTCGCGCGCAGCCTGCTGCGCCTGGGCGGCTGGCGCATGGAGGGCACGTGGCCGGACATCGAGCGCGCCATGATCATCGCCGCGCCGCACTCGTCGATGTGGGACGCCTGGTGGGGCCTGCTGGCCAAGATCGCGATGGGCGTGCACGTCGAATTCCTGGCCAAGAAGGAGGCCTTCTTCTGGCCCTTGGGCCCGATCCTGCGCGCGGTGGGCGGCTTCGAGGTCGACCGCAAGTCGCCGGCCGGCGTGGTCGAGCAGCTCATCGCCAAGCTGCGTCCCGGCGCGCGCCACTGGCTGGTGATCGCGCCCGAGGGCACGCGCAAGCGCGTGGAGAAGTGGAAGACCGGCTTCTGGAAGGTCGCCACCGGGGCGCAGGTGCCGGTGGTGTGCGCGTACTTCCACTATCCCGACAAGGTCATCGGCATCGGCCCGGCCTTGACCATGAGCGGCGACCTCGACCGCGACATGGCCACCGTGCGCGACTACTACCGCCCCTTCCAGGGCAAGCACCGGGGCACCGCGTGAGCGACGCGCGCGTGGCCGATCCGGCCTGGTTCCCGGTCGGCTGGGATGCCCCCACCGACGCCTTCCGCTTCGCCACGCTCGACGCCGCGCGCCTCGGCGACGCGGCCTTCCTCGACAAGCGCCTCGGCGTCGACCTGGCCAGCGCCGAGGCGGTGCCCGCGCAGGCGCTGGCCGGCTTGCGCGACGCGCCGGTCGCGGCGGCGCCGTCGTTCCTGTTCCACACCGCGTTCTGCTGCTCGACCCTGCTGGCGCGTTGCCTGCACGCGCCGCCGGGCGCGATGGCGCTCAAGGAACCGAGCCTGCTGCTGCGCCTGACCGAGGCGTGGCGCAACGCGCCCGACGCCGCGGCGCGCGAGCGCGTCGATGCCTCGCTCGACATCGGCCTGCGCCTGCTGGCGCGGCCGTGGGCGGCGCAGGGCAGGGTGCTGGTCAAGCCGACCAACACCGTGGTGCTGATCCTCGACCGCGTGCTGGCGGCCGCGCCCGATTCGCGCGTGGTGCTGCTGCATGGCGGGCTCGAGGACTTCCTCGTGTCCTGCGCCAAGAAGCTGCCCGAGGCCGAGACCCGCCTCAACTGGATGGCGCGCACGGTGCTGCCGGGCAGCGGACTGGTCGAGGCCTTCGGCCTGTCGGCCGACGCGCAGTTCGGCTTCGTCGAGGCCACCGTGCTGACCTGGTACGCGCAGATGGCGCACTACGCGCGCGCGCTGGCCTCGGCCGCCGCGCCGCGCCTGCGCACGCTGGACATGGACGTGCTGCTGGCGCGCCCGGCCGACACCGTCGCGGCCTGCGCGCAGTGGCTGCAACTGCCGGCGGCGCTCGAGGGCCTGGACGGGCGGGTGCAGGGCGAGTTCTCGCACCACGCCAAGGCCACCGACGTGGCCTTCAATCCGCAGGTGCGGCTGGCAGAGAAGCAGCGCGTGCTGGAACGCCACGGCGATCTCGTGCGCGGCGCGCTGGCTTGGGCACGGCGCGAGATCGAACCGCGGGCGACCCTGCCGCGGATGCAGCCGCTGCAGGCCTGAGGGGCGGAGCATGCAGGCGCCGCCGCTGGACGATCCACGCGTGTTCCCGGTCGACCTCGACGTGGCCGCGCGCCGTTTCGCCTTCCTCGCCATCGACGAGGCGGTGCTGGAGCGCTCGGCCTTCCTCGACACCCGCATCGAGGCGCCGCTGGCGCAGGCCATTCCGGTGCCGGTCGCGGCGCTCGCCGCGCTGCGCGATCCGCCGCGTCCTCTGGCCTTCCTCTGGCACACCTCGTTCTGCTGCTCGACCCTGCTCGCGCGCGCGCTGCACCTGCCGCCGGCGGTGGTGGCGCTCAAGGAGCCGCTGGTGCTGCGGCGGCTGTCCGACGCGCACGATGCCGGCAAGCCGCTGGGCGAGCTGCCGCAGCTGGCGCTGCGCCTGCTGGCGCGGCCGTGGGCGCCGGGTGCGGCGGTGCTGGTCAAGCCCACCCACGCCGCGCTCAACATCGCCGCGCCGTTGCTGGCCGCCATGCCGGGCGCGCGCGGCGTGGTGCTGCATTCCACGCTCGACGACTTCCTCGTCTCCAACCTCAAGAAGCGCGAGGAGACGCGTCGGCGCGTGCCGCGCCTGGCCGAGCGCGCGCTGCGCGCCAGCGGGTTGGCGTCG
Source organism: Ahniellaceae bacterium (assembly GCA_044229785.1). Classification (GTDB taxonomy): domain Bacteria; phylum Pseudomonadota; class Gammaproteobacteria; order Xanthomonadales; family Ahniellaceae; genus JADKHK01. Next base: position 16,942 of record JBGASK010000066.1, read on the forward strand.
AAGCTGCCGCGCGCGGCGCGCACGCCGCCGGGTTTCCTCGAGACCGTGGCCGTGCAGTGGACCGCGCAGACCGCGCTGGCGCAGCAGGTGCTGGCCGGCGCCGGCCCCGGCCGCCTGCGCGCGGTCGCCGAGCGCGGCCTGCTGGCCGACCTGCCCGGCGTGGCCCTGGCCTGCGCGGCCTGGCTGGACCTGCCGGTGGCCGAAGGCGCGGTGCGCGCCCGCGCGGCGGCGATCGGCCGCCAACACGCCAAGGACGCCACGCTGGCCTACGATCCCGCCGCGCGCGCGCGGGAGGCCGCGCGCGTGCGCGCCCGCCACGGCGCCGCGCTCGATGCGGCGCTGGCGTGGGCCCGGCGCCACCTGTTGCCGTTGCTGGCAAGCCCCGAACCGGGCCCGCCGCTGCCGTGAACGGCGTCGTCACGCTCGCGCGGCCTGAACATCCGTCATGATCCGATCACGTCATCCCGAGGAGACCGACCATGCGCCGTACCGGTGACCGCGTGCCCGACTTCGACCTTGCCACCGACCGCGGCGACCGCGTCTCGACCGCCTCGCTGCGCGGCAAGCGCTACGTGCTGTATTTCTATCCCAAGGACGACACGCCGGGCTGCACGCGCGAGGCCTGTTCCTTCCGCGACCACCTGCCGTCCTTCGAGGGCGCGGGCGTGCCCGTGTACGGCGTGAGCGCCGACGACGTCGGCGCCCATGCGCGCTTCGTCGCCAAGCACCAGCTCAATTTCCCCCTGCTGGCCGATCCCGATCGCCAGCTGATCCAGGCCATGGGCGTGTGGGTGGAGAAGAGCCTGTACGGCCGCCGCTACTTCGGCATCGCCCGCGCCACCTTCGTGGTCTCGGCCGAGGGCCGCATCGAGAAGGTGTGGGA
>JBGASK010000172.1:0-4081 GCA_044229785.1 Ahniellaceae bacterium
TCATGTCCCAGGGCGCGAGGAACTGGCCCTTCTTGATGTTCACCGGCTTCATCGTGCGCGCCACCGCCTGGATGAAATCGGTCTGGCGGCACAGGAAGGCCGGTGTCTGCAGCACATCGACGACCGAGGCCACTTCATCGAACGGCGTGTACTCGTGCACGTCGGTCAACAGCGGCACGCCAAGCTGGCGCTTCACTTCCGAAAGAATGCGCAGGCCCTCGGCCATGCCCGGCCCGCGAAAACTCTTGTCGGAGGAACGGTTGGCCTTGTCGAAGCTCGACTTGAAGATGAAGGGAATGCCGAGCTGACCGGTGATTTCCTTGAGCGTGCCGGCGGTGTCGATCTGCAATTGCTCGCTTTCGACGACGCAGGGCCCGGCGATCAGGAAGAACGGGCGATCGAGGCCGATCTCGAAGTCGAGCAACTTCATGCCGCAACCTCGCGCGGCTGCCGGTTGCGCTGGTGCGCCAGGGCGGCCGTGACGAAGCCGACGAAGAGCGGATGGCCCTTCAGCGGCGTCGACAGGAATTCCGGATGCGCCTGGCAGGCCAGGAACCAGGGATGGTCACGGTACTCGATCATCTCGACCAGGCTGTCGTCCATCGACTTGCCCGAGAACACCATGCCGAGTTCGGCGAAGCGATCGAGATAGCGGTTGTTGAATTCGTAGCGATGACGATGGCGCTCGCTGATCACATCCTTGCCGTACAACTGGTAGGCCAAGGTGCCCAACTGCACGCGGCACTCCTGGGCACCGAGACGCATGGTGCCGCCGAGATCGGACGCTTCATTGCGCTGTTCCACTTCGCCGCTGCTGGTGCGCCATTCGGTGATCAGGCCGATGACCGGATTCAAGGTCGAGCGGTCGTTCTCGGTGCTGTTCGCGTCGCTGAGGCCGGCGACATGACGGGCGAAATCGACGACGGCCGCATGCAAGCCGTAACAGATGCCGAAGTACGGAATCTTGTGGGTGCGCGCATGTTTCGCGGCGGCAATCTTGCCTTCGAAACCACGCTTGCCGAAGCCACCCGGCACCAGGATCGCATCGACCCCGGTCAGCAGATCGGTGCCTTCGGATTCGACGCGTTCGCATTCGATCCAGCGCAGATCCACGTCGACCGACTGCTGCAGGCCGCCATGTTTCAACGCTTCGCCCAGCGATTTGTACGCGTCCTTGTGCTCGACGTACTTGCCGACGATGGCGATGGTGACCTTGGCCTTCGGGTGCGATTCCCGCTCACAGATCTCGTGCCAGGCCGACAGGTTCGCCGCGGTCTTTACCGGCAGCTTCAACTGTTCGACCGCGAGCTGATCGAGGCCCTGCCGCTGCAGCCATTCCGGAATCTGGTAGATCGACGGCAGATCGACCGCGGAAATCACCGCCTTTTCCGGCACGTTCGTGAACAGCGCGATCTTGCGGCGCTCGGCATCCGGCAACGCCTGCTCGCAGCGGCACAGCAACACGTCGGCCTGGATGCCGATGTTGCGCAGTTCCTTCACCGAATGCTGGGTCGGCTTGGTCTTGATCTCGCCGGCGGCCTTGATGTACGGCACCAGGGTCAGGTGCATGAACAGGGTCTTGTCGGCGCCGCGTTCGATGCGCAACTGGCGGATCGCTTCGAGGAACGGCAGCGATTCGATGTCGCCGACGGTGCCGCCGATCTCCACCAGCGCCACGTCGTACCCTGCCGTCGCCTCCTCCACCGCGCGCTTGATCTCGTCGGTGATGTGCGGGATGACCTGGACGGTCGCCCCCAGGTAATCGCCACGACGCTCCTTGCGGATCACCGTCTCGTAGATCTTGCCGGTGGTGATGGCGTTGCGCCGGGTCAGGCGGGTGTTGACAAAGCGTTCGTAGTGGCCCAGATCGAGGTCGGTCTCGGCGCCATCGTCGAGCACGTAGACCTCGCCGTGCTGGTACGGGCTCATCGTGCCCGGATCGACGTTGATGTAAGGGTCGAGCTTCATCATCGTGACACGGAGGCCGCGGGCCTCCAGGATGGCGCCCAACGACGCCGACGCGATGCCCTTGCCCAACGAGGACACCACGCCGCCGGTTACGAAAATCAGGGGAGTCATGAAACACCGGGATAGCGGAAAGCGGCATTCTACCGGAAGCGGCCGCCATCCCACCCCGGGGCAACGACGACTGCCACGCTGCCGCTATGATCGCCGCCCTTTGAAGCCGCCGCCGTGTCCACGCCGACTCCCTTGCGCATCCTCGTCTTTGCCGGTACGCGACCGGAATGCCTGAAGCTGGCCGCTCTGGTGCGTTCGGCGCGGGCCGACGCGCGTTGCCGGGTCGAACTGGTCGGCAGCGGCCAGCATCCGGCCATGATCCGGGCGACGCTGGCCGACGTCGAATTGGCCACCGACCGCGATCTTCTGCCGGTTCCGCCGGGCAGCTCGCTCTCGCACACGCTCGGCCACCTGCGTGCGCAGATGGGCGCGCAGATCGCCGCAGATCGCCCTGATCTCGTCATCGTCCAGGGCGACACGTCCACGGCCTATGCCGGCGCCCTGGCGGCGCGCGACGCCGGCGTCGCCCTCGCCCATGTCGAAGCGGGACTGCGCACCTCCAACCCGCTGCGCCCGTTTCCGGAGGAGCCGTTCCGTCGCCGCATCGCCCCCATCGCTCGCTGGCATTTCGCGCCGACGACAGGCGCGCGTCAGCATCTGCTGGACGAGGGTGTCGCGGCCGATCGCGTCCATGTGGTCGGCAACACCATCGTCGACGAATTGCGCCGCGCCATCGCCACCCCGCGCGCCACGGCGACCGACTGGCGGGCACGGGGTGCGCAATTGCTGGTGCTCACCCTGCACCGCCGCGAAACCTATGGCCAGGCCCTGGTCGCCGTCTGCGTGACCATGCTGGAACTGCTGGAGCGCCACGAGGACCTGGTGCTGGTGTGCCCGGTGCACCCCAATCCGGCCGTCGGCCTGCGCGTGCGTCGCCTGCTCGGCGCCCATCCGCGCTGCCTGCTGGTGGCGCCGATGGGATATCGCGACTTCGTGCAACTGCTTGGCGACGCACGTCTGGTCGTGACCGACTCCGGCGGCATCCAGGAAGAAGCGCCCTATCTCGGGGTGCCGGTGCTGGTCGCGCGCGAGGCCACCGAGCGCCCGGAAGCGCTGCGCGCCGGCGCCGTGGAACTGGTCGGGCACGATCACGATCGTCTGATACACGCGGCGCTGCGACTGCTGACGGCACCGCGACCGACACCCGTCGCTTTCGATGCAAACGCGCCTTTCGGCGACGGCGACAGCGCACCTCGCATCCTCGATCTCCTGATGACTTCGCACCATGCCGAATCCCGCTGAACTCGCATCCCGGGCCGAGCGCGCCGCCAACCAGCTGCGCGACTGGCTGATCGAGGGCCCCGTACAACAGGCGGACGGCGGCGTGGCCGGCGTCGTCGACGCGGTCGGAGGTTGCCGCTACGTCTACGGCGAAATCACCGGCTACTACCTGCACTGGCTGGCACAGGCGCGCAGCGCCGATCCGCAACGACGGCGCGAACGCGCCGCGCGCGCGCTGGCCTGGGTCGAGGCCAATTATCACGAGGCACTGGCGCCGACGCGCCTGGTCCGCGACAGCGACGACAACGACTGGCGCAATGCCGCCCAGTTCCTGTTCGACCTCGCGATGCTCGCCGGCGGCCTGACCCAGGCCGCACGCGCCGGCCTGATCGCGCCCCTCGCGAAACGCATGAACGCGCTGGCCGGCGCATTCGACGACTTCGTCGCCGACGGTCAATTGCGCGCCTGCCGCTGGATGCAGCCATTGCGGGCACCGTTGCCACGCTGGTCCACGGCCGGCGGCCCCTTCCTCGCCAAGGCGGCGAGCCGCGCACTGATGGCCGAAGCCCTGTTTCCGTTCGCGCCGGCGTTCTCGAACGCCTGTCGCGACACGCTGCACGCCGTGAACACGCTTGGCGTCAACAGCGGCATCGGCATGCTCCATCCGACGCTGTATGCGATGGAGGGCGCTGTCGCCGATCGCGCCTCGAACGAGGGCGCGTTGCGCCGCTGGCTGGCCACCCTGCTGAAATTGCAGGACGTGACGGACGGCAGCCTGCCG
>JBGASK010000173.1:0-4079 GCA_044229785.1 Ahniellaceae bacterium
ATTCAGGCGGCGCGGATTGTTCCGACAGAGTGGATGGTGGCGGCGAACCTGGCAGCAACGAACTTGGCATGGCCGACATGTTACTCGCCGGACCCGCACCGGCGACCGGGTACAGGCACAGCGGAACGAACTCGCGGCGCGACGACACTATGCGCTCCCGAATCGCTAGTCGGGGGCGATTCACATACAATGCCTGAAAATACCAACGGAGGTCAGAATGAGGTCTTTACGCGGACGCAGGTCGGTTCGACTGTGTGCGTTGTGCGCTGCGCTGGTCGCCGGCCCGGCAGCGGCCATACAAGTGCTGGATTTCAACCAGCCGATCTTTCAGCGCGACGGCGTTACCAATGTTTCGGGCGATTCACCGTTGATTCTGGACGGCTATTCCTTCACCGCCGTCGGCTCGCCAAGCGTCGATTTCTTCGCGATCGATGACCTGGGAGACAAAGTCGGAGACGGCACGCCGCGCCTGCTCGCATTCAACAACGCGACGGTCGTGCTGGCCAGCGCGACAGGCAAGCCGTTCGATCTGCTGGGCACGGATTTCGGTGGATCCTGGACGAACCCGGATGATCGGTTTCGCTGGGCCGACAAGATCGAAATTCTTGGCTATCGGGGCAGTTCAACGGTCGGCCGGGCGTTTCTCGACCTCGACCCGAACGTGACGACCCTGTCGACGGCTTCGTTCGGCGCGCAGTTCCGCGGCCTGTCATCGGTGAGCTTTCACGGCCTCGGCGATATCGGCACAGGCGGAAACAATCACGAATTCGCGCTCGACAATCTGGTCGTCGGCCATGTACCCGAGCCGGAAACCTATGCGCTGATGCTGGCCGGTCTGGGTCTGCTTGCTTGGCGTGGCCGCAGTGGCGCGAAGGCCAACCGCGCCGGCTAGCCGCGCACGCAATCGACGAAATACGTCGGCTTCCCGTCGACCTCCTCCGCGACCAGACCGTGGATATCGGTCTCGAAGCCGGGGAATTCCTGGTTGAAGGTGCGCGCGAATTTCAGGTAGTTGACGATCGTAGTGTTGAACCGCTCGCCCGGGATCAGCAGCGGAATGCCGGGCGGATAGGGCGTCAGCAGCACGCTGGTGACGCGGCCTTCCAGTTCGTCGATCGGCACGCGGTCGATTTCCCGGTGCGCCATCTTGGCAAATGCATCGGCCGGGCGCATCGCCGGCTCCATGTTCGACAGGTACATCTCTGTGGTGAGCCGCGCGATGTCGTTGGCCTTGTAGAGCCCATGCATCGCTGCGCTGAGGTCGCGCAACCCGACCCGTTCGTATTGCGGGTTGTGTGCGACAAACTCCGGCATCACCCGCCACAGCAGCGCGTTGTCGTCGTGCGCATCCTTGAACTGCTGCAATTCGGTGACCAGGGTGTTCCATCGACCCTTGGTGATGCCGATGGTGAACATGATGAACAGCGAGTAGAGCCCGGTCTTCTCGATGTTGATGCCATGCTCGGACAGGTAACGCGTCACCACCACCGCCGGAATGCCGGTGTCGGCGAAGTCGCCGTCGACATCCAGACCCGGCGTGATCACCGTCGCCTTGATCGGGTCGAGCATGTTGAAGCCCGGCGCGAGGTTGCCGAAGCCGTGCCAGCGGTCATTGGCGCGCAGCATCCAGTCCTCGCGGTTGCCGATACCCTCTTCGGCCAGATCGTCCGGACCCCACACCTTGAACCACCATGAGTCGCCGAACTCGGCGTCGACCTTGCGCATGGCGCGCCGGAAATCCAGCGCCTCCATGATCGACTCCTCGACCAGCGCGGTGCCCCCAGGCGGCTCCATCATGGCAGCAGCCACATCGCAGGAAGCGATGATCGCGTACTGCGGGCTGGTCGACGTGTGCATCAGATAGGCTTCATTGAAGCAGTGGCGGTCGAGTTGCCGTGTCTGCGACTCCTGCACCAGGATTTGCGAGGCCTGGCTCAGGCCGGCCAGCAGCTTGTGGGTCGATTGCGTGGCGAACACCATCGATTCCACGCACGGCTGGCGGTCGCGTCCGATCGCGTGCATGCCGCGATAAAAGTCGTGAAACGTGGCGTGCGGCAGCCACGCCTCGTCGAACAGCAGGGTGTCGATCTCGCCGTCGAGCATCGACTTGATCTCATCCACATTGTACAGAACGCCGTCATAGGTGCTCTGGGTGATCGTGAGGATGCGCGGCTTCGATTTGATGTCGCGCGCGAACGGATTGGCGGCGATCTTCTTGCCGATGTTCTCGGCCGAAAATTCGCTCTTCGGAATCGGACCGATGATGCCGAAATGATTGCGCGTGGGCATCAGGAAGACCGGAATCGCGCCGGTCATCATGATCGCGTGCAGCACGCTCTTGTGGCAGTTGCGGTCGACCACCACGATGTCGTTCTGCGCCACCGTCGAGTGCCAGACGATCTTGTTCGAGGTCGAGGTGCCGTTGGTGACGAAGAACAGGTGATCGCTGTTGAAGATGCGCGCGGCATTGCGTTCCGAGGCAGCGACCGGGCCGGTGTGGTCGAGCAACTGGCCGAGTTCATCCACTGAATTGCAGACGTCGGCGCGCAGCATGTTCTCGCCGAAGAACTGGTGGAACATCTGGCCGACCGGGCTCTTCAGGAACGCCACGCCACCCGAGTGCCCCGGACAGTGCCACGAGTAGGAACCGTCCTGCGCGTAGTGCGTGAGCGCACGAAAGAACGGCGGCGGCAGGCTTTCCAGATATTGCTTGGACTCGCGGATGATCAGGCGCGCGACGAATTCCGGCGTGTCCTCGAACATGTGGATGAAGCCGTGCAGTTCGCGCAGCACGTCGTTCGGAATGTGGCGCGAAGTACGCGTCTCGCCATAGAGGAATATCGGAATGTCGGCGTTGCGAAAGCGGATTTCCTTCACGAAGGCGCGCAACTGCACGACCGGCCGCGCGGCTTCTTCGGGCGAGCCGGAGAATTCTTCGTCATCGATCGACAGGATGAAGGCGCCGGCACGCGACTGCTGTTGCGCGAAGCTCGCCAGATCGCCGTAGCTGGTCGTACCGAGCACTTCCATGCCTTCGTCCTCGATCGCCTTGGCGAGCGCGCGGATCGACAGGCCGCTGGTGTTTTCGGAGCGGAAGTCCTCGTCGATAATGACAATCGGGAAACGGAATTTCATGTCATGCCTCGGGGCAGGGTCTTTGAGAGGCGCATAGTGTGACAGAGAACCCCGGCGCTGTGGATCGCCGCGCACGGCATGGCGTCAGCGCAGCAATCCCGAAGCGCGAAACGAATTCTCCAGCGTCTGGGCCAGGGCAAGTTGGCCCGCAGCATTCGGGTGCAGCGGATCGAGCCGCAGGCGGCCATCCGACAACACGTCGCTGACTGCGTTCTCCACCAGCATGACGCCGCGCGACGCGGCCGTGTCGGCGTAGAAGGTCGCAGGTTTCAGGCGCCCGGTCGCCGCACCGAACGCGGAAGGCCGCGGTATCGCCAGCACCGCAACGCGCACCTGTCGCTGGCGGGCGAGGTCGACGATCGCAGCAAGGTTTGCTGCGACCTGTTTCTCCGCCTCTTGGCGCAGCATGTCGTTGCCGCCGATTTCCACGATGATCATCTGTGGCTGGTGCTCGGCGAGCAGAGGGGCAAGGCGTTGCAGCGCGCCGTCCGAGGTGTCGCCTGACACGCCGGCATTGACGATCTGCCAGCCGCTGCGCTGCGCAAGCAGCGCAGGCCAGGCTTGCTCGGGCAGCAAGCCGTAACCTGCAGTGATGCTGTCGCCAAGTGCCAACACGACCGAGCCCGGCGCCAGTGGCGCTTCGCGTCTTTCGCTGCACCCGATTGCCGGCACCAGGCACAACAGTGCGAACAGCAGCGTGCCGAATCGGCGGTGAAACATTGCGATCCGCGCCATCATGTTTGACCGTGCGAAATGTCCTCTGATCGTCTACCTTGAGCGTTGACGAGTTGCGGGATTGCCATTCGCTGCAAGGCCGATCGGGCACGATGCAAACGCGGATCATTCGCTGTGCGAACCGACCGCGCGCGACGCAGTCTCAAACGATGAGGTTGGCGAATTGACATGGTGAAGCGGATACGAATTTCCTGGCCGGGCGGAAGCGT
>JBGASK010000067.1:0-17542 GCA_044229785.1 Ahniellaceae bacterium
CTGCGCTTGGACATGAACACTCCTTCGGCTCAGTATGAGCCTTGCTAGGGGTGTCCGTGAAATCGGGGTAGAACCCCGTCCCAGTCGGTGCTGGTACGCACCGCGTGTTCGGCGCGTTCGATGCGGCCGCTGTCCCGGCCCACCCAGACGGTGCCGACCCGGTCGCCGAAGAAGGCACCGGCCAGTGCGTACTTGCGGCTGACGACACCATCGATGGTTTCCTCGCCCACGGGTTTCAGCGTCGCTCGTTCGACCAGCACCGGGCTGCCGTCGGCGTTGGCCCGATTGGGATCGGCGAACCAGAGTTCGAGCGGCTGCTCCGGCGTCGACCAGTGCGGCAGCATGAAGCCGAGTCCGGCGAGATCGAAGCCCCAAAAGTTGAACGGAGCCGGCGTCGTCGCCTTGAGGTCGAAACTCGGTCCATCGGCGAGTTGGGCCTTGAGGGTCGGACCGCCTTCGCCCGGCAGTCCGCGCATGGAGAGCCGCGGTTCGCGTCGGCCGCCGGCCGTGTTCCATTGCTGCAGCACGATGGGCATCGCCAGCGTGGTGTCGATATCGGCCATGATCTCGACGAAGTCGGTATTCCCTTCGACCCACTTGATGACGTTGATGCGCGTCGGCGATTGCACATAGATCTCGACATGCCAGGGCTTGCTGCCGTCGCGGTTCGATTTCGTGTAGTGCAGCAGCGTGCCGGTGGGCGGCGCCTTGGCGCTGTCGTAATCGAAGGCGGCGCTCTGCGCGAAGGCGAGCGGGCTGGCGAGGGCGGCGAGCAGGGTGAGCGTGAGCTTGTGCATGTCAGTGTCCAAGAAGGGCGTCGAGCTGGTCGGCGCCGTGGGCGTTGTCGGGGTTCAGTCGCAGCGAACGGGCATAGCAGTAGACGGCGCGGGCGCGATCGCCGTTCAGCGCCTGCGCTTCGCCGAGGCTGTCCCAGGCATTCGCGGATTCGGGATAAAGATGGGCGGCGAGATCGAACACGGCGATGGCGTCGGTCAGTCGTTTCGCGCCGAGCAGGGTGTAGCCGTAGTCGTTGAGTTCGACTTCGAACAGGTTGCGCCACGGATTGCGCCAGGCCGCGGTACCTGCCGTGAAGTCGCGCAGCGCACCGGCGACATCGCCGGCGTCGAGCTTCGGTTGCAGCAAGGCGACGGCATTCGGTGGCGGCGTGAAGCCGGCGATGGCGGCCATGGCGGGATCGTGGCCGCGGGCGAGGTCGTCGTAGGTCAACGGCGCAGCCAGATGCGGCGGAATCCATGGACGCCGGTCGGCCGGGTGATGCTGGTAGAAATACTGCGAATAGATCGCCGTCAGGCCGCTGCCGGGCAGACGGATCTGACCGACTTCGCCGTAGTGGTTCGGGCTGGACCCCGTGGGTTCGCCGACGAACACCGCCTTCGTGTGTTGCTCCAGCGCGTTCGCGAACATCTGCGCGGCCGAGAACGTGCGCCGACCGGTGATCACGAACAATCGTCCGGGCTGGTTCACGGCCTCGTGGCGGATCAATCCGTAAATCATCGGCCAGATCAGGTCGCCGTCGCCGCCGCGGTTGAAGCGCAGATCGAGCACGAGCCTGGCCGTCTCGTCGTTCGGCACCTGTTTCAGCACCGTGGTCGCGAATTCGGCGAAGGATTGCGGGCCGGCGTCGCGCATCAGGTTGATTTGCGCATACACCAGTCCGTCGGCATCGCGTTCGTGCCAGTAGGGTTTTGCGGTATCGCGCAACCAGCGCGGCGTGCGCGCGCCATCGCCAGCGCCGATCCAGTGTTCGCGCGGGCCGGGCAGGGTGACGAGCCGGGTGGCCCAGCCGGCATCCGGCGCTTCGTGCATCGGCGCGAGCACTGCCGGTTCGCGGCGCCCGGCAAGATGCAATGCGACCCGATCCATGTGCGGCGCCGCGCCGACCGCATGCAGCACTTCCGGGATCGCGGTGTACCAGGCGACGTATTCGGCGCGGCCCATGGCATTGTCCTGCGGCACCAGTTCGACGATGCGGCGACGCAGTTCGTCGACCGACAGATCGCCGACGCCGGTCAAGGTCGCGCCGAGCAGGTCGGCATGTGCGCGATCCGCCGCGATCACGCGCAGCCCGTCGTCGAAGGCATGGAACTGGATCGGCAGCTGGCGAATGCCGGGAACGGCCGGGCCGCCCGGAAAGGGCAACAGAAACAGCGCGGTATGTCCGTCGCGTGCCAGCGTGGAAAGATGAACAAGGCCGATCAGCGCTTCGGCTTCATCGAGTTGCGGCAACCGCGAACGCAGGTTGTCGACTTCGCGCTCGAACTCCGCGGCCGGTGTCGTATGGAACAGGTTGGCGTGGCGCTTCGGCAGTTCGGCGGCAAGGCTGTCGAGATCGGCGCGATACCGCTGCAGTTGTTCCGCCGACAGCTCGGCCGATGCGCCGCCAGCGGCGAGCAACAGGGGCAGAAGCAGCCATCGTGTCGGCTTCATCGTTTGAATCTCCGGATCGGGGTGTGGATATCGGCGGCCGCCGGCAGCCAGGCGAGCAAGGCGTCCAGGCAGCGTTGCCACGTGGCGCCCAGGCGCTCCGCGGCGAGTGCGACCTCGCCGGATTCGATGGCGTCGACGATGGCGCGGTGGTGTTCGATCGCCGACGCGACCGGGAAGCCGCGTTCCAGCGTGGCGTGTTCGTATCGCGCGGCGTGCTGGTACAAATCGCCCAGGATCAGTGTCAGGCGACGGTTTTCGCAGCCCTCCATCAGCATCGTGGACCAGCGCACCGCCAGGTGCTGCAGTTCATCCGTGGCGTCCGTCGTGGTCATGGCGTGCAGGAGCGTGCGCAAGTTCTCGACGTTGCGGCGAGCCGCGGCGAAGCCGAGGCGAAGCGCCATCGGCTCAAGTACGGCGAGCAGCGGATAGAGGTCGGCGGCCTCTTCCCGGCACAGCGCGCGCACGCTGAACCCGCGACCGAGCGTGGCTTCCAGCATGCCGCGTTGCGTCATCACCAGCAGCGCTTCCCGCAGCGGCGTGCGGCTGATGCCGAGTTCGTCCGCCAGCGCGGACTCGTTGATGCGTCCGGGGGCGAGGCGGCCGTCCGTCCAGCGGGCGATCACTTCGTTCAGAATGTTGCTGCGCAGGTGTGTTCGATCGATGAGCATGAAAACTGTATACAGAATACAGTTTGATCGAGCCAGCCTGACCGATGGCACAGATCCTCGAAACAGGATCGGGACAATCGATCTATCTTGTTGTTCAAGAATGGAATTGTTCAAATTCGACGAGCGCGTCCTTGGTGTATGCTTCGTGATCCGTTGCACGAGTTCTCCGCCCCATGACCCAGACCGCCCCCCCGACGCCCCCGAATGTCACGCGCATCCAGCGCGAATTGCGCCGTGCCCGCACCTATCTGGATGCCGGAAACCCGGTGGCTGCGAGCGCGGTCGCCGAAAACCTGACGCAGCAGTTCCCGCGTCTCGGGCTCGGCTGGTTCTATCGATCGCTGGCCGAGGCGGCCGAATCGCGCCTGCCTGCAGCCATTGCCAGCGCCGAGCGTGCAGTCGAAGTCGAGCCGGAGCGCGGCGAGATCCATGCCCATCTGTCGCGCTGCCACATGTTGCGCAGCGACGCCTTCCTGGCGCTGCAGGCGGCGCGCCGTGCCGCCGACCTGCCGATGGACGAACCGGCGCTGCTCGACCGCATCGCGGCGATCCTCACCCAGTTCGGCGATGCCGAAGCGGCCTTGCCGCTGTTCGCGCGTGCGATCGCCGCCGACGCGACCAACCCGATCTTCCATTTCAATCACGGCACGGCGCTGCGGGCATTGGGCCGTCGCGACGACGCCCGCGCGAGCTTCGAGCGCGCCCTCGCGATCGCCCCCGGTTTCGCACTGGCCCTGTGGGCACTGGCCGACCTGGCCGGCGAGGACGAACCGCTGGATGCCGCCCGCATCGAGGCGGCCCGGGTTCTGATTCACGCGGACTCGGAACCGGCGGCGCAACTCGATTTCGCGCTGGCCAAGGTGGCCGACCGCGAAGGCCGTGTCGCCGACGCCGCGCAGGCGTGGACGCGCGCCAATGACGTGATGCAGCGACGCATCCGTTTCGATTCATCTTGGGAAAACGAGCTCTTCGCGACCCTGGAGCGCCAGGCCGAGCCGTTGTTCGCCGCGATTCCGCAGGACGTGGCGCCTGCCGCGGCCGGCGATGCGCCGGTCCCGATCTTCGTGCTCGGCATGCCGCGCTCCGGCACCACCCTGGTCGAGCGCCTGCTCGGCAACCACCCGGAAGTGCGCCTCGGCGGCGAGTTGCAGGATTTCAACGTCTGCATCAAGCGCGAACTCGGCATCGAGACCGGGTCCTTCATGGACCAGGAGATCGCCACGCGACTCGGCGAAGTGGATTGGTCGCGCGTCGGTGCGGCCTATCGCGAACGCCTGCGCGAACGCTTCGGCGCCGGCGGCTATGTCACCGACAAGCTGCCCGGCAACAGCTTCTATGTGCATGCCATCGCCGCGGCGTTGCCGGAGGCGCGCATCGTGCACGTGGTCCGCGACCCGCTCGATACCTGCTTCGCGATCTGGACCGATCTGTTCGGCAGCATCTACCCGTATGCCTACGATCAGGAAGCCATCGCCGCGCATTGCGTGCGTTACGCGAACTGGATGCGGCGTTGCGAATCGGCCCTGCCGAAGCGCATCTTCCCGCTGCGTTACGAACAACTGGTCAGCGTGCCGGCGCTGGTCACCAAGGCGCTGTACCGCTTCTGCGGACTCGACTGGGTGGATGGTGCCGAAGATCCGACCGCCAACGACAAGCCGGTCGCGACCGCCAGCACGGTGCTGGTCCGCGAACGCATCCACGCGCGCGGCATCGGCGCGTGGCAGCGCTACGCCCAACACGTCGCGCCGATGCGCGAGAAGCTGATCGATGCCGGCTTGATGTCGCGCGACTGAGGCCGCGCGACCGGGTATCCCGTCAGAAGCTGATGAACAGGCCGCCGTTGACCGGCAGGTTGACGCCGGTCAGGAAGCCGGCGGCGTCGGCGGCGAGGAAGTCGACGGCTCGGGCGATGTCGGACGGTTCGCCGATGCGGCCGACCGGAATCTGGCTGATGATCTGTTCGCGGATGTTGTCCGGGATCGACATGACCATCGCGGTGCGGCAATACCCCGGCGACACCGAATTGACGGTCACGCCCTTGCGCGCGACTTCGCGGGCGAGGGCCATCGTGAAGCCGTGCAGCCCGGCCTTCGAGGCCGAGTAGTTGGTCTGCCCGAACTGGCCGGTCTGGCCGTTCACCGACGAGATGTTGACGATGCGGCCGAAGCCGCGATCGCACATGCCTTCGACGACCGCACGGCTCATGTAGAACACGCCGTCCAGGTTCACGCGCATCAGGTCCTGCCATTGCGCGGTGCTCATCTTGCGCAGCGTGGTGTCGCGGGTGATGCCGGCGGCATTCACCAGCACATCGACGCGGCCGTGCTGCGCGGTCACGCGCGCGACCAGGTCGTTGCAGGACTGCTCGTCGGCGACGTTCAGCGCCTCGAACTGCACGCGTTCGCCGAGATCGGCCATCTCGGCCTTGAATTCGGCGATGCGGTCTTCACGCACGCCGAGGTCGGCGGCGATGACGGTACGGCCGGATTCGGCCAGCGTGCGGCAGATCGCCGAGCCGAGACCACCGATACCGCCCGTGACAATGGCGATGCGCTGCGACATGCGTTGAACCCCTGAACCGGAAAGAGAAACCGGAATTTATTGCTGCGGCGCAAAAAAAGCCATACGACGAAAGGGAACGGCCGGTGCCGGATTGAAAACCGGTACGCGGATCAGCGCTTCTTGTCGCCCGGTTTTGCCGAGGCCTTGGCCGCGGTGGCGTCGCCCACGAACTTCGACTGCATCTGCTTCCACAGTTCGAGGTTGCGCTCGGTCATGTCGTTCAGCACCGACCACGGCGTCTGCCCGAGGATGTTGTTCATCTGGCTGCGGAACTGGCCCTGCTGGTCGAGGAAGACCTGCATGCTGCGTTCCAGGTAGCTGCCCATGAAGCCCTGCATCGAGTCGCCGTAGAAGCGGATGAACTGCGACAGCAGCTTGGTGCTGAACAGCGGTTGGCCCTTGTCCTCGTGCTCGCTGATGATCTGCAGCAGCACGGTGCGGGTCAGGTCTTCGCCGGTCTTGGCATCGCGGACTTCGAAGTCTTCGCCATCGACGACGAGCTGACGCACTTCGTCGACGGTGATGTAACTCGAGATCTCGGTGTCGTACAACCGGCGATTCGGGTACTTCTTGATGATGCGCGGGCTTTTGGTCATGGCCCGAAACTAGCAGAAGGCTTGTGCGCCGCACCAGATCCAGATCAAGAATCCGGCGCGCCGCGACAAAGCTTCAAGAGCCGCTTCACCAGCCCATGTAGTGGCCGCCGTTGATCGACAGGTTGGCGCCGGTGATCCAGGCGGCCTCCTCGTTGACGAGGAAGGCGACCGCGTAGGCGATTTCCTCGGGCTTGCCGAGTCGGCCGGTCGGGATCTGGGCGACGATCTTGGCGCGCACTTCTTCCGGCACGGCCATGACCATGTCGGTGGCGACGTAACCGGGCGATACCGTGTTCACGGTGATGCCGAACTTCGCGCTTTCCTGTGCCAGCGAAATGGTGAAACCGTGCATGCCGGCTTTCGCGGCGGCGTAGTTCGCCTGTCCGTACTGGCCCTTCTGGCCGTTGATCGACGAGATCTGGACGATGCGACCCCATTGTCGCGTGCGCATGCCGTCGATGACCGCGCGCGTCACGTTGTAGCAGGAGTTCAGATTGGTGTTGATCACCTCCTGCCACTGCAATGCGCTCATGCGATGGAAGGTGGTGTCGCGGGTGATGCCGGCATTGTTGACGAGAATGTCGACCGAACCGAGTTGCGCTTCGACGGCCTTGATCATGTCCGCGGCCGACTCGGGGCTGGACACGTCGCCGGGCGCGACGACGAAGTCGTAGCCGAGCCGCTTCTGTTCGTCCTGCCAGGCGCGGGCCCGGCCTTCGTCGCGATAGTTGGTCGCGACGCGATGGCCGAGTTTGGCCAGGCGCTGGCAGATCGCGGTACCGATGCCGCCGGTACCGCCGGTGACGAGTGCAATGCGTTGCGTCATGTTCCCTCTCCATTGTCCGCGGCTGCGGTAACGGCAGGATTCTAGTCGCTGCCTTCGCCGATGCGGGAGGGTATGGACGCAGGAATCGTCGTGACGTCGAAGCATGACGTTGCGCGCTGCAACAACGCCGTCACGTCGCTGCAACCGGGATGATCGTGCTGGCCCAGAAAACGCAGCGCAGCACGCAGCGTCGGCAAGGGGTCTTGCGCATCGACGGGGAGACTGGCGAGCGACTTGCCGAGTTTGCGACCGTCTTCGTCGAGGACCAGCGGCAGGTGCAGATAGCGCGGCGTCGGCAGGCCGAGCGCGCCTTGCAGCCAGATCTGGCGCGGCGTCGAATCGAGCAGATCGGCGCCACGCACGACTTCGCTGATGCCTTGTGCGGCATCATCGACGACCACGGCGAGCTGGTAGGCATGCAGTCCGTCGTTGCGCTTCAGCACGAAGTCGCCGACCGCGTGGCGCAGCGACTGCGTGTAACGGCCGACAACGGCATCGTCGAACCCGATCTCGATGTCCGGCACACGTGCGCGCCACGCGTGAACGACGCCGGCCGCCGGTCGTGCGCATGCGGCGAGATGCCGTCCGCCGCCGGCTTCGAGTTGCTTGCGGCTGCAGGCGCAGGGAAAGGCGAGTCCGCGTTCGATCAGCAGCTGCAATGCGGCCTCATAGCGCGCGTGGCGATCGCTTTGACGAACGACCGGCTCGTCGGACCGCAGGCCGAATGCGCCGAGGATGGCCAACTGCCGTTCGGCCGCACCGACGATCTCGCGTGGCGGATCCAGGTCTTCCACGCGCACCAGCCATGTGCCTTGCATCGCTCGTGCGCGCAGCCAGCTGCCGAGTGCGGCGACCAGCGAACCGGAGTGCAGGTCGCCGGTCGGCGAGGGCGCGAATCGGCCGCGATACCGCGCATCTTTCACGACATCGTCACGATGCTGTCCAGCTGGTTCAGACATGGCTGCCTTGCGCTTGAATTTCCCGGCGAACGCCGCAGTATCGGTGTGCTGCCAACATCGGCAGCAGGCTATGGAACGACGGCATGTTACGCATTGCGCTCTTCATCGGCACCAATCTCGCGATCATGGTCCTGCTCGGCCTGGTCGGCTCGATCTTCGGCTTGAATCGCAACGGCAGCCTGGCGGGCCTTCTGGTGATGTCCGCCATCATCGGCATGACCGGCTCGTTCATTTCGCTGTTCCTCTCGAAATGGATGGCCAAGCGCGGCACCGGTGCGCAAGTCATCGCCGAGCCGCGCAGCGAAGCCGAAGCCTGGCTGCTGACAACCGTGCGTCGTCAGGCCGAACAGGCGGGCATCGGCATGCCGGAAGTGGCGATCTACGAAGCGCCGGAAATGAACGCCTTCGCGACTGGCTGGAACCGCAACGATGCACTCGTGGCGGTCAGTACCGGCCTGTTGCGCAGCATGAGTCGGCGCGAAGTCGAAGCCGTGCTGGCGCACGAGGTCTCGCACGTCGCGAACGGCGACATGATCACGCTGACCCTGATCCAGGGCGTGCTCAACACCTTCGTGGTTTTCATCAGCAACATTGTCGCGTCGGTCATCAGTTCGGCGTTGCGCCGCAATGACGACGACGGCCCGGGCGTACTCGATTCGATCGCGCATACGGTCATCTACATGGTGCTGCAGATCGTGCTTGGCGTGCTCGCTTCGATCATCGTCATGTGGTTCTCGCGCCGCCGCGAGTTCCGGGCCGACGAGGGCGGCGCCAAGCTGGCCGGTCGCGACAGCATGATCTCGGCGCTGCGTCGTCTCGCCGGCGACCCGAACGACCATGTGCTGCCGGACGAAGTGAAGGCCTTCGGCATTTCGGGCGGCAAGCCGGGCGGTCTGCGCTCGCTGTTCATGACCCACCCGCCGATCGCCGACCGCATCGCCGCGCTGGAACAGATCCCGCGCACGAACGTCGTCGCCTGATCGCGGCGCATTCGGCACGGCGCAAAACGGAACGGCCCCGAGCGATCGGGGCCGTTCCGTTTGTGCGACTTGAAGATCGGACTCAGCCGAAGTCGTACGACATCACCTTCTCGGGCTCCTGCAGGAAGTTGCCCTGCACGAAGTTGACGCCGCAGGAGAACAGGATCGACATCGATGCGGCGTCTTCGACGAATTCGGCGACGGTCAGCTTGTCCATGCCGCGCGCCTGGTCGGCGATTTCCTTGACCTTGGACTGATTGTCCTTGTTCTTCGGCAATTCGGCCATGTAGGTGCGGTCGATCTTCAGGTACTTCGCGTCGACGTGCTTGAGCAGCTGCATCGAGTTCAGACCGGAGCCGAACTGCTCGATCGCGAAATGCGCGTGGAACTGCTCGAGCCCCTTCTGGAAGGTCCGGGCCGCCTTGAGGTTGGTGACGACCTTGCTTTCCGGCGCTTCGAACACCAGGGCGTCGCCGCGCAATCGTGCCGCCTGCAACTGGGTCGCGATCCACGGCAGGATGGCGGCATCTTCCATCGTCTGCGGCGTGGTCTTGATGAAGAAGGTGCACTTGCGCCCTTCGCGCTCGCGTTCGGCGACGGTGCGGATGGCCTTGGAAATGACCCAACGGTCGATGGCCGGCATCAGGCCGTGTTTCTCGGCAATGGGCAGGAAGTGGCCCGGGCTGATTTCGCCCTTCGGGCTGTTCAGGCGCAGCAGGATTTCGTAGAACTCGCCTTCTTCCCCCATCAGGCTGATGATCGGCTGGAAGTACAGCGTGAAGCCGTCGTGGGCGAGTGCGTCCTTGACGAGATTGAGCCAGGCCCGCTGCTTTTCGGCATCGGCCTTGTCCTGCGCGGCCGGATCGAACACGCTGTAGCGGTTGCCGCCTTCGCCTTGCGCCGACTTCAGGACCGTGGTCGCCTCGGCCAGCATGTTCTGCGTGTTGGCGATCTTCTCGCCGATGAACAGCACGCCGTTGCTGATGGTCAGATTGACCGACTTGCCGTTCAGTTCGAACACATGCTCTTCGAAGGCCTTGCGCAGATTTTCGGCAATGGACTCCGCCTTCTCGTGCGACAGCCGCGACAGGATGGCGCCGAACGTGAATTCGCCGATGCGCGCCGGAATGTCCTGGGGGCGCAATTGCGACTTCAGCAAGTTGGCCATGTCGGCGAGCAGCAGGTCGGCATTGCCGATGCCCACGGTGTCCAGCACCTTGCGGAAGTTGTCCGGCTCGATGAAGAACAGGGTGAGGTCGGATTTGCCCGCCGCGGCTTCTGCCGCGACCTTGTCGAGTTCGGCGAGAAAACTGACGCGGTTGTAGAGGCCGGTTACCAGATCCTGCGAGCGCAGGCGGTCCAGTTCAGCGGCCTGCTCGGCGTTGATTTCTTCCTGCCGGAAGGTGATCTGCGTGCAGGGCTCGCCCTCGAACGTGGCTTCGTCGAACTGCATGATGGCGTCGAAGACCGCGCCGTCGCTGCGGCTGGCCTTGATCTCCAGCCGCTCCGGCGGCTTTTCGCCCTTGGACATCTTCTTCAGCAGCGTCTTGAACGAATCCGCATGATCGGCCGCGATCATGTCGAGCATCGGCGTGCCTTCGATCTCCTCGAAATCCTCGAAACCGAACATTTCGAGATAGGCCTTGTTCGCGCGCACGTGCATGCCCTCGTGCACGAAGGCGATGGGTTCGCGCGACGAATCGAGCAGGGCGTCGCAACGCTTCTCGACCTCGCGCAGGCTGTTTTCGAGCCGGCGCACGGCGCGACGCGTGGTGACGTCGGCGAATTCGCGCTTGACGATCATTTGCAGATGGTCTGCGCGCGTCTGCAGCGCGCAAGCACGAGCGCCGGCCACGGTAGCGTCGACGACCGTCTTCTCGGTGACCTCGGCGATCAACGCCACGACCGGAATGTCCTTGCTCGACTTGCGTACGGCCGCGACCGTCTCGATCAAGGTCGGCGACTTGTTCGCGGCGTCGACGAGGATGACGTCCGGGGTGTGTTCGTCGATCTGCGCGGCCAGCTGTTCGGCGTTCTCTGCACGCACCGGGCGCACGGGGATGCCGCCATTGCGCAGCGCACTGATCAACTGCTCGGCGGTCTCCATCGAGTCTTCGACGATCAGCAGCCGAACGACTTGATCCTTTGGCGCCATGACATCCCCGGGTGATTCTGGATTGCCTTTTTACCGTATTCACGCCGCCCGAGGCCAGCATTTCGCCGATGGACGGGCTTGACGCGGTTCACAAGACCAGGGTTTTTGACGATTCGCCGGCCGTCTCGCGCGCCAGCCGGGGTACCAGGTAACCGGGGAGCCGGGCTCGCATCGCGGCCACGATGGCCTTGGCGGCGATCTCTTCGACCTCGAAATGGGCCGCGCCCTGCACGCGATCGAGCAGGTGCAGGTAGTAGGGCAGCACGCCGGACGCGAACAGCGCTTCCGAAAGGTCCGCCTGGGCCTCAACGCTGTCGTTGATGCCGGCCAGCAGCACCGCCTGGTTCAGCAAGCTTGCGCCGCAGCCGCGCAGCCGACCCAGTGCGGCAGCAACGTCCCGGTCGATCTCGCCGGCGTGGTTGGCATGGACGACCACGGCGACCGGCCAGGGCAGGCCAAGCAGCCAGTCGCAAAGTTCGGGGTCGACCCGCTCCGGCAGCACGATCGGCAGGCGGGTGTGGATGCGCAGCCGTTTAAGGTGCGGAATCGTGCGCAGCTGGTCGGTCAGTTCGCGCAGCTTGGCGGTGGACAGCGACCACGGATCGCCGCCGCTGAGCAGGACTTCGTGGATGCTGGCGTCTGCGGCGATCGCGGCCACGGCGTAGCGCCACTGGCCGCGGGCGGCCAGTTCCTCGGCGTAGGGAAAGTGCCGGCGAAAGCAGTAGCGGCAATGGATGGCGCAGCTGCCGGTGGTGATCAGCAGCGCACGTCCGGCGTATTTGTGCAGGACGCCGGGTGCCTCGCGCGCGGCCAGGTCGCCGACCGCATCGAGCGTGAAGCCGGGCGCGAAGCGGTCTTCGTCGTCCATTGGCAGGACCTGACGCAGCAAGGGGTCGTGCGCATCGCCTCGGCGCATGCGTGCGACATAGCCGCGCGGTACCCGCAGCGGGAACGCCAGCCCGTCACCGGCCAGCCGCGATTTGAGCCGGGCCAGTCCGAGCAGGTCCAGCAATTCGGCCGGGTCGGTCACGGCGTCGCGCCAGAGCTGCTGCCAGCCCGGTGGCTGCAAGGAAAGTGGGGTTGTCGGTATCATGCGCGCCGGTCAGCCGGGCGCCTCGCGTCCGGGTCTTCGGAATTTCTCGGGATTTCCCATTCTAGCCGCATTCCCGATGCGGCTCTTTGCACTTGGAGCTTTTGCATGGCCACCTATGGCATGAACGACGTCAAGAACGGCATGAAGATCATCGTGGACGGCGCGCCCTGCGTCATCAGCGACACCGCCTACGTCAAGCCAGGCAAGGGCCAGGCCTTCACCCGCGTGAAGTACCGCAACATCAAGAATGGCCGCGTCCAGGAAATCACCATGAAGGCCACCGACTCGCTGGAAGGCGCCGACGTGATGGATACCGACATGGAATACCTGTACTCGGACGGCGAGTTCTGGCATTTCATGGATCCGACCAACCACGAACAGGTGAGCGCCGACGCCGCCGCGATGGCCGATGCCGAGAAGTGGCTGAAGGGCAACGAAATGTGCGTGATGACGCTGTGGAACGGCGCACCGCTGGTGGTGACGCCGCCAACCTACGTCGAACTGACCATCACCGAGACCGATCCCGGCGTGCGCGGCGACACTTCGGGCGGCGGCGGCAAGCCGGCCAAGCTCGAGACCGGTGCCGTCGTGCGCGTGCCGCTGTTCGTGCAACAGGGTGAAGTGATCAAGTGCGACACCCGCACCGGCGAATACGTGTCGCGCGTCAAGTAAGTCGCTGACCCGGAGCCCGCATGGACAAGGTCGCGGTCGATCTGCTGATCGAAGCCGAGTGGGTGATCCCGGTGCAGCCGGGTGGCGTGGTGCTCGAACACCACGCCGTCGCGGTGAATCAGGGGCGCATCGTCGCCATCCTGCCGACGCGTGAAGCTCGCGAACGCCACGCGCCGCGCGAGACCGTCTCGCGCCCCGGCCACGCGCTGATTCCCGGCCTCGTCAACATCCACTGCCATTCGGCCATGGTGCTGATGCGCGGCCTCGCCGACGACCTGCCGCTGATGTCCTGGCTGCAGGACCACATCTGGCCGACCGAGGCGAAGTTCGTGGGCGCCGAGATGGTCGCCGACGGCACCTTGATCGCCGCGGCCGAACTGATCCGCGGCGGCGTCACCTGCGTCAACGAGATGTATTTCTTCCCGGAAGTCGCGGCCGCGACGCTGAAGCGTGTCGGCCTGCGTGCCGCTGTCGGTCTCACCGTCATCGAATTCCCCTCGGCCTGGGCCAGCCATGCCGACGAATACATCGACAAGGGCCTGGCGCTTGCCGACGAGCTCAAGCACGAGACGATGCTGCGCGCCTGCTGGGCGCCGCATGCGCCGTACACGGTGTCGGACGCGAGCTTCGAGAAGATCCGCATGTATTCGGACCAGCTCGATCTTCCGGTGCATGTGCACGTGCACGAGACCGCGTTCGAAGTCGAGGACGCGCTGCGCCAGCACAAGGAACGGCCGTTCTCGCGCCTGAAGCGGCTCGGTCTGGTGAACCGCAACCTGATCGCGGTGCACATGACCCAGCTGACCGAATCCGAGATCGCGGCCTGCGCGGAAGCCGGCGTCAGCATCGCGCATTGCCCCGAATCCAACCTCAAGCTGGCCAGCGGTTTCGCGCCGATCGAAGCCTTGCGGCGGGCCGGCGCGAACATCGCGGTCGGCACCGACGGCGCCGCCAGCAACAACGACCTCGACCTGATCGGCGAGATGAAGACCGCGGCGCAACTCGCCAAGGCGGTCGCGAAGGACGCCGCCGCGCTGGATGCCGCCGCGGCCCTGCACATGGCCACGCTGGGCGGCGCGCGTGCGCTCGGCTGGGACGAGCGCATCGGTTCGATCGAAGTCGGCAAGGATGCGGACCTGACGACGATCGCGCTCGACGAATTCGACACCTTGCCGGTGTACAACCCGATTTCGCAGATCGTCTACGCCAGCAATCGCCGCGACGTGCGCGATGTCTGGGTGCGTGGCGAACGCAAGCTCGACGGCGGTCGGCTGACCGGATTCGACACCGAACACCTGGCCGCGACCGCCCGCGGCTGGGGTGCGCGCATGCGCAGGAAGGACTGAGATGCAGACCGCCGATCCGCGCGAAATCGCGAAATTCAACGAACAGGCGCATCGCTGGTGGGATCCCGACGGTCCTTCGCGCGCCTTGCACGAGCTGAACCCGCAGCGCGTTGCCTTCGTGTGTGCGCGCATCGCGCTCAAGGGTGCGCGCGTGCTCGACCTCGGCTGCGGCGGCGGCATCCTGACCGAAGCGCTGGCGACCGAAGGTGCCGACGTGCTCGGCATCGATGCGGCCGGAGAGCAGATCGAGATCGCCAGGCTGCATGCGCTCGAATCCGGCTCGAAGGCGCAGTATCGCCATGTCGATGCGGCGCAGCTGGCCGCCGAACAGCCCGCCAGTTTCGACGCGATCTGCTGCATGGAAATGCTGGAACACGTCGAGCAGCCGGAACGCGTGCTCGCCGCCTGCGCGACCTTGCTGAAGCCGGGCGGGCAACTGTTCCTGTCGACGATCAATCGCAATGCGCGCAGCTTCGCGCTCGCCATCGTCGCCGCCGAACACGTGCTGAACCTGCTGCCGAAGGGCACGCATCGGCACGCGATGTTCATTCGTCCAAGCGAACTTGCGACCGGTCTGCGTCATGCCGGTTTCGAACTGCGCACGCTCGAAGGCCTGCAGTACGACCCGTTCCGGCGCAAGGCCTGGCGCAACAGCGACGTCGGCGTGAATTATCTCGCGCACGCGGAGAAGGTCGTTGTCGGCTAGGACGCGCGCGCTGCTGTTCGACCTCGACGGCACCCTGCTCGACACCGCGCCCGACATGATTGCCGCGGCAAATGCCCTGCGCGCCGATGCCGGTATGGATGCGCTGCCGCTCGCGACGCTGCGTCCGTTCGTGTCGAAGGGCGGGCGCGCCATCCTGCGTGCGGCGTTTCCGGATCTCGACGAGGCCGCGCGCGAGGCCTTGCTGCAACCGTTTCTGGGTCGCTATCGCGCCGACATCGCGGTCGCGACCCGGCCGTTCGACGGCATGCTCGACCTGCTGACATTGTGCCGCGCGCAAGGCATCGAACTGGGCATCGTCACCAACAAACCCGGATGGCTGACCGACGCCGTGCTGGCGACGCTCGACCTGCGACGGGAATTCGGCGCCGTGGTCAGCGGCGACACCTTGGCCGAGAAGAAGCCGCATCCGGCCCCGGTGCTGCATGCGCTGAAGCAGCTTGCGGTCCCGCCGGCCGATGCCTGGATGTTCGGCGACGACCTGCGCGACATCGAGGCAGGCAGGGCGGCAGGCACGCGCACCGTGGCCGCGGCCTTCGGTTACATCGACGCGGGCGATGATCCGCGCACATGGGGCGCCGATGTCGTGGTGCGCAACGCCCTCGAACTGATTGCCTACCTGGATTGAATGCCGTGAGCAGCGATCTCGTCGAGCGCGACGCCGAGAGCTTCTTCGCGAAGTGGGCCGAGGCCTGGCCGGCGGCGCGCACGGCGCAGTTGTTCGCCTCCGAAGGCGAGTGGCCGTTGTTGCGGGCGCGGGTTGGTGCATTGTTCGAGATCGCCGAAACCTGCTGGGCATTGCGCGATGCAACCGTGCGCGAGCACAAGCTGGCCTGGTGGCTGGACGAGATCCGGCTGCACGAACGCGGTCAGGCGCGGCATCCCTTGCTGCTGGCGGCGCCGTCACTGACCTTGTCGACACGCGGCGTCGAAGCAGCCCTGTCGACCCTGAACGACACCGCGCCCGCGAATGCGTCGCAGGCGCTGACGCGGCTGAGCCGGCTCTCCGACAATCCGAACGCCACGCCGGTTGCGGTCGCGGCGATGCAGGCGGTATCCGCCGCGATGTTCCTGCTCGCGTTGCGCGAAGGCCAGCCGAGCGCATTCGTGCAGGCACCGCTGGATCTGCGTGCCCGCCATGCCGTGGCCAGTGCCGAGACCGGCGTCGCACTCGATGCCTTGGTCGCCACGCTGGCCGGACAATGGCGCGGCGAGTTCGTCGCGCGTTATCGCAGCCTGTCGCGCGGCGATTTTCAGCGACAGCGGGGACTTCGGGTCCTGCATCATTCGGCGCTGGGCGTGATCGACACCCTGACGACCGGCCGTGCCGTGCCGGTGCTGGACTGGCGTCACACGCTGTCGGCCTGGTGGGCCGTGGCCGGGTTGCGCTGAACCGATACACTGTGACGATGCGTCACCCCGCGCTTGACGCGTTGGTCACGCGCCCCCATGGACGATGATCCGCCCGGCCCCTCCGGAACCGTTGCCGCGTTGCGGCGCAGACATTGAAGGACACATGATGAGCATTTCCCAGAATTCGGCGCGTTCGCTGCCCGACATCGCCAACGAGGCGCGTCCCGCCATCGCCGGCCAGCTCGATTGGGTCGGCATGGGCGACATCGAACTGCCGGTGCGCGTCGCCGGGCCGGACGGCACGCCGATCCACGCCCACGCCCGGGTCACCGCCTACGTGAACCTGCAGAAACCGGAGGCGCGCGGCATCCACATGTCGCGGCTTTACCTGCTCGTCGATCGATTGCTGGGCTCGGAAGTGCTGACGCCGTGTTCGGTGCGCAAGGTGCTGCGCGAGTTCGTCGAATCACACACCGATCTATCGAGTCGTGCGCTGCTGCGCGTCGCCTTCGATTACATGGTGCGGCGACCGGCGCTGGTCACCGACAACAGCGGCTGGAAGTCGTACCCGGTGGTGATCTCGGGTCTGCTCGACCGCGGCCAGTTCACCATCGAGACCGCGTTCGAGGTCACCTATTCGAGCACTTGCCCCTGTTCGGCCGCGCTGGCGCGGCAGATCATCCAGGACAAATTCAAGTCCGACTTTTCGACCGACGACGGCCTCGACTACGACCGCGTGGTCGCCTGGCTCGGTTCCGAACAAGGCATCGTCGCGACGCCGCACAGCCAGCGCTCCGGCGCGGAAGTACGGGTGCGCCTGGTACCGAGCTTCGACTCGTTCCCGCTGGTCGCCTTGATCGACCGCATCGAAGGCGCACTGAAGACGCCGGTGCAGACGGCGGTGAAACGCGAAGACGAGCAGGCTTTCGCCCGCCTCAACGGCGAAAACCTGATGTTCTGCGAGGATGCGGCGCGGCGCATGCAGAAGGCGCTCGATGCGGACGAACGCATCGCCGACTTCTGGGTTCGCGCCAGCCACTACGAAAGCCTGCACCCGCACAACGCCGTTGCCATCGCGACCAAGGGTCTGACCAACGGCTACAGCGCCGGCATGGATTGGGTCGGAGATTTGAGCCGATAGATCAGAAGATCGCGGGGGC
>JBGASK010000068.1:0-17504 GCA_044229785.1 Ahniellaceae bacterium
GCTTCAGCGCCTTCGATGCGATGTCGAGAGTGACGGCGTGGTTGTCGCGCGCCGGATCGCACTTGGCTTCGAACAGCTCGGCGAGCTGGCGCGCGATCTGCGGGTAACGATTCAGCGCCTCTTCCATGTAAGTCTGCGAGAACGGCACGCCGGTCTGCAGCAGGTACTTGCAATAGCCGCGCAGCATCGCGACCTGGCGCCAGTTCAGCAGCGCCGAAAGGATCAGGCGGTTGAAGCCGTCGTTCTCGACTTCGCCGCGCCAGGTGCGTTCGAACGCCGCCTGGAAGCTGTCGCGCAGCACCTCCGGATCGACCGCGATGCCGGCCTGCGGCTGTACCTCGAAGTCCTGGATGAAGATGCGCGAACCCGCGCCCAGCGCCATTTCGTAGGGATGCTCGGACAACACGCGCAGGCCCATGTTTTCCATCATCGGCAGCGCTTCCGACAGCGCGATCGGCGCACCGAAGCGGAACAGCTTGAGGCGCAGTCGCCCGGCGTCGCCCGGGGCGCGGTACAGCGACAGGCGCAGGTCGTCGGCGCTCTTCAGCGAAGCGCAGGTTTCGACGTCGGCGGCCGCCAGTTCGGCGGAACTCGACTCGATGTAACCCATCGGCAAGGCCTTGCCGTAACGCGTCGCGAGCTTGAGGCCGCGTTCCTCGCCGTGCTTGGCGACCAGCAGGTCGCGCAGTTCGTCGTACCAGTTGCGCACGATGCGGGCGATGTGCGCTTCGAGCGCCGCGACATCGACGTCGACGCGCGCGCCGGCCTTCGGGCGAATGGTCAGGTGCAGTCGCGCCAGCGGCTCGTCGCCGACGTGAACGGTGGAATCGACGCGTTCGCCTTCAAGGGTGTCCCGCAGCAGCGCCTCGATGCGCTCGCGCACGGCCTGGGTGAAGCGGTCGCGCGGCAGGAACACCAGGCAGGAATAGAAGCGCCCGTAGATGTCGCGACGCAGGAACAGACGCGTGCGGACGCGTTCCTGCAGAGCCAGCACCGACATCGCGGTTTCGTAGATCTCGCCGGTCGCGGCCTGCAGCATTTCGTCGCGCGGCAGCGTTTCGAGAATATGGCGCAGCGCCTTGCCGCTGTGTCCGGCCGGCTTCAGTCCGGAGTCGCGCATCACCGATTCGTACTTGCGGCGCACCAGCGGAATGTCCCAGGGCCGCGCCGTGTAGGCCGACGAGGTGAACAGGCCGAGGAAGCGTTCTTCCGCCACCGGCTTGCCGTTCGCGTCGAAGCGCAGGATGCCGATGTAATCCATGTAGCCGGGACGATGCACGTTCGAGCGCGCATTGGTCTTGGTGATGATCACGACCTTGCCGCCTTCGCTGTCCGGCACGTCGCGCGCCGCCAGCGACTTCAGCGGCCGCGGGCGCGCTTCCTGCGCACGCAGGATGCCGAGGCCGGAGCCGTCGACCGCCATCAGCACGTCCTCGCTGCCCTGCTTCGCCGTCGTGTATTCGCGATACCCGAGAAAGGTGAAGTGATCGTTCGCGGCCCAACGCAGGAATTCCTGCAGCTCGACCCGCGCCGTGGCGTCGACCGGCAACGGGCGAGCCGCCAGATCTTCGGCGATCTCGTGCATCTTCGCGCGCATGCCGGACCAGTCGCGCACGCAGGCGCGCACGTCGGCGAGCGCGCGCTGAACCGCGTCGGCGAGTCGCGACAGCTCTTCCGGGTCGGCACGACGGTCGACCTCGAAATGCATGAAGGATTCGGCCTTGCCGCGACCGCCGGCGGCGGATTCCTCGTTCATGCCGAGCACGTGGCCGCCGGCATCGCGATCGACCTGCAGCACCGGATGCACGACCGACTGGACCAGGTTGTCGCAGGCGGAAATCGCCATCGTCACCGAGTCCACCAGGAACGGCATGTCGTCGGTCAGCACCTGCACGACGGTGTGCGAGGACTCCCAGCCGTGTTCGCCGCGATTCGGGTTGTAGACGCGGACCAGGGACTGTTCGCCGGTGCGCACCTGCACGAAATCGAGTGCGTCGCGGGCCAGGCCGACCCAGTCGGCGAGGTCGCGCGCGGCAATGTCCTCGTCGGGCACGCGGCGGAAGAACAGGCCGGCGAAGGTCTGGGCGGTGGCGAGGCGGGCGGCGCTGAACTCGGATTTCAGCTGGGCCAGGACGGCCTCGACGAGCGCGTTTTTCTGGGGCATGACGGCGGACAACCATGGGCCTGAGCGGGGCGCGAAGGATACCGGCGGCCGTCTCGCAAGGACCAGAGAAACAAGCGTTTGAAAGCGCTTGCTCACGAGACACCTCAAGCCGCGCACGCATGCCTCGCAAACCCGCGCCCTTGCTACTGTTTGTGACATTGACCCAATGCGTCAAACAATGCCGCAATTGTGAACACAGGCACACTTTGCGACGGTGCGATGGATAGAGTCGCGTCATGGACTGGGGATGCCCATGAGCAACAACATCGTCGATCTGGGTGCGCGGCGCGCGGTACCGGAAGCTCAGGAAGGACCGACGCGTCACCTGGGTGCAATCCGCGACCTGTCGGTCGCGCAACTGCGGGCGGCGCTGCAGCAGGCGCTTGCCGAAATCGACGACACGCTGTTCGAGATGTCCGAGAAGACCAACGATGGCGCGTTGAAGCAACAGTATTTCGACGACCTGCGCACCCTGCGCCGCACCCGCGACGCCGCGGCGGACCGCTTCGAAGCGGCGTACCGCGGCGCCTTCATGCTGTATTCGCACGGCCGCCCGCTGATCAAGCACGCCGCCACCGACGCCTTGTCGGACGAGCTCAGCCTGGTCGACGAGAGCGACCTGGAAGTCTCGCTGGCGCTGTCGCGCATCGCCGCCCGCTGCGACGAGGATGTGGCGCGCCAGCGCCTCGAATTGACGAAACGACTGCAGTTCCTTTTTCACCGCGCCGATTCGGACATGCAGACGCCCTATGCGGGCAGCGTCGTCGCGGAATCGGTGAAGGTCGCGGTGGCCGAATTGCCGATCGGCCTCGAATCGCGACTGGTCTTGCTGAAACGCATCGAACGCCATCTCGCCGAGGGCAATGCCGGCGCCATCCAGGAGAGCAACAAGCTGTTGTTCGAGGGCGGCGTATTGCCCGAGCTCAAGCTGACCTACACCCGGCGCAGTGCGGACGCGCCGCGTCCGCAGGGCGCTGGCGCTGAAGGCGCCGCACACGCGGCCGCTGCCGCTGCGGCAGTTCCGCAGATCGACCTGGGCGCCCTGGCCACCGAAATCACGAAGCTGTTGACGGCCTCGCGACCGCGCCCGGCTGGCCTCGATCAGGGCGCCGTCGAACTCGACGCATCGGCCGTGGACAAGCGCCTGAGCCAGGTTCGCGACCCCGGCACGGTCGATAGCCAGCAGTTCGGGCAGGCCGTGCGCCGGATGCTGACGACCGGCCAGAACGGCGAGGCCAACGCCAATGTCCTGTCCGATCAGGTCGAGAACGCCATCGATCTGGTCGCGCTGATGTTCGATTTCGTCGCCCGCGACGACGCCCTGCCGAAGGAAATCCAGGAATCCCTGACGCCATTGCGCCTGCCGCTGTTGCGTAGCGCCCTGCGTGGCGCACACGTCTTCGACGGTTCCGGCACCGAGCAGCACCCGCTGCGCGCCTTGATGGAAAGCGCCGCCGAAATCGGGCGCTCGTGGTCGCCCGAGTCCGATCGCGATGGCCGCGTGTTGTCGCAAATCCAGTCGGCCGTGGCGAATGCAGTGGCCGAAAGCGAACTGGATGCCGGCAACGGGGTCGAGCGCGTGCAGCAGGACTTGCGCGCCTTCATGGCCGGAGAACAGAAGCGCGCGCAATTGCTCGAAAAGCGCTCCGCCGAAGCGGCTCAGGCGCAGGAGCGCCGACTCGCCGCCCAGCGCAACAGCCAGCAGGTCATTGCCGACGTGCTGGAGCAGACGCCGGTGCCGAATGTCGTCGGCACCCTGCTCAACGGTCCGCTGCGCCGGCATCTGGAACTGATCCATACCCGCCGCGGCGACGAGTCGAAAGACTGGAAGTCGGCACGCAAACTGGTCCGCGACATCGTCTGGAGCTTCGACCCGGTCACCATCTCGGTCGAACGCGCACACTGGCAAGCCATGTTGCCGAACATCGTGTCGGCGTTGCGCGGCGCCCTTGGTGCCGTGGGCATGCACGACAACGACATCGATGGCGTCGTCGTCGAATTCCGCAACCGCTACCGCGATCTGGTCGCGACCACCCAGCAGGCGCCGGGATCGGCCCCGGAGTCCTTCGCGAAGATCGATGCCGACACGATGCCGGACGCGCCGCCGCCACAAGTCGACGCGGAAGCCGAACTACCGGCCGCGGAGATCATCGAGCACGCGGCGAAGACCGGGCTGACCTACAGCGATGCCTTGGCCAAGGTTCGCGCCCTCGCGGTCGGCACCTGGGTCGAACTGGTCGATGGCAACGGCGAAAGCCAGCGCGCCAAGCTGATCTGGAACAGCGCGATTTCGCAGCGCTGCCTGTTCGTCAACCGCAATGGCCAGATGACCGCCGACCGCAGTTACCAGAACGTCGCCAGCGAATGGATGCTGGGCCACGTGAAACCGATCGAGGACGGCGCGCTGTTCGAACGCGCCCTGGTCGCGGTCAAGCGGCGGCTGGTGGACGCCCAAAGCAGTCGCGCGGCCTGATCCGGCACGATCCGGCGGCCGGGAGCTCGGTCACAATTTGACACGAACGTGTCAAATAGTATCGTTGGCACTTCCTGTCCGGGGTCCGGATCATGCCCAACGTCCTCGAGTTCGGCGCACGCCGTTCTGCCGCCGGCAAGCCTGCAATCGTGCAGGCGCTGTCGGCCCGCGTGGGCGAGCGGCTGACGCTCGCATTTCGCGAAACCCTGACCAGTTGCGACGACATCCTGTTCGGCCACGCCCAGCGTGCGGTCGACGGCGTGCGCCAAGCCCGCTATTTCGACGACCTGCGGCAATTGCGCCTGTCGCAGGAGGCCGCCACCCAGGCCTTCGCCGTGGCCTGCCGGACGGCCGTCGAGACCGGGGCGCTGGATTCGGTCTCCATGCCCCGCCGCGCCGACGACCCGCTGCAACTGGTCGCGGACGAGGATCTGGAATTCGATCTCGCGCTGTTTCGCGTCGGCAAGCGCTGCGATGACGTGGCGCCGCGACAGCGCCACCAGATTCAGCGCCGGCTGGAAATCGTCTACGGGCTCGGCGACGGTGCGGCAACGCCGCTCGGCGGCGCGATGATCGCGAAGATGTGCCGAGCCGGCATGGCGCCGCTGGATATCGGGCTGGAATCGCGGCTGATCGTGCTCAAGCAGGTGGAACGACACCTGGCGACGGCGCTCGAAGCCCTGCTCGATCCGGTCAACGCGCTGCTGCTGGATCACGGCATCCTGCCGAATCTGCGCCATGCGCCCGCCGTGGCGGCGCGAAGCGTCGCTCCTGCGCCGACGCAGGCGGGACCATCGAGTCCCGCGCCGCCATCGT
The DNA here is from genome assembly GCA_044229785.1 of Ahniellaceae bacterium. GTDB lineage: Bacteria > Pseudomonadota > Gammaproteobacteria > Xanthomonadales > Ahniellaceae > JADKHK01. The sequence goes on from JBGASK010000068.1 coordinate 5,454, forward strand.
CCACGACCGCCGAAGCTCCTGCGTCGACCCCCGACCTCCATCAGTTCGGCGAAGTGCTGCAGCGGATGACGCAATGGATGGCGCAGCAGACGCAGGTCGATGCGGAGCATCCGGCCGCGACGACGACAGCGGCGTCCGATGTCGTGGATGCCGACGATTCTGGCGACCACGCCGCCCGGGAAAGGCGCCGGCTCGAGGTCGCCGATCGCCGTGCCGCGGAGCGCGAGCGCGCGCGCGAATTGCGGCTCGCCGCCGAACGGTCCGCCGATGGCGTGGTCGCGATGGTGCTGACGCAGACGCATGTGCCGGAATGCATCGGCCAGGTCGTGCGCGGTCCGTTGCGTCGTCACCTCGAAACCGTGCATGCGCGGCGCGGAGACACCTCCACCGAGTGGCGCAGCGCGTGCAAGCTGGTGCGCGACATCGCCTGGGCGCTGGACCCGGAAACCGCGGTCAGCGAACAGGCGCACTGGTGCGCGATGGTGCCGGGCATCGTCTCGGCGCTGCGTGCCGCCCTGCTCGGCGTCGGCACCGATGAAGCCGAGGTCGACCGCATCGTGGCCGAATTCGGGGATCGCTACGAACGGATGCTCGGCGGACGCGAGGCATCGCCTGTCGAAGCGACCGATGACGCCACGGCCACACCCGACATCGCGCCCGAAACCACGCCCGCGCCCACCACCGACCGCGTGCTGCCCAGTTTCGGCGACGCCTTGCGCCAGGCCCGGCAACTCACCCTGGGACGCTGGTTCGAGCTGCCGGACGATCAGGGCACGCTGCAGCGCGCCAAGCTCGTCTGGACCAGCGCGATGACCGAGCGCTGCCTGTTCGTGAACAGCCAGGGCAAGCTCGTCGCCGACCGCCCGCATGCACGCGTGGCCAACGACATCCTCAGCGGCCAGTTCCGCGAAATCGACGCCGCCGGAGCGGCCCTGACCTGACGCGAACCGGTCGCGCCAGGCGAGTCGGCGCGATCAGCGCAGGCCGGTTTCGTTGCGCGCGATGACCAGCCGCTGGATTTCCGAAGTGCCCTCGTAGATCTCGGTGATCTTGGCGTCGCGGAAATAGCGCTCCAGCGGCATTTCCTTCGAATAACCCATGCCGCCGTGGATCTGCAGCGCCTGGTGGGTGATGAACATGGCCGCTTCCGACGCGGTCAGCTTGGCGACCGCAGCCTCGGTGCTGAAGCGTCCGCCATGCTTCTCGGTCTGGCCTTTGGCCCAGGCCGCGCGCAGGGTCAGCAGCAGGGCCGCGTCGAGGCGGATCTTCATGTCGGCGATCTTCGCCTGGATCATCTGGAACGAACCGATCGGCTGGCCGAAGCTCTTGCGTTCGCGCACGTAGGCGACCGCGGCCTGATAGGCGGCACGCGCCAGACCCACGGCCTGCGAGGCGATGCCGATGCGGCCGGCATCGAGCACGCCCATGGCGATCTTGAAGCCCTCGCCCTCGGTGCCGAGCACTTCATCGGCTTCGGCCACGTAGTCGGCGAACTCGATCTCGCAGGTCGCCGAGGCGCGGATGCCGAGCTTGGGCTCGGTCTTGCCGCGATGGAAGCCCGGCTTCGTCGTGTCGATCATGAAGGCGGTGATGCCACGCGCACCCTTGTCCGGCTCGCTCATCGCGAACAGCACGATGTAGCGCGCCACCGGACCCGAGGTGATCCAGCTCTTCTTGCCGTTGATGACGAAGCGGCCGTCGGCCTGCTTCAGCGCACGGCATTTCATCGCCGTCGCATCGGAGCCGGACTGCGGCTCGGTCAGCGCGAAGGCGCCGATCTCGCGGCCTTCGGCAATCGCGCGTACGTACAGCTGCTTCTGCGCTTCCGTGCCGAACTTCAGGATGCCGTTGCAGAACAGCGAGTTGTTCACCGACACGATGGTCGAATGGGCGCAGTCGGCATGCGCGATCTCGACCATCGCCAGCACGTAGGAGATCGGGTCCATGCCGGCGCCGCCGTATTCGGCCGGCACTTCGATGCCCATCAGGCCGTTTTCGCCCAGCGTGCGGATGTTCGCCAGCGGGAATTCGCCGGTGGCATCGTGGTGTTCGGCGCTCGGCGCGATCTTTTCCTGCGCAATGCGGCGCGCCACGTCCTGGATGGCCAGCTGTTCTTCGGTGAATGCAAAGTCCATGGTCGGTCTCGCTTGGTTCGAAAGGGGCGCGGCCCTTGGCCGCAGGGCCCTGCAGTTTAGCGGACGCCTGTCGTCGTCGCGTCGATCCAGCCGCGTCGCCGGAGTTCTTCCACCAGCAGTCGGGTCAGCAGCGGCCGCGCCTCGCCGCGCACGTGGGAGTGATCGGGCAGCACCAGCTTCCCCATCGCCGGCACATCGTCCGCATGCAGGGCATGGATGCCTTCCAGCGCCGCGAAGGCGTCCCAGTACCTGGCCCGGTCGAAATAGTCGCGCTCGAGCGCCGCCACGCGCCCGGACACCGGCGGCTGGAAGAAGATGACCTCGCCGCCGCGCGCCTGGATGGTCCTGACCCAGGACTGGATCTGGCGCGCGTCGGCCGCGAACGCCTCGGGCGAAGGCCGCGGTTCGCGCATCTTGCGGTCCGCATCGTCGTCGAAGGCCTTGGCCGACGCCGCGGGATCGAACCGATCGAACAGAATCTCGCCGCCGCGATTGCTGTCGATTCGCGTGACCGGGATGTAGACCGTACCGCCCTCGATCCAGCGCTGCAGTCCGGCCTTCCAGCCGAGCGCGGGATTGGCGAGCACGCTGGCGCGTTGCCAGGCGTTCAACGCGAGGCGATGCACACGCCAGTTCAGATTCCAGCGCTGACGGTAGTAGTCGACGTAGTCCTGTTGCATGTCCCACCAGCGCCGCAACAAGCCGTGGGTGTCGACATCACAGAGCACGAGCCCGCGAAACTCCGGGTCGTCCGCCAGATCGCGCAGCACGGCGATCGGGTGGCGACCGTTCAACGACAGCATCACCGGCTTGCTGTCCGGCACCAGGCTGCGCCAGGTCTTGGGATCGATGCCGTAGGCGCTGCGCGAGGCGCCGATGAACACGGCGGGACGCGGCGCGTCGCCGTATACGCGGTCGCGCTGGATCGACCACAGCTGCATCGAGTCGATCAATCCCGCCGGCATGCCGAGACTGCGCCCGTGCCGATCCAGCGCCACCAGCGCCGCCGCCGCCAGCAGCACCGCCAGCAGCCAGATCCTGCCGAGGGCGCGCGGATCAGAACTGGAAGTAGATGAAGGCATGGGTGTCTCCGGGACTGAGCACGATCAGGACCAGCAACAGCGCCAGGAACGGCACCAGCAGCGCGGCGGGCGCACGCGCAACCAGCGCGTCCAGATCGAAGTCGCGCACCCGCCACTGCGCCAGCACGATCAAGGCAAAAGCCGCCAGCGCGCAGGCCGCGCCGAAATCGAGCGGTGTCCACGGTCGCGCGAAGGCCTGCAGGAACTGCGCCGTCGCGGCGAAATCCGGCGAACGGAACGGAATCCACAACGCGACCACGGCCAGCAGCGTGACGACGGCCCAGACCCCGCGCGACAGGCCGCGCGGATCGGCGGTCGCGCCGTCGCGCTCGCCACGCAGGCGTCGCTCCAGCACCAGCAGCAGCCCATGGCAGCCGCCCCAGACGACGAAGTTCCAGCCGGCGCCATGCCAGAGCCCGCCGAGCAGCATGGTCAGCATCAGGTTGCGATACGTGCGCCAGACGCCGCCGCGGTTGCCGCCCAGCGCGATGTACAGGTAGTCGCGCAGCCAGGTCGACAGGCTGATGTGCCAGCGCTTCCAGAAGTCGCTGAAGCCGACCGCGGCATAGGGATTGCGGAAGTTCGGCGGCAAGTCGAAGCCGAGGCAACGCGCCGCGCCGATGGCGCAGCAGGAATACCCCGCGAAGTCGCAGAAGATCTGGCCGGCGAAGGCCAGCGATGCCGCCAGCGCCGAACTCGAGGACAGGCCCGCGAGGTTGGACCAGGCCGCATCGGCCACCGGCGCGAACACGGTATCGGCCAGCACGATCTTCTCGAACAACCCCCACAGCATCCACACCGCGCCGTGGGCCAGCCCCGGCCAGGACGGCGCGCGCGGCTCGACCAGCTGCGGCGCGAATTGCGTGAAACGCACGATGGGCCCGGCCACGAGCTGAGGGAAGAACGCGACGAAGAGGCAGAAGTCGCGCAACGAATGAATCGGCTCGACGCGCCGGCGATAGACATCGAAGGTGTAGGACACCGACTGGAACGTGTAGAACGAAATGCCGACCGGCAGCACCAGCCCAAGCGACCACGGATCGATCTGCACGCCGACGGCGGCGAGCGCGACGGCAAGGTTGGCGTGCAGGAAAGGGCCGTACTTGAACAGGGCCAGGGTGCCGATGTTCAGCACGATGCTGGCTGCGAGCCAGAAGCGGCGCGCCGGATGGGTTGCCGCGGCGTGGATGCGGCGCGCGAGAAACCAGTCGATCACGCTGGCGCCGGCCAGCAGCAGCGTGAATGCAGGGCTCCACGCGCCGTAGAACAGGTAACTCGCCAGCAGCAGCAGGTTCTTGCGCGCGCCCCAGCCGCGCGTCGAGGCCGCGCCCGCAAGCACCAGCATGAAGAACAGCAGGAAAGTGAAGGAATCGAACTGCATGGGGCCGCGCAGGGTAGTCGATGACCCTGCCGACCGCCAGCCGGATCAGGTCCGCGTCGCGATCAGCCGAGGCCGCGCTCGTAGCAGATGAAACCTTCGAATGCGGCGACGCGGTCGTACAGCGCCCTGGCGCGGGCATTGCCGATGTGGGTCAACCAGTACAGGCGCTCGCAACCGCGGCGTTTCGCATCACCGGCGACCTGCGCGATCAGCGCCGAGGCAATGCCGCAGCCGCGCTGCGCGGGCTGCACGTAGAGGTCCTGCAGGTAGCAGGTGTCGCCGAACGACCACGCCGTGCCATGCGTGAAATAGTGGACGAGCCCGACCGCGATCCCGTCGGCATCGCGCGCCAGCCAGCCATGCAAGGGCCCGTTGCCCTGCACGAGTTGCGCGAAGTTGCGCTCGTAGAGGGTCGGCGGCCGCGTGGTGTCGTAGAAAGCCAGATAGTCGCGCCACAGGCCGGACCAGGCGGCGCGATCCTGCGATCGAATGCGCGACAGCGTCGTGGTCATGGGCGATCTCCTGCAATGAAAGCCGTCGACGCTAACGCATCCCGCGGCCGCGGTGCAGGCCCAATCCCGACCACGATCACGCCGCGTCGATTGACCGCTCCGCACGCAGCCACTACCGTGTCGCATCTTTTTATCGCGATACAACGATAAACATGGATCTGACGGATCTTTCCAGCCTGTTCCGGACCCTCTCCGACGCCACCCGCGTGCGCCTGCTGGTGCTGCTCGAAGCCGAGGAACTGACGGTCGCCGAACTCGCCGCCATCACGCAACTGGCGCAACCGCGCGTTTCCACGCACCTGGCCAAGCTCAAGGAACTCGACCTGGTGCGCGACCGTCGTGCCGGCGTCTCGGCCTATTACCGCTTCAACGCCGAACTCGACGACAAACACGCGCAACTGTGGCGCACGATGCGCCAAGGCATCGACGACGCCCTGCTCGAAGACGACGCCCGCCGCCTGCCGACCGTGCTCGCCAAACGCGCCAAGTCCGAAGGCTGGGCCGATGCCGTGGCCGGCGACATGGAACGCCATTATTCGCCCGGCCGCACCTGGGAAGCGCTGGCGCGCGGCGTCATGCATCTGGTCGAACTCGGCGACGTGCTCGACGTGGCGTCCGGCGACGGCATTCTTGCCGAGCTGCTGGCCCCGCATGCGAAGTCCATCCTTTGCGTCGATTCCAGCGAGCGCGTCATCAGCGCCGCACGCGATCGCCTGAAGCCGCTCAAGCACGTGCGCGTCGAACATGGCGACATGCATGCGCTCAGCCTGCCCGACGAAAAGTTCGACCTCGTGTTGCTGATGCACGCGCTGACCTATTCCGAACAACCCGCCGTGGCCGTTCGTGAAGCCGTGCGTGTATTGCGCCCGGGAGGCCGACTGCTGGCACTGACGCTGAACAAGCATGCCCACAAGGCCGCGGCCGAGGAATTCGATCACTGCAACCTCGGTTTCACCGTCGACGAACTGAAGAAGCTCGCGAAGAAGGCCGGGCTCGACGTGATCGACTGCGAAGTCAGCTCGCGCGAGAAACGCGCGCCGAACTTCGAAGTGCTGACCCTGTTGGCGCGCAAGCCATGACTGCCCTGCCCTGGTTGAACCCGGCGCGGGTCGCGGCGCTGGAGACGGCGCTGGCCGAACGCATCCTGATCCTCGACGGCGCCATGGGCACGATGCTGCAGCGCGTCCAGCTCGACGAAGCCGGCTTCCGTGGCGAACGCTTTGTCATCGGAACGGGCTGCGGCCCCGGGTGCCCGCACCATGGTCCGCACGAACACGCCGACAAGGACCTGAAAGGCAACAACGACCTGCTGTCGCTGACCCAGCCGCAACTGATCCGCGACGTGCATCGCCAGTATCTCGAGGCCGGCGCCGACCTGATCGAAACGAACACGTTCAATTCGACCTCGGTGTCGCAGGCCGACTACGCGCTCGAACGCGTCGTCTACGAACTGAACCGCGAAGGCGCACGCCTGGCCCGCATCGAATGCGACGCAGCCGAACAGAACACGCCGGCGCAGCCGCGCTTCGTGATCGGCATCCTCGGTCCGACCTCGCGCACCGCCTCGCTGTCGCCGGACGTGAACAATCCGGGCTTCCGAAACATCCATTTCGACGAACTGGTCGACACCTATCGCGAAGCCGCGAACGGCCTGATCGACGGCGGCGCCGACACGATCATGGTCGAAACCATCTTCGATACCTTGAACGCCAAGGCCGCGCTGTTCGCGCTCGACGAGGTCTTCGCTGCGCGCGGCGCACGCCTGCCGGTGATGATCTCGGGCACGATCACGGATCGATCGGGACGAACCCTCAGCGGCCAGACCGCGGAAGCGTTCTGGTATTCGGTGCGGCATGCGAAACCGCTGTCGATCGGCTTCAACTGCGCCCTCGGCGCAAAAGACCTGCGCGTGCATCTCGACGTGCTGTCGGAAGTCGCCGACACCTTCGTCAGCTGCCATCCGAACGCCGGCCTGCCGAATGCGTTCGGCGGCTATGACGAAACGCCCGAGGACATGGCCGCCGTGCTCGGCGACTTTGCGCGTGCGGGCCTGCTCAACATCGTCGGCGGCTGCTGCGGCACCACCCCCGAACACATCGCCGCGATTGCCGCGGCCGTGCGCGGCGTCGCACCGCGCGCGCGCGCAACGCCGGCGCCCTACACCCGTCTCGCCGGCCTCGAACCCTTCGTGATCACGCCGACCACGAACTTCGTCAACGTCGGGGAGCGCACCAATGTCACCGGCAGCGCGCAGTTCCGCAAGCTGATCAAGGAAGACCGCTACGACGAAGCGCTCGCCGTCGCACGTCAGCAGGTCGAAAGCGGCGCCCAGGTCATCGACATCAACATGGACGAAGGCCTGCTCGACGCCGTCGCGGCGATGCGCAGGTTCCTGTTCCTGATCGCCTCGGAACCGGACATCGCACGCGTGCCGGTGATGATCGACTCGTCCAAGTGGGAGGTCATCGAGGCCGGCCTGAAGTGCGTGCAGGGCAAGGCCATCGTCAACTCGATCTCGCTGAAGGAAGGCGAAGCGGCCTTTCTCGATCACGCGCGCAAGGTGCAGCGTTACGGCGCCGCGGTCGTGGTCATGGCTTTCGACGAAACCGGACAGGCCGACACGTTCGAACGCAAGGTCGAGATCCTCGCCCGCGCCCACGACCTGCTGGTGACCGCCGCCGGCTTCGCTTCCGAAGACATCATCTTCGATCCGAACGTGTTCGCGATCGCCACCGGCATCGACGAACACAACGCCTACGGCATCGACTTCATCGAGGCCACGCGCGCGCTGAAACAGCGCTTCCCGCTCGCGCATGTGTCCGGCGGCGTGTCCAATGTCAGCTTCTCGTTCCGCGGCAACAACCCCACGCGCGAAGCCATCCACGCCGTGTTCCTGTACCACGCCATCCGTGCCGGCATGGACATGGGCATCGTCAATGCCGGCGCGCTGCCGATCCACGACGACCTCGATGCCGACCTGCGCGAACGGGTCGAGGACGTGGTGCTGAATCGACGCGCCGACGGCACCGAACGCCTGATCGAGATCGCCGAACGCTACAAGGGCAGGAAGGGCGAATCGGTCGACCAGTCCGTAGCCCTGGCCTGGCGCGACGCGGCGGTCGCGGAGCGACTGAAACACGCCCTCGTGCACGGCATCGACGCCTACGTCGAAGCCGACACCGAGGAAGCGCGTCTCGCATCGGCGCGTCCGCTCGACGTGATCGAAGGTCCGCTGATGGCCGGCATGAACGTGGTCGGCGACCTGTTCGGCGCCGGCAAGATGTTCCTGCCGCAGGTCGTGAAATCGGCACGGGTGATGAAGCGCGCGGTCGCGCATCTGATCCCGCACATCGAGGAAGAAAAGGCGCGCAGCGGCCAGACGCATCGCTCGAACGGCAAGATCGTGCTGGCCACGGTCAAGGGCGACGTGCACGACATCGGCAAGAACATCGTCGGCGTGGTGCTCCGCTGCAACAACTTCGAAGTCGTCGATCTCGGCGTGATGGTCGCGGCCCAGAACATCCTCGACGCGGCCCGCGCGGAGCAGGCCGACATCATCGGCCTGTCCGGCCTGATCACGCCATCCCTCGACGAGATGACACATCTCGCCAGGGAGATGAAACGCCAGGGATTCACGCAGCCGTTGCTGATCGGCGGCGCCACCACGTCGCGTGCGCACACGGCGCTGAAGATCGCGCCGCACCTCGCGACGCCGGTCGCCTGGGTCAAGGACGCCTCGCGCGCGGTCGGCGTGGCGGCATCGCTGATGAGCCAGGACTTGCGCGAGGAGTTTGTCGCGAAGACGAATGCCGACTACGCCGACGTGCGCGCCCGCCATGCGAATCGCGGCGATGCGAAGCGGCTCGTATCGATCGATGCGGCGCGCCGACAGGCCTTCCGACCGGGCGATCACGTGCCCGAAGCGCCGAAGCAGCCGGGCCTCACCGTGTTCGAGGACTGGCCGCTGGCCGACCTCGTGCCCTTCATCGACTGGACGCCGTTTTTCTCGACCTGGGAACTGGCCGGCCGTTATCCCGCCATCCTCGACGATGCCGTGGTCGGCGTGGAAGCACGCAAGCTGTTCGACGATGCCCGCGCGATGCTCGACACCATCGTGCGCGAGAAGTGGCTGAAGGCGAAAGCGGTGGTCGGAATCTGGCCGGCGGTACGCAAGGGCGATGATGTCGTCATCTCCGCTGCAGGAGCGACGACGCTGCATTTCCTCCGCCAGCAAGTCGACAAACCCGTCGAACGCCCGGACTTCTGTCTTGCCGATTTCATCCACGACGCCAACGCTCCGCAGGACTGGATCGGCGGCTTCGCGGTCACGGCGGGTTTGGGCATCGAGGAACACGTCGCGCGCTTCGAAGCGCAGCACGACGACTACAACGCCATCCTGCTGAAAGCGCTGGCCGACCGTCTCGCCGAGGCGTTGGCCGAAGCCCTGCATCGCAAGGTGCGTCGCGAGTTGTGGGGTTATGCGACCGATGAAGCACTCGACAACGATGCGCTGATCGACGAAAAGTACCGCGGAATCCGCCCTGCACCCGGCTATCCCGCCTGTCCGGACCACAGCGAGAAAGGCATCTTGTTCCGCCTGCTCGACGCCGAAGCGAACGCCGGCGTGAAGCTCACCGAGAGTTATGCGATGTATCCGGCCGCCGCGGTCAGCGGCTACTACTTCGCCCACCCGCGGTCTCAGTATTTCGTGGTCGGGCGCCTGTCGAAGGAACAGGTCGAGGACTATGCGAAGCGCAAGGGCTGGACGCTCGAACAGGCCGAACGCTGGCTGGCCCCGAACCTCGACTACGACCCGGAATAGCGCGCGCGATCGCCGATTGCAGGGGCGCGACCTGCCGCTACCATCGGCCGCATGACGTCGAAGCCGCTCGCCGTGATGCGTTCGCCGATGCGCCTGCAGGTCGCAGCGCGCTGGGTGCTTGCGGCCAGCCTGGTGTGGATGCTGAGTGCGGTCCAGGTCATGGCCGCAACGCTGTCGCTGGACGACACGCTGCGCGTTCACGACGCCTGGCCGCATGTCCGGGTGTTGTCCGATCCCGAGCGGCGCATCGCGGCGGACGAGGCACTGCAGCGTCTGCCGGAGTTCAAGCCACCGGCATCGCCGCACGCGGGCATGGGATTCCGCAACGACGCGTTGTGGTTCCACTTGCCGGTGGCCGTGCCCGCCGATTCGGACGGCCGCTGGGTTCTGGAAATCGACTATGCGTTGCTGAACCGTGTCGAGGTGTTCGTCGCCCGTGCGGGTCGTACCGAACATGCCGCGACCATGGGCAGTCTGCTGCCGTTCCGCGATCGTCCGCTGGGTTCGCGCACGCCCGCGGTGATGCTGGATCTTCCGCGCGGGCAGACCACGGACATCCTGTTCCGGATCGACACGCGCAGCTCGGTGATCGTGCCGGTGAAGTTGCTGAAACCGGCCGCCTTCCATGCTCGCGCCAACCACGAGTTCCTGCTGCAGGGCGTATTGGTCGCCATTGGTCTCTGTCTGCTGGCGTTCAGCGTGCAGCAGTGGATCAACTTGAAGGACGCCGTATACGGCAAGTACGCGGCGGTCATCGTTTGCCACGTGATCTTCAACATGCACCTGTTCGGCCTGGGCGCGATCTATCTTTGGACCGATCGGCCATGGATCGAAGTGCACATGGCCGGCGTGTCCTTGTTGATGGTGTCGGCCACCCTGGCGCTGTTCGTCGAAGCGGTGCTGGGCGGCGACCTGCATCCGCGCGCGCGGCTGGGCTTGAAGGCGCTGGCGACTCTGCTCGCGCTGTTCGCGCTGCTGTTCGCACTGGACTGGATGAACAACCGTTGGCTGGGCGTGGTGTCCGCCGTGTTCGGGCTGATGCCGGCCCTGATCGGCTTGCAGGGCGCGATGGCGCGCGTGCGCCGCGGTGATGCCGTGGGCACCTATTTCATCGTCGCCTGGACCGGCTACTTCCTGACGGGCGTGGTGCTGTCCCTGACCATCAACGGCCACATCGGCGCGAATTTCTGGAGCTTGCACGCCCTGCAGTTCGGCGCGACGTTCGACATGCTGCTGTTCATGCGCATCGTCATCCTGCGCACTGCGGCAGAACATCGCGTGGCGCAACAAGCGCGGCACGAACGCGACATGCTGAAACTGCTCGCCCACACCGACTCGCTGACGGGGCTGAAGAACCGGCGCGGGCTGAACGAGGCACTGGCCACGCTGATCCCCGGCGCGACGCCGCAACGGATGCTGGCGCTGTACATGCTGGACCTCGACGGCTTCAAGCCGGTCAACGACCAGTACGGACATGACATCGGCGACGAACTGCTGGTCGCCATCGCGCGTCGATTGAGCGCGGCGCTGCGTGCGAACGACATCGTGGCGCGCGTCGGCGGCGACGAATTCGTCGTCCTGGCCACCGACCTGGCGAGCGAATCGGCCGCGGCCGAACTTGGCGACACCCTGCTGGCAGCGTTCCGCACGCCCTTCCGGCAGGGAGATCACGATTGCCGCGTGGGCGCCACGATCGGATACGTGCTGGTGCCCGATGACGGCACCGCGATCGGCGCCCTGCTCAAGGCGGCCGATGCTGCCATGTACGCCGGCAAGCAGGCCGGCAAGGGGGTTGCGGTGCGTGGCACGAGATCGCTCTAGCGCCCTGCGCCGGACTCACTCGAAGCCATCGCCGAACAGGTGGTAGAGCACCGTGTCCTCGATGGCGACGAACACGTCCTGGCTGCTGTTGCCGTCGCCGGGGTCGAGATTGGATGCGGCCGAGTCGAAGGCGACGACATCGCCGTTGTCGCCAAGATCGATCCGCGTGCCCGAAGCGCCGTTGCCGTCGGTGTTGCCCGGCGTGCTGCTGAGGCGGAAGACCGCGCCGTCGCTGCCGCGTCGGAACCAGGTCTGTTCGGCGACACCGACCAGATTGCTGGCGCAATACAGGACGAGG
>JBGASK010000069.1:0-18470 GCA_044229785.1 Ahniellaceae bacterium
GTGCGCTTCAGCGGCCCCGCCCCGCACCGCCGCATCGCCCTCTTCTGGCGCCGCAGCTCCGCCCTCGGCCCCTTCCTCGAACGCCTCGCCCGCGAACTCGCCGCCGTCCCCAAGTCCGCACTGACTGCGCACAAGTAGCCCGGCACTGTTCTCGCGCCAGCAGAAAGAAAACGGCCAGCGCGAGGGCTGGCCGTTGTCCAAATGCAGATCAATTTTCCACCCTGTCATTCAAAACCGTTGGAAAACATGGTCCGATCCAAAACGACTGTCGTACCAACCTCTGGATTTTCGCTATCGGTCGAACTGAAGTACGGAGCCCCAACAAACGTCAGGGGGCCTGAAATCGCCAATGCTGCTCCGAAGTAATCTCTCGAAGTGCTAAATTCGAACCGTGATGCCGGCATCCAAGTGGCCCCCGAGCGCACAAAGCTCTGTGTAAACCCCGGGCCGTCGCCAATAATGGCTGGCGCACCAACAACAGCGAAATCTCCCGACAAAGCGACAGTTGCGCCGAATCCAGCATTGACAGCATCGGAATTCCACTCCGCGTGCGGAATCCAGGATCCATTGGTACGGACAAATACCGCCACCGTTCCGTCTAGACCGTTGTGTGAAGGCGCCCCGGCGATCAACGTGCTGCCTGAAAGCGCGACCGATTGACCGAACAAGTCATACGTTCGCCCGTCCGCCAAGAACAATTTGGATTTCTCAAGCCATTGCCCGCCGACGCGCTCGAACACGAACACGGAACCAGATCTCGGCTCGACTGGCGTATCATCTTTCGGTGCTCCACCTGCAATAGTATCCCCTGACACAACCACCACAGAACCAAAGGCTGCGGAAGCACTTGCAACCGAAGCCTCTAATCGACTTTGTTGTATCCACTCGTCGCCATTCCGAGTGAAGACGTAAACCGCACCGGCATCTGCACCCGCCAGTCCCGCTGCGCCGGGCGCTCCGATTACGGCCGTTCTTTCACTGATGGAAATCGACGAGCCAAACCGATCAAATGATCCAGTGTCGACTCCTCGGAATTTGCCTCGCGGCAGCCAAGCGCCATTTTCGCGAACGAAGACATAGACGGACCCTGCATCCGGTTCGTTGGAATCTGGAATGTCAAGCCCATCTTCAGGGCTACCGACCATCGCGAAACGGAGCGCCAACAACCGCAGTGTCGCCGCTGATCGCCAACGAACCGCCAAACCCGTCACCGGACGCGCCTTCTCCGGTACTGAAATCCGAATCGTGAATCGGCGTCGCGCCTGACCAATCGAACGTCGCCACGCTGCCAGCTGGCCCGAGGGTTGACTGAGCAAGTGGCGCACCGGCGAGGACTATCGTTCCGGACAATGCAACCGCCAAGCCCATTCCTGCGTTGATCTCCGAATCGGAGGCAACAATCCGACCTAAACTCGACCAGGTGTTGGCATTGCGCCTAAGTGAATAAACGAATCCCCGAGAGTGCTGCGCGCGCCATGCACTCACGATCGCACGGTCGTTTTCCAACGCTACGGCATACCCGAAATGGTCGAGGTTGCCAACTTCGGGGGGCACCAATGTGCTCTGCCAAGCCCATGTAGCGCCGGTTTTCTTGAAGATCGATATCGACCCAGACTCCAGAAAATTGTCAGTGCTGTCATAGGGCGCTCCGACAATGATCGCGCTCGAGGTAACTGCCACCGAGAAGCCAAAGCGGTCACCATATTCAGCATCTGGCGCGACCAGCGCACCCTGATTGGACCAGCCGGCGTTGATGAACGAAAACGCTGTCGCCGATTCGGCTCCACCGATGACGGCCTCCTCGCCCGCCATCCCGACAGACACGCCGAATCGTCCGAATTGTTCCGGAGATGTGGCGGTCAAGACTTCAGACTGAGTCCATATCATGCCGACGCGAGAGAACACATAGGCCACCCCGGAATCGAGATTCGGCCCGGAATCAAAATCGGGGGCCGTAATGATTGCCCTCCCGTTCGCGATCGCCAATGCAGCACCGAACCGCTGGTTGTCCTGAGCAAAGGACGGCTGCAGCTTTTGCACTTGAGTCCAAGACGCTCCGCTGCGATCGAACGCATACGCTGCACCTTTCCTGAGCATCCCTCCAGGGTCGTTCGGTGCACCAACCAATGCCATGTCTCCGGCCAATGCCACGGAGGCGCCAAACCTAGCCTGAGTAGCTCGATCGGAAGCCATCAGCTTGGCCTCCAATTGCCAGCCCGCCGTCGACCTCACAAAGACATACACCGCACCGGCATCCACACCACCCGCGTTGTCATCAAAAGGAGCACCGACCAACGCGGTGCTGCCCGACATCGCGATCGAGTACCCCAACTGATCGCCAAATGCCCCGTCCGCAGAGGCAGGATCATCCGGATGGACAATCTGCACTGGCGAGCCCAAAGCCTTTTGAATCACCGATTGCAACGAGTTGCGATCGCTCGTGGCCCCGAGAGCACCGCTGACGAGATCGATTGAGACCATGTCCCCGGCCCCGAAGCAGACAGGTGGCGCTGACGTCAGCGTCAACAGGACGAAGAGCCAAAACCGACGCCAGTACGACCTTGTATCGATCATCGTGATGCTCGTTGGAAGAGTTGAGCGCAAGGGAGTCCGCACGACCGAGCTCGGTTCGGGCAGCAAATTCATGCCCCAAGCCCCCCAGCTTCAGCGGCAAAGCGAATACTCTAACCCCCGTGACGCATTGTCACAACCAAGGTTGACTGAGTGGATGTCGGCAGTTGACCCGGGACGCATCGCTGCGCACAGTGTCAGCATGTCCCGACTTCGAATCCTGATCGCGGCGTTGCTGTTTTCGGCGGCGGCCGGTGCGGAGGTGTCCGTGGTGCCGTATGCGGCGCTGTACGAGTCGCTGCGGCCGGCGCTGGAGGTGAGCAGTCACGACCGGCTGCTGGCGCGGACGCGCATCCTGAGCAAGCGCGGGGACGTGGCGCCGGAGCAGATCCGCCTCGACATCCAGAGCCGCAGCGGCGTGCGCAGCGTGCGCGTGGGCGCGAACGGCGACGTGCAGTTTCCGCTCGACGAGGGCCTGCGCGCCGAGAATCCGCCGGTGGCCTCGAACCAGCCGAAAGGCTCGCTGACCCTGTCGGTGGCGATCGTGCTGAAGGCGCCGGCGGGCCTGCGCTTTCCGTATCGGCACATCGCCGCGGGCATCGACCAGATGCGCGAGGTCGTTGCCGCCGACGGCAACGACGACCGCTTCAAGGTCCAGGGCGTGGAGCTGTGGTTCGACCCGGCCGCGCATGCGCAGTTGAGCGTCGTCGGCCGCGTCGAACGCCTGCTGATGGCCGACCGGGCCGGCCGCATCGTGCTCGACGACAGCGCCGAACTGCGCGAAGACGGCGTGCTGCTTTCCCTGACCGCGCCGGTGCGCGACATCGTGCCGGTGCTCGGCATGGACGCCCGCTAGATGCCGCTGCGCAGCCGCTTCGGCGCCTGGATCGGCCTGGCCGGCGTCGCCCCGGACGAGAACCCGCGGGCGCGGCGGATCAGCGGCTGGTTCGAATGGATCCTGGTGCCGCTGGCCCTGTGGCTGCCGATCCAGTGGTCGCTGGAGGCCGACGGCAGCGTGTCGGCCGCCACATCGAACCTGATCGCATGGGCGACCTGGCTGCTGTTCGTGCTCGAAGCGGCCATCGTCGGACGCCACGTCGACGACCCGCTGCGCTACTTCCGCAGCAACTGGCTGAACCTCGTCATCATCGCGACCGGCCTGCCGCTGCTGTGGGACCAGTCGACCTGGGCGCGCAGCGCTCGCGCCCTGCGCCTGGTCCTGATGATTTCGCTGCTGAACCATGCGGCCCGCGTGGTGCGGCACATGCTCTCGCAGAACCGGCTGGGCCCGATCCTCGCCGCCATCGTCATCGTCACCACGCTCGGCGGCGCCATCATCGGCTATTTCGATCCGGCGTTTTCGCGCCCGATGGACGGCATCTGGTGGGCCTGGGTGACGGTGACCACGGTCGGCTACGGCGACATGGTGCCGCAGACGCCCGCGGCGCGCGTGTTCGCGGTCATCCTGATGCTGCTCGGCGTGTCCATGATCGCCCTGCTCTCGGCCTCGCTGGTGTCGTTCTTCCAGGAGGACGAGGAACGCGAAGCGCGCCACGTCCGGCGCATGATCTGGATGAAGCTGCAGCACATGGAAGCCGATGCCGAGCAGCGCGCGAAACACAACGAGGACATGTTGTCGCGCCTCGCGGCGATCGAACTGGCCCTGCTGCGCGCGGTCGAGGAACGCAGCGCGCTGGAACGGAAGCTCGAACGGCTGATCGCCCGCGACGCGCCCGAGGACGGACCGAAAGGAAATGCCCCGAGCGACGGTCCAGACCGCTGACTCCACCACGGAACCGATCGATGAAGGATCAACTGCCCGCTCCGGAACACGTACTGGCCGGCCGCGCCACGCCGATGCCGATACGGAACGCGCACCACGTCCATGGCCGACCCATCGCCGGGGATTTCCCCGGGCTCGACCGCATCCAGTTCGGCATGGGCTGCTTCTGGGGCGCCGAACGCAAGTTCTGGTCGCTGCCCGGCGTGTACACCACCGCCGTCGGCTATGCCGGCGGATCCACGCCGAATCCGACCTATCGCGAAGTCTGCTCGGGGCTGACCGGGCATGCCGAAGTGGTGCTGGTCGTCTTCGACCGCCAATGCGTCGGCCTCGACGTCTTGCTGCGCACCTTCTTCGAGAGCCACGACCCGACCCAGGGCATGCGCCAGGGCAACGATCGCGGCACCCAGTACCGCTCCGCGATCTACGTCAATGGCGACGACGATCTGCATGCAGCCGAGCGTGCCTGCACGACCTACGGCGAGTCCCTGCGCGCCGCTGGATTTCCGCCCGTCACCACCGAGATCCGCATCGCCCCGCCGTTTCATTACGCCGAGGACGAACACCAGCAATACCTGTCCAAGAACCCGCGCGGCTATTGCGGCCTGGGCGGCACCGGCGTGACCTGCGCGCTCTGAAGCGCCGCGCGCATCTCGCGGACGCGCTGCGTGCGCGGGTGGTCGGCACCCATCGATGCAACGAGGATGGCCTCGGCTTCGGCATAGGCCGCATCGGCCGCGGCGACGTCGTTCATCGCCTGCAGGGTCTGCGCGCGCCCGACCTCGAACAGGCCGACCTGCCAGGCCTGTGCGCCCAGCACCCGGCGTGCGCGTTCGAGCACGCGCGCATGCGTCGCCAACGCATCTGCGTGGCGTCCCTGCTTGCGATACAGCCCGGCGATGTTGTGCATCAGCGCCAGCGTGTCGGGATGGTTTTCGCCGATCAGCGCGGTCTCGATGCGCAGCGTGCGCTCGTACAACAGCGCGGCCTCGTCGAGACGACTTGCGAGCGACAACAGCAGGCCGAGATTGCTCATGCTGTTGCGGGTCAGGTGATGCTGCTCGCCGTACAGCCGTTCGCGCACCGCCAGGGCCTCGCGGAACAGCGGCTCGGCGGCATCGAAGCGGCGCTGCTCCTGATAGACGGTGGCGAGTTCGTTGATCGCATGCACGGTGTCCGGATGCGCGTCGCCGAGCACATGGCGACGCGCCGCCAGCACGGCCTCGAGCGCCTGCGCCGCTTCGTCGAAACGACCGAGATGACGCAGCGCGATGGCGCGGTCGACCCGCAGGGCCAGGGTGTCGGGATGCGCGTCGCCGAGCGCCGCCGTCAACCGCGGCAACAGCGCATCGACCAGGGCCAGCGCCTGGTCGTTCGCGCCGGTCATGCGCAAGGACTGCGAGAGGCTTTGGGTGAGCGCCAGGCTTTGCGCTTCCGGATCGGCGCCGGGCGCGAAATACGGCTGCAACACGGCCGCGGCGGCAGCGTAGTCGCCGTGCTGATAGGCAAGACGCGAGCGCAGCAGATCACGGGCCCGCGACGGCGACGCGGCCTCGATCAAGCCTTCGGCCTCGTCGAGCCGATCGAGGTCGATCAGCACGTCGGCCAGTTCGCGTGCCGCGGCATCGCGTTGCGCGGGCGGTCCGGATTCGGCCAGCGCCAGCGCCGCGCGCGCATGCGGTTCGGCCTGGGCGAAGGCGCCGAGCGCGCCGTACAGGCGGCTCAGGGTCAGGCGCAGCGCGAAGGCTTCGGCCGGCGCATCGTCGAAGCGCCGGCCGATCTGTTGCGACGCACGATCGAGCGCCTGGCGAACCGTCATCTCGTGCCCGGGCATCGCATTCGGGTCGGCCGCCGCCAGCAGATCGTCTTCGAGGAAGGACAACACCGCCTGGGTCGCACGCGCGCGCTCGTCGGCACGGTCGCGTTCGGCCGCGATGCGCTGCACCGACACGGCGATGCCGACCGCGGCCAGCACGACCGCCAGCGCACCCATGGCGGCGGCGATGCGATGCCGGGCGATCCAGCGCCCAAGCACGTACAACGGCTCGCGCCGACGCGCGGCGATCGGGCGGGCGTCGAGAACGGCCTGCAGGTCGGACTGCAGCGCGGCCACCGTCGGATAGCGCAGTTCGGGCAAGGCCGCGGTGGCGCGCCGCAGGATGTCGCGCAGGTCGCGCGGCAGGTTCGCAGGCAGGGTCGTTGCCGCATCGGGCTCGCCAGCCTGGCCGAGCACGGTGCGATGTTCATCGCCGTCACGCGCCAGCAAGGCCGCGAGCAGGCGCCCGAGCTGATAGACATCGCCGGCCACGGTGGCGCCTTCGCCGCGGCGTTGCTCGGGGCTGGCGAATCCGGGCGTGAAGGCGCGCGGCGCCACGACAGCGTCGGCGCCCGCCAGCGCGGCGATGCCGAAATCGAGCAGCTTGGCGCGACCATCGGCATCGACCATCACGTTCGACGGCTTGATGTCCCGATGCAACACGCCGCGCGCATGGGCATGGGCCACGGCATCGCAGACATCGAGGAACAGCCGGATGCGCGCAGCCGTCGGCAAGGCCTGCGCAAGGCAGTGGCGATCCAGCGTGTCGCCCTCGATCAGCTCCATCGCCAGCCAGGGCCGACCGTCCTCGCGCTGGCCGCCATCGACCAGACGCGCGATGTTCGGATGACGCAGCGCCGCCAGCGTCTGCCGTTCGCGCCGGAACAAGGCGGCGCTGTCGGCGTCGACGCGGCCGCCCAGCCACTTCAACGCGACCTGCTGTTCGAACTGGCCGTCGTCGCGCACGGCGAGCAGCACCACGCCCATGCCGCCGCGTGCCAGCTCGCGCACGATCCGGAACACGCCGATGCGTGTGCCCGCGGCCGGCACATCGTCGACGGTCGCGACGAAATCGCGGAACAAGGCGCCGCCCAGGAGACGGCCAGGCTCCAGCAGGTCGAGCGCGTTCATCGCGTGGGCGTCGTGGTTCGCATCTGCGTCATTACCCGAATCGACCGGACGGCCCGCCATCGTTCAGTCCGCCAGCAGCACGGCCAGACGCGCGCGCGCTTCCGCCCACAGGCGCTGCGTGCTGCGCAGCGATTCGCCGAGGGCATCGGCGGTTTCCTGTTCGGTCAGCCCCGCGAACACGCGGCATTCCACGACCCGCACCCAGGTCGCGTGTTCGGATTCGAGACGGGTCAAGGCGCTGTCGATGTCGATCAGATGCCGCGCTTCGGTTGCGACCGCATCGGCGCTGCCATCGAGACCGGTATGCGCCGCGCCGCCGCCGCGCTTTTCGGCGAGGCGATCGCGGGCGTGGTTCAACATCAGTTGGCGCATCGCGCGCGCCGCCAGCGCGAGGAAGTGCGCGCGATTCTGCACGGCGTCGGCGCCGGCGCGGTCGAGGCGCAAGTAACACTCGTGGACCAGCGCGGTCGGGTTCAGCGTGCCCTGTCCGCCGGCGAGCACGCCGCGGGCGATGCGCTTGAGATCGTCGTAGACCAGGGCGACCGCCTGCGTCCAGGCCGCCTGATCGCCGGCACGCGCCTTGTCCAGGAGTTCGGTGACCTGACTCATTCGCCGCCTTGCGCTTCGATGGCACGAGCATAGCCGCGCGCTGGCGGGAACGGACCATGATCCGGGTATCGCATGGAAACCCCGGAGCCGCTCCCATGATCCGCCATGTCGCCGCACTGTTGCTGTGCCTGACCTTCGCCAGCGCCGCCCGCGCCGGCGACGACCCGCTCGCGCCGCTCGGCAGCAATCTCGGCGGCATCACCGACTTCGGCGACGAATTCCCGTTCGTGAACCTGATGAAATCGTCGCGCGACTGGATTCCGGGCCGCGCCGGCTGTTTCGACTGTCGCGACAACCCGAGTTGCGGCGGCGTCTGCCCGGTGACGCTGGACCGCGACGGCGACGGCTACGTGCAAAGCCTGCAGCCGAACCAGGAAGCGCGCACGGTGATCTACGCCGGTGCGGGACTCGCCAGCGGCCGACTCCCTGCCGGCACCTACACGATGCTGTTCGACGGCAGCGGCAGCGTGAATTTCTTCGGCGCAAGCAATGTGCAGAACCCGCAGCCGGGCCGGATCAGCTTCGACATCGGCGCGAGCAATACCAACATCGGTTTCAGCCTGACCGCGACGACGCCCGGCAACCATCTGCGCAACATCCGCATCCTGCCGCCCGGCGGCGTCTGTTCGAACGATGCGCGCCGCGTCTGCGACGCCGGCCATCCGTGCAGCGGCGGCGCGACCTGCAGCCTCTACGCCAGCCCCGGCGTCGCCGAGGCGCAGGTCTTCCAGCCGCGTTTTCTCGCCAATGCCGCGCCGTATCGGCTGTTGCGCTTCATGGACTGGATGGAGACGAATTCCTCGCCGATCGTGAACTTCGCCGACTACCCGACGCCGACCAGCGCGTTCTGGCATCGCGTGCCGCCGCAGATCCTGGCCGAGCTCGGCAATCGGCTGGGTTCGGACCTGTGGATCAACTTCCCGCACCGCGCCAGCAACGACTTCGTCGACCAGTTCGCGACCGTGCTGCGCGACCAGTTCCGAGCCGACCGCAGGGTCTTCGTCGAATACGGCAACGAGAACTGGAACGGCATCTTCAGCCAGAACCTCGAGATCCCGCGCGCCGCCTGCCCGGGCTTCGCGGATCTCGCCGCGAACTGCCAACTCGACGGCGTGCCCGGCAACGGCATCGCCTGCGAGATCGACCCGAACACCTTCAGCGTGCCGGCACCGGCGAACGGCGCGTGTTTCCAGGCCCTGGTACGGCGCTGGGGCGATCGTTCCGTCGAGATCTTCGACCGCGTCGACAGCGTGTTCGGCGCCAATGCCCGCGACCGCGTGGTGCGCGTCGTCGCGGCCCAGGCCGCGAATCCCGACCTCGGTCGCCAGGTGCTGGTGCGCACGGTCACCGGCGGCGGCACCACGGTCGCCGCGAAGACCGATGCCTATGCGGTCGCGCCCTACTTCGGCACCGAATATTGCACGCCGAGCGCCGGCATCAATCCGGACACGCATCCCGCCGTCTACGCCAGCCTCGACAACTTCTTCGCGGACCTGAACAGCCGCGCCCTGCCCACCGCCATCGGCTTCATGAGCGGCAACAAGACCATGCTCGCGAACAACTTCGCCGGCGAAGGCATCCGCCTGATCGCCTACGAAGGCGGGCAACACTTCGCCGGCATCGGCGGCTTCACCTTCAACAACACCTGCAACACCGTCTTCGACGCCGCCAACGCCGATGCGCGCATGGGCACGCTGTATGGCGACTACCTCTCGGCCTGGAAACAGAACGGCGACGAATTCGCACACTTCTACAACGTCGGCCGCTGGGGGCCGTTCGGGCGCTGGGGCGCGCTCGAATTCCAGGACCAGACACCCGCCTCGTCGCCGAAATTCGGCGCCATCACCACGTTCTCGAACGCGAACCCCTGCTGGTGGCCCGGCTGCGCACAAGGACCGAGCGCAGCGATCGACGACCTGTTCAAGGACGGCTTCGAGGGCAATGGCCCGCCCCCGCCGACCTGCACGCCGGCACAATTGCTCAGCGACGGCGGGCTCGAGGCCAGCGATCCCGACACCGCCGCCAATCCGTTCTGGACCTCGACGTCGCAGGGCTTCGGCACCGCCATCTGCACCAGCGCCACCTGTCCCGACGATGCCGGCACCGCCCTGCCGCGCAACGGCAGCGCCTGGGCCTGGTTCGGAGGCACGGTCAATGCCGAAACCTCGACGCTGTCGCAGTCCGTCGTCATTCCGTCCGGCAGCGCGCGCCATCTGAACTTCTTCCTGCGTCGCGGCTTCACCAGTGCGCCGCTGGACGCGGTGCTGCGCGTCAAGGTCGACGGCGCGATCGTGCGCAGCTTCGACGAACCGGCGAACGCCGAGGGCGGGTATGTCGCCCGCAGCGTCGACCTCGGCGCCTTCGCGAACGGCGCCAGCCATGTCGTCCAGTTCGAATACGTCAATCCGTCCGGCAGCGGCAAATCCAGCTTCGTGATCGACGATCTCGGCATCGATTGCACGGCGAACGGCAACTGACGCGTTCCGGCTCAGGTGCGCGGGCCGGTCCCGGCCGCCAGCAGCCGGTTCATCAGCGACTTCAGCGCCAGCGGCTTCACCGGCTTGTGCAGCAGATGACAGCCGGCGGCGCGCACGGCATTGCGCACGGCATCGGAGTGGTCGGCGGTGATGACGATGGTCGGCACCTCGCCGATGCGTTCGCACAGCTGCGTGCGCAGCTGCAGGCCGTCGTGACCGCCGTCGAGGTGATAGTCGAGCAGCAGCAGGTCCGGCGCCTGCGCATCGGCGTAGACGAGCGCATCCTCGGCGTCGCGCGCCGCGTGCACTTCGCAGGGCCAGGTCGCGAGCAGGGCCTGCATCGCCTTCAGCACCGCGACATCGTTGTCGACGACCAGCACCCTGGCGCGCGGCGCCTGCTCGGCAACCGATATCGCGGGGGCGGAGACCTGGGCAACCGGCTGCGCCATCGGCACCTCGACCGCGAACATCGTGCCGCGCCCGAGCGTCGAATGCAGCCGCAACCGATGCCCGAGCAGGCGGGTGATGCGATCGGCGATGGCGAGACCGAGACCCAGGCCCTGGCTGCCGCGATCGAGTCGGCGGAACTCCTCGAAGATGATGCCGCGTTCGGATTCCGCGATGCCGGGGCCGCTGTCCCAGACCTCGATCGACAACAGGGCACCGCGACGCCGACACCCGATCAGCACGCGTCCGCGCTGGGTGTAACGCACGGCGTTGGCGAGGAAGTTCTGCAGCACGCGACGCAGCAGCTGCGGGTCGCTGTCGACCCAGACCCGGGTGTCGACACAATGCAGCGCCAGGCCGCGTTCGCCGGCCAGCACGCGGAATTCGCTGGCCAGATGCTGCAACACGTCGCCGAGCGCAAACGGCCGCACCTGCGGGGTCATGCCGCCGGCATCGAGACGCGAGATGTCGAGCAGTCCGGAAAGCAGCGCTTCGGCCGAGTTCAACGCACCGTCGATCTGCAGCACGCCTTCGAGATATTCGCCGTGTTTCAGCGACTGCCCGAGCGCATGCGTGAACAGATGCGCGGCGTGGATCGGCTGCAGCAGATCGTGGCTGACGGCCGCGAGAAACCGCGTCTTGGCCTGGTTCGCGCGCTCGGCATCGGCGGTGGCGCGCGCGAAATCCTCGGTGCGTTCGGCGACGCGCTGCTCCAGCGTTTCGGCCGCACGCTTCAATTCGGCCTCGCTGGCGCGGAAGGCGGTGACATCGGTGAAGGTGGCGACGAAACCGCCGCCCGGCATCGGATTGCCGCGGATCTCGATCGCCGAACCATCGGGAAAACGCCGCTCGGTGACGTAAGGCGTGCCGGCGCGCATGTGTTCGATGCGGCGTTCGAGATCGCGCGCCGTGTCCTGGCCGCCCGCGAGACCGCGTTCAAGGTTGAAGCGCAGCAAGTCGGCCACCGGCGTGCCGACGCGCAACAGTTCCGACGGATAGTCGAAGCGTTCGGCGTAGCGCCGATTCCATGCGACGAGACGCAAGTCGGCATCGACGACGCTGATGCCCTGGCTCATGTTCTCGAGGGCGGCTTCGAGGATCTGCTGGTTGAAGCGCAATGTCTGCGAGGCTTCGCCGACGAATTCGGCGACACGGTCGAGCGCGGCCGCCGGCGTGCGCCGTGCCGCTTCGACCAGCAGGCGCGCACTCGCCGCACCGATCACCGGCGCCAGTTCGCGTTCGACCCGGGCGACGCGTTCGGGGCCGGCAAACACGTCGGCATCGTCGAACAGGCCCGCGCTCTGCGCTTCCGGCCGGAAGCGCGAGGCCAGCGCACGCAACACCGACGTCTCGATGCGGCCGATGGCGAGTGCGCCGTCCGACGACCCGGCGCGTGCGGACCAGAACATCGCCAAGGTGCTGGCGCCGAGACTCACGAGGGTGCCGCGCGCCAGTCGGTCGATGCCGCCGAGGCCGAGAAACTGCGCCGGCTCCAGCCAGGACAGCCAGCCCGGAAAGACGATCGCGCCGAAGCCCGCGAGATCGCCGGCGAGCGGCAGCAGGATGATCCAGCACCACAGCGCGATGCCGACCATCAGTCCGTGCAATACCGCGCGCGCCGACAGTTGCGGCCGATACACCGCCGCAACGATGGCCGGCGCCAGCAGGGCCAGGGCCGAGAACGACAGCGCGCCGATGTCGGCCAGCGCTTCGCTCGCCACCATCGCGCGGCTGTAGGCCCAGGCCAGCAACACCACGAAGGCGATGGCGTAACGGCGATGCCTGAGCACGACGGCGCGCAGGTCGCCGGAGTCGACCCCGGCGCTGCGCACCACGCGCGGCGCGAACCAGTGGTTCGAGATCATGATCGACAAGGTCAGCGCGACCAGGATGACCATGCCGGTCGCGGCCGACACGCCGCCGAGGAAGGTCAGCAGCGCGAGCGCGTGATGGCCTTCCGACAGCGGCAGCGCCAGCACGTAGAGGTCGGACGGCACCAGATCGCCGAAGGCCGCGCGACCGGCCCAGGCCAGCGGCAGGATCGGCGCCGCGATCAGCAGCAGGTACAGCGGAAACAGCCAGCGCGCGGTCCGCAGATGGCGGCGCTCGCGCAGTTCGACAATGCCGAGATGGAACTGGTGCGGCAAGGTGAACATGGCCACGGCGCCGAGCGCCACCAGGGCGAAGAAGCCGCTGTCGGGTCGCCCCTCGAACGCCGCCGGGATGCGCGCGGCCAAGGCGCCGAGGCCGTCGTTCATGCCGAACACCGCGAACACGCCGACCGCGAGCATGGCCGCGAGCTTGATCAGCGATTCGAACGCGACCGCCAGCACCAGGCCGCGATTGTGTTCGGTCGCCGCGGCGCGGCGGGTGCCGAACAACATCGCGAACAAGGCCATCACCACCGCGATCCAGAATGCCGCGTCCTGCCAGGCCGGCGCCTGCGCGGCGCCACCCGTCAGCATCGCGAAACTCATCGCCACCGCTTTCAGCTGCAGCGCGACATAGGGGACCATGCCGAGCACCGCCACCACGGTGATCCAGGCCGCGAGACGCGGGTCCTTGCCGAAGCGCGAGGCGATCAGGTCGGCCAGCGACGCCGAGTTCTGCGCCTGCGCGAGCGCCGCGAGCCGACCGAGAAAGGGCAGCGCGAACAGGAACAGCAGGATGGTGCCGATGAAGGTCGGCGGAATCGGCGTGTTCCAGCGCGCGGCCTGGGTGACGGTGCCGTAGAAGGTCCAGGCCGTGCAGTACACCGCCAGCGACAACGCATAGATCGCCGGCCAGAGACGCGCGAAACGGTCGGCACGGCGCTCGCCGTAGAGCGCCACCGCGAACAGCAGCAGCACCCAGACCAATCCCGCGACAACGACGGTGGACGCGCTCAGCATGCGCGTCGCATCCGTTTCACACGGCGATGCCGAACCGCGCGAACACGCGCTTCAGCCAGCGCGGCTGCGCACCGTCGCGGGTGTCGTGGTCGCGGCCCGTGTAACCCCACCAGTCCCAGCATGCTTTCGGATTCAACGGCATCAGGCTTGATCGCGCCTGAGGATACAGGACCACCACGCCGGCGCCGTCGGCCCAGCGGTTGTAGCCGGCGTCGGCGACGAAGCGCGTGCCGATGCGATCGGCCTGCATCTCGCAGCCGTGGAAGGCGACGTGCAGTCCGCAGGATTGTTCGCGGCATTGCGGCGGCACGTACACGTAGCCGCGATCGGCGAGCAGCGGATCGTGGCCGTCCTCGGCAAACGCCCGCTGGCCGAAGGCGAGCAATTCGCCTTGCGCCCGGGTTGCGGGTTGCGCGGCGGCATCGACGACCTGCTTGAAGATCTCGCCCGCCAGATCGACGCCGCAGGCGGCGAGATGGGCGTCGTCGGCACGGCAGTCGCCCTTCTCCGCGGTCGCGAAGACATGGCCGATGTCGCGTTCGCCATCGAACGTGACCGAGACCTGCGGCGACGACGCGCGATACAGCTCGGCGCTCGCGGCCGTGACCGCGGCCGAGACGCGCTGGTCGGCGCGACCATGCAGCACCCAGACGCGATCGCCCTCGAGCCCGGACAAGGCATCGATCTGCCCGGCCGTGGCGCGTGCACGGACAACATCGATCAGCGGCGCAAGCTCCGGCGCCCGCTCGGGATGCATGCAATTCGACAACGCGGTTTGCAGGTCGCCTTGTGCGCAACCGTAGGGTCCGCCGGCGATCAGTGCGGCGCCGTCGATCGTCGACGAAAACGCGAGATGCACCTGATGCGCCATGTAGGCGCCGGACGAGATGCCGGAAACGCTGACCCGCGTCGCGTCGATCTTCAGCGCCGGCAGCGGTGCATCGGGTTCGGCGCACCCGGCGATGGCTGCGGCCCATGCCAGAACGACGAACCGCGCCGGATGGCGCGGTCGCCGTGAAGGTGTCCCTACACCCGTTCCGGCGGGGAGAGCCGACCGGAGACGGGCGAGGGACAGGGCGTTGCGGAAACGCGAACCGGGACGCAAACGGATCAGTCGAAGCTGTAGGTCGCGGCCAGCGTGTACTGGCGTGGCGTGCCGTAGAAGCCGCTGAGGATGCCGAGCACCGGGATGTTGTAGCCGGTGGTGCGGTATTCCTTGTCGCCGAGGTTGGCGCCCTGCAGCGAGAATGCCCACGGACCGTCGCCGCGCCAGACCAGGCCGGCGCTGAACAGGCTGTAGCCCGACTGCGCGATGGCTTCGCTGAGGTCGGTGGTCGGATAGACCTTGGACTGGTAGCTCGCGGTCGCGCGGGCCATCAGTTCGCCGCCGAACGCCGGCCAGGTGTAGGCCGCGGTCAGCGCGCCGGAGCGCTTCGGCGCATTGGTCATGTACTGCGAGTCGGCGATGTTGACATTGCGCGACACGAACTCGTCGTAGGTCGCGTCCAGATACGCCGCATTTCCGCTGATGCTCAGGCGCTCGGTGGCCAGCCACTGCATTTCCAGTTCCAGGCCCTGCACCGTCGCCTTGCCGGCGTTGGTGAAGTCGCCGAAGAACGAGTCGTCGGTACCGTCGCCGTTCGAGTCGTAGGCGCTGAACACCGAGAGCTGGATGTCCTCGTACTTGTTGTGGAACAGCGAGGCGTTCAGGAACAGGGTGTCGTCGTTGAACGACTGCTTGGTGCCGATCTCGAAGCTGGTCACCGATTCGTCGTCGAACGGCAGCGCCGAGGCCGGCACGGCCGACACGTTGGCGCGGATGTTGAAGCCGCCGCTCTTGAAGCCGCGGCTGATGAGACCGTAGACGAGGGTGTCGTCGTCGATCTGCCAGTCCAGCGACACCTTCGGCGACAGGTTCTGGAAGTCGACCGAGTCGGTGAAGTCCGACGGCGTCGCGATCGGCGTGGTGAACTGGGCGTTCGCGAAGAACTGGTTCAGCACGTCGGCGGTCTTGGATTCGTCGGTGTAACGCAGGCCGGCCGTGATCGAGAGGGCATCGTTGATCGGGAAGGTGCCTTCGCCATAGAGCGCATACGACTCGGTGTCGACGGTGCCGTTGGTGGTGCCGAACTGCAGGTTGAAGAAGTTGTTGAACACGGTGCCGCCGGCTTCGCCGTCGAACCAGTAGACGCCGAACACGCCGCTCCAGCTGTCGCTGGCGTAGTTGAACTGGAATTCCTGGCTCAGCTGTTCGTCCGCGTACAGGGCGCGCACGTCGGCGATCTTGTTCGGCAGCAG
The DNA here is from genome assembly GCA_044229785.1 of Ahniellaceae bacterium. Taxonomy (GTDB): domain Bacteria; phylum Pseudomonadota; class Gammaproteobacteria; order Xanthomonadales; family Ahniellaceae; genus JADKHK01. Next base: position 16,024 of record JBGASK010000069.1, read on the forward strand.
GTCGAAATCGATCGTGGTGTCGGTGTCGGATTCGCGATAGGCGGTGACCGACTTGAACCACCAGTTGTCGGCCAGGTTCCAGTTGATCGTCGCCGAGGCGCCGTCCATGCTCGTGTCGTTGACGTTGGCCATGCCGCTCAGCGTGTCGTAGCGGTCGTCCAGCGGCGCGGTATGCGTCGGATCGGCCGGGTTGAACGCATTCAGGCGCTTGGCGCCGCGCACGCCGCCCTGATCGTCGAGCCAGTCGGCCGCGAGGATGACGCTGACCGTGTCCGACGGATAGAAGCCGAGCGTGCCGCGGCCGACCAGGATTTCCTTGTCCGACACCGGTTCGCCGGTGCGACGGTTCTCGCCGAAGCCATCGCGGTTCAGCGACGCCAGCGAAACCCGGCCGACGATGGCGTCGGAACCCAGCGGCAGGTTCAGGCTGGTCTTCACGTCGAGTTGCGAATAGTTGCCGACCGCGACCGTCGTCGTCGAACCGAAGTCCGGCGTCAGCGGCTTGGTCACGTACTTGATGGCGCCGCCGATGGTGTTCTTGCCGTACAGCGTGCCCTGCGGGCCGCGCAGCACTTCGACGCGTTCGATGTCGATCACGTCGAGCAGCGCGCCTTGCGGACGCGCGATGTAGACGTCGTCGAGATAGACGCCGACGCCCGGATCGACGCCCCACAGCGGATCGGACTGGCCGACGCCGCGGATGTAGGCCGTCACCGTCGAATTCGAACCGCGCGCGGCATACACCGTCAGGTTAGGCACCTGCGCGTCGAGGTCGCCCATGTCCTGCACGTCGAGGTTTTCGAGCGCGGTCTCGGTGAAGGCGGTCACGGCGACCGGCACTTCCTGCAGCGTCTCTTCGCGACGGCGCGCGGTGACGGTGATCTGCTCCATCGTCGTGGCCTTGTCGGACTTGGCTTCTTCGCCGTCCTTCTTCGCGTCCTGGGCCATGACCGGCAGGGCCGCGAACAGCGAGAACGCGATCGCCAGCGCCAGCGGTGAACGGGTGTGCTTCGACATGTGGTTTCTCCCCGGCACGACATGCGCCGATCTTGGCGACCACTCTAGAAACGGAAACTTCACGACGCACCTGTACCTTGGTCCAGTTCGCGGCGTGCGCCCGCGGTCAGCGTCGCACCGCCAGCTTCAGGGTGCCGAACAGGATGGCGGTCGAGACCAGCATCCAGAGCACCGCCCACCAGGTCGCCGGCAGCCAGGTCAGATCGGCCATGGTCTGCGCATCGCTGCGCACGCCGCTGTCGCGCGCCAGCGCAAAGACGGTGAACAGGCTGTCGTAGCCGTCGAGGATCAGCTGCAGGGCGAGCACGTCGACAAGCAGGTCGCGGGCGGCCAAGGGCAGTTTGGCGGCAGACACGACCAATGCGGCGGTGATCAGCAGCCCCGCCGCCACGCCGAACAGGTTGCGCACGAACAGCAGGCACAGCATGCCGAAGATGAGGCCCAGCCCGAACAACAACGCGCGCGACGACAGCAGCCGCGCATGCAGGACCAGCAGGACGCCGCCGAACACCGCGCTGCCGATGTAGCCGGCGCTGGCCACGACGACACGCCAGCCGCCGGCCGAATGGGCCACGCCGGACAGGTCCGGCGATACCGCGAAACGCACGAAATCGCCGCCGGTCGCGATCGCCGCGAGACCGTGGCTCAACTCGTGCACGAAGGTGCCGAACACCCGGAACGGATAAACCGCCCCGCCAAGCCAGGGCACCTGCCACAGCCCGATCAGCAGCAGCGCCAGCCCGGCCAGCGCGAACCAGCGCCGCCAGCCACGGTCGATGGCCATGGGGGTCGGGCTTGATCCAGGTCCGAAAGCGTCCATGTCGCTTTAGATAGCATAGGTTTCGCCATGACACCGAGCACCGCACTTGCCGAACGCCTGAACCGCGACTGCCACTGCATCGGCACCGATGTCGATGCGTTGCGGGCACGGATCGAACACGAACTCGTCGACCGCGGGCTCTCGGCGCCCATCGTCGAATCGCACCCGCACCTGTTCTCGAGCGCGCCGGTCTTCGTCGCGCGCTCGCATGCGGAGACGATGCAGCGGGTGATCGCCGCCATCGAAGCCGTCGTCGCGACGCCGGCATGGCAGGCGGCCGTGCTCGCCGACGCACCGGCCACCGCGCGCCGTTCGCAGGCCGCACGCAGCGTGTTCATGGGTTACGACTTCCATGTCGGCGACCACGGACCGCAACTCATCGAGATCAACACCAACGCCGGCGGCGCCTTCCTGAATGCGGCGCTCGGCCAGGCGCAACGCGCCTGCTGCCCGGAAGTGCGCGACTGGGTGACGACGCCGACCGACATGCAGGCCATCGGCGAGGCGTTTGTCGCGATGTTCCGCAATGAATGGCGACTCGCCCGCGACGATGCGCCCTTGCGCCGCATCGCCATCGTCGACACGCAGCCTGATTCGCAAGACCTGTATC
>JBGASK010000070.1:0-17394 GCA_044229785.1 Ahniellaceae bacterium
CTTCCGGCCGATGGACGTGTTGTCGAACGTGCAAGTACAAGGCGAGGACGGCACGAACCTGTCCGACTATTGGCGCGATCGTCCCGTGACCGCGAACGGCATCGCCGTGCCGGGCTTCCCGAACCTGTTCTTCCTGCTCGGCCCGAACACCGCGCTCGGGCACAACTCGGTGCTGTACATGATCGAGTCGCAGGCGCGGCACATCGCGCAGCTGATGTCCGACGCCCGCGACGCCGGCAAACATCGCATCAGAGCCACCTCCAGCGCGGAAACCGCCTTCATGCGCGAGATCGATGCCGCATTCCCGGGCACCGCCTGGGCGGGCGGCTGCACGAGTTGGTACGTCGACAAACGCGGTCACAACATCGCCTTGTGGGTCGGTCCGTCGCTGGCCTACCGCTGGCGCCTGCGCCATGCGCGTCGACGCGACTACACCCTGGACTGAGCACGGCACGACGCATGTTCCGCGTGTCTGACAGCGGTCGGCGTCCTACAATCGGCGCTTTCGGAGTGTGGACATGGACAAGGCAGGGATTCCGGTCGTCACCATCGACGGGCCGAGCGGTTCGGGCAAAGGCACGATCTCGCGTGCCGTGGCGGAGAAGCTCGGGTGGCATTTTCTCGACAGCGGCGCCTTGTACCGTGCGGTGGGATTGGCGGCGAGCTGGGCCGACATCGACCTGAACGATGGCGATGCACTGGCTCGTTGCGCCGCCGAGACTTCGGTGCAATTCGTTGATCGCAAAGGGGATGATCCGCTGGTTTTTGTCAATGGCGTGGAATCCAGCGGCGAATTGCGGACCGAGCTGGCCGGTGCGACGGCCTCGGCCATCGCGGCGGTGCCAGCAGTGCGTGCGGCCCTGGTCGACAAGCAACGCTCGTTCCATCAGGCCCCGGGCCTGGTCGCCGACGGCCGCGACATGGGCACCGTCATCTTCCCGGAAGCCGTGGTCAAGGTGTTCCTGACCGCGAGCGCCGAAGAGCGTGCCGAGAGGCGATATAAGCAGTTGAAGCAAAAGGGCTTCGAGGTTACACTCTCGGCCCTTTTGCGCGAGATCCTCGCGCGGGACGCCCGCGACGCAGAGCGTCCGGTGGCACCGCTCAAGCCCGCATCCGATGCGATCCTGATCGACACCACCGGCATCGGCATCGACGAGGTGGTGGATCGCGTGCTGGCGCTGGTTCCGAAGAACCCGTTCTGACATCGACCTGCCGCCGACTCGGCACAGGCGTGGTCCCGGCTTCGGCCGGGGTATTCGCAACGGCGGCAACGCCATCAACCCAAGCCCGTCGCAGGCCGCGCAGCGGTCCGGCGGTGTTCAATCACTGGAACCCAACATGACTGAAAGTTTTGCCGAACTGTTTGAAATGAGCCAGAACGCGCTGTCGCGTCTGAAGCCGGGCAGCATCGTGACCGGCGTCGTCGTCGACGTGCGCACCGACGTGGTCGTCATCCACGCTGGCCTCAAGTCCGAAGGCATTGTGCCGATCGAGCAGTTCAGGAACGAACTGGGCGAAATCGACGTGGCCATTGGCGATGAAGTCAAGGTCGCCCTCGATTCGCTCGAAAACGGCTTTGGCGAGACCGTGCTGTCGCGCGAGAAGGCCAAGCGTTCGATGGTGTGGGACGAACTCGAGAAGGCGCTGGAAGCCAACGCGACCGTCAATGGCCGCATCAGCGGCAAGGTCAAGGGCGGCTTCACCGTCGACATCCGCGACGTCCGCGCCTTCCTGCCGGGTTCGCTGGTCGATGTGCGCCCGGTGCGCGACACCAGCTACCTCGAAGGCAAGGAACTGGAATTCAAGATCATCAAGCTCGATCGCAAGCGCAACAACGTCGTGGTCTCGCGCCGCGCCGTGGTCGAAAGCGAGTTCAGCGCCGAGCGCGAACAGCTGATGGAGCGCCTGCAGGAGAACGCGGTCGTCAAGGGCGTCGTCAAGAACCTCACCGATTACGGTGCGTTCGTCGACCTCGGCGGCATCGACGGCCTGCTGCACATCACCGACATGGCGTGGAAGCGCGTGCGTCATCCGTCCGAAGTGGTCGAAGTCGGCCAGGAACTGGAAGTGCGCGTGCTCAAGTTCGACCGCGAGCGCAACCGCGTGTCGCTCGGCCTCAAGCAGCTCGGCGAAGATCCGTGGGTCAACATCGCCCGCCGTTATCCGTCCAGCTCGCGCATTTTCGGCAAGGTCTCGAACGTCACCGATTACGGCTGCTTCGTCGAACTGGAACCGGGCGTCGAAGGCCTGGTCCACGTCTCGGAAATGGACTGGACCAACAAGAACGTCAACCCGGGCAAGATGGTCCAGGTGGGCGACGAAGCCGAAGTCATGGTGCTGGATGTGGACGAGGAGCGTCGCCGCATCTCGCTCGGCATGAAGCAGTGCACCAGCAATCCGTGGGAAACCTTCGCCGCCATGCACAAGAAGGGCGACAAGGTCTCCGGCACGATCAAGTCGATCACCGACTTCGGCGTGTTCATCGGTCTGGACGGCGGCATCGACGGCCTCATCCACCTGTCCGACATCTCGTGGCAGGGCACCGGCGAAGATCTGGTCCGCAACTTCAAGAAGGGCGAAAACCTGGAAGCGGTGGTCCTCGCGGTCGATCCGGAGCGCGAACGCATCTCGCTCGGCATCAAGCAGCTGGAACAGGATCCGTTCGCGTCGTACATGGCGAACAATCCGCGCGGCAGCATCGTCAAGGGCCACGTCCGTGAAGTCGACGCACGCGGCGCGACCATCGACCTCGGCGACGGCGTCGAAGGCTATCTGCGCGCGAACGACATCGCCAAGGAACGCATCGAAGACGCGACCACGCGCCTGAAGGCCGGCGACGAAGTCGAAGCGAAGTTCATCGGCATGGACCGCAAGGGCCGTACGCTGCAACTCTCGATCCGCGCCAAGGACGAGCAGGAACTGGCCGACACGCTGGCCGACTACCAGTCGGCTGCGGGCGGCACGACCAAGCTCGGCGCCCTGCTGAAAGAGCAGATGCGCAACAAGTAAGTCGAAGGCGCCGCCGGCAGCAGCCCTGCCGGCGGCGCTCTCCAGGAATCACAGGATGTCCGGACCGATATGACGAAATCCGAACTGATCGAAGCCATGGCGCGGCGCCAGATCCATCTCGCGCACCATGATGTCGAACTCGGCGTCAAGGAAATCCTCGAATACGTCAGCCAGTCGCTCGCGACCGGCGAACGCATCGAGATCCGCGGTTTCGGCAGCTTTTCCCTGCATTTCCGCCCGCCGCGCGTGGGCCGCAATCCGAAGACCGGCGATTCCGTCGCGCTGCCCGGCAAGTACGTGCCGTACTTCAAGCCCGGCAAGGAACTGCGCGATCGCGTCAACGGCATCATTTCTTCCGATACCGACAGCGACTGAGGCCGGCGATGAAACGCTGGATCGTGCTTGTCATGGCGGCTTCGGTGGCCTTGCTGGCTGCCGCGTTTGCGCTGCTGAACGAGGCCGTCGTGCGCCTCGACTTCCATTTCTTCGCCTTCCAGTTGCCGCTCGGCGTCGTGGTGACGCTCAGCCTGCTGGTCGGATTCCTGCTCGCCAGCGTCGCATTGTCTGCCGCAGTCATCGTGCCGCAGCGACTGCGCCTGCGCGCGCTGCGCCGGCAACTCGACCTCGCCCGACAGCACGGGCCGACCGCGCCATGACGCTCGACCTGTCGGTACTGGCCCTGCTGGTACTGGCCGCGTTCCTGTCCGGATGGCTGGCCGCGCGACGCAGTCCGGCCACCGCGGTCGGCGCGCAGGCGGACCGATTGCGACGCAACTACTTCCGCGGCCTGAACTACCTGTTGAACGAGCAGCCGGACAAGGCGATCGAAGTGTTCCTGCAGATCGCCGAAGTCGACAAGCAGACCGTCGAAACCCATCTTGCGCTCGGCAACCTGTTCCGTCGTCGTGGCGAAACCGATCGCGCCATCCGCGTGCACCAGAACCTGATCGCCCGCCCGAACCTGACGCCCGAACAGAAGTCGCTGGCCCTGCTCGAACTCGGCGAGGACTACATGCGCGCCGGCCTGCTCGACCGTGCCGAAACCCTGTTCACCGATCTCGTCGGCATCGATGCGCATGCACCCGCGGCCCTGCGCCATCTGATCGCGATCTGCCAGCAGGAACGCGACTGGAAACGCGCCATCGAACACGCGCGGCGGCTGGAAGAAATCACCGGCGAGGCGCAGGCCGAACTGGTCAGCCAGTTCCTGAGCGAACTGGCCGAACATGCCGCCGCGAAGAACGACCCGGTGCAAGCCAAGGCCTATCTGACCGAAGCGGTGACCGTGGCGCCGGTCTCGGTGCGACCGCGCCTGATCGAAGGCCGCCTCGCGCATGCGCAACAGGATTGGCGCCGTGCCGCGAATGCTTACGAGCGCGCCGTCGAGAACGACATCGAATACCTGCCGATCGCGCTGGCACCGATGCTCGACGCACTCGAGCAGCTTGATCGCAGCGAGTCGATCGATGCCATGCTGGACGAGTGGATGCGCCGCTATCCCGGCATTTCGCCGGTGATCAAGATGACCCGCCGCGTGCGCGAACGCGACGGCGATGCTGCGGCGATTCGCTTCCTGGCCGAACGCCTGCGCAAGAAGCCGTCGGTGCGCGGTCTGGCCGAACTGGTCGAGCTGCAGTTGTCGAACGCCCAGGGCGAGGCCCGCGAACAGCTGGAGCAGGTGCGCGACCTGTTGCGTCAGCTGCTGGATGGCCAGGCCCTGTTCCGTTGCTCGCGCTGCGGTTTCGGCGCGCGTTCGCACCACTGGCAGTGCCCCGGTTGCAAGTCCTGGAGCACGATCAAGCCCGTGCACGGCATCGCGGGGAATTGAGGTGCCGGCCTGGCTGATGCCGGCTTTGGCACTGGGGATGTCGGCTTCGCTGACGCACGCATGGATCGCCCTTGCGCGCCGTCGAAACGTGATGGACACGCCCGAGCGGCGGCGCCTGCACGACGTGCCGACCCCGCGCGGCGGCGGCATCGGACCCGTCGTGTCCATTGTCCTGGTCCTGCTCGGCATCCAGGTCGTCTGGCCGGAAGCCCGAACGCCGTCGCTTCCTGCGACGCTGATCGCGTTGACGACCGTCGCCGGCGTCAGTTTCGTCGACGATCATCGGCCGCTGTCGATCCGCTTGCGGCTCGGCATGCACATGCTCGCGGCCGCGATGTTGGCGGTCGCCCATATCGCCGCGAGCGGCGCGGCGCCCGGGCAGTGGACCGAGTTGTTCCTCGGGATCCTGCTGCTGTCGACGGCGTCGATGAACCTGCACAATTTCATGGACGGGTCGGATGCGCACCTGGCGAGCCAGGCGCTGTTCGTCTTCGCGGTCCTGACGTTGCTCGCCCACGGCCACGGCGCGGCCGACCTGCGCACCCTGTTCGTGGCCGCCGCGCTCGCGATGCTGGCCTTTCTGCCGTTCAACTGGCCGCGGGCGCGCGTCTTCCTCGGCGATGTCGGCAGCATCTCGCTGGGTCTGCTGGTCGCCGCATTCTCGTTGCTGGCCCTCCAGCGCGAGGCGATCGGGTGGGGCGGGGCGCTGGTGCTGTCCTCCACGTTCATGATCGACGCTCTGGCGACCCTGGTCGGGCGCATGCGCCGCACGCGGCACTGGCTGAGGCCGCATCGCGACCACCTCTACCAATGGCTGCGGCGCCGCGGCTGGTCCGCCGCCGGCGTCGTCGTCGTCTATCAGGGATGGAATGTGCTGGTCGTGGTTCCGGTCATCGTCTGGCTCGATGCGTCGGAACGCTCGCCGCAGCGGGAATTCGCAGCCACGGTCGCGGTCTATGCGCTCGGACTGGGCACCTGGTGTGCGGCGCGTGGTGCGTTGCGGCGCAGCCATCGGGCACAATACCGGCCATGAACCAGCGACGACCATGAACTTGCGACGACTGATCGCCATCCTCCATCCGCGCCTAGCGGTCGTTGCCCATGATCTGGCCATGATCTGGCTGGCCTGGTACGGCACCAACTGGCTGCGCTGGAACCTGCAGATCGATCCGCCGCCGGTGCCGCTGTTCGGCAACGAATACGCGATCGTGCTGGTCGCACAGACCATCATCCTCGCCTGGACCGGCCTGTACCGCGGCCTCTGGCGCTTCGCCAGCCTGCCGGACCTGTGGAACATCGCCCGTGCCTCGGTCCTCGGCGCGCTCGCCATCGCCCTCGGCCTGTTCTTCCTCGACCGGCTCGAAGGCACCCCGCGTTCGGTGCTGCTGATGTATCCGATCGCGCTGATGCTGCTGCTCGGCACGCCGCGCATGGCCTATCGCTACTGGAAGGACAGCCGCTACGACGGCGGCGGCGCGCCGGCCAAGCGCGTGCTGGTGCTCGGGGCAGGGCGGGCCGGCGAGACGCTGGCGCGCGACCTGCGCCGCGAAGGCGCGTATCGCGTGGTCGGGTTCCTCGACGACAAGCCCGGACTGCGCGGCGCCAACGTGCACGGCGTGCCGGTGCTCGGGCCGATCGAGCAGCTGCCGCAACTGGCGCGCGAAGTCGCCGCCGAAATGGTGCTGATCGCCATCCCGACCGCGAAGAACCAGCAGATGCAGCGCATCGTCGGCATCTGCGAACAGACCGGCCTGCCGTTCCGCACGGTGCCGCGACTCGAAGACGTGGTCGAAGGCCGTTCGAACTTCAATGAACTGAAGGAAGTCGCGATCGAGGATCTGCTCGGGCGCGAACCGGTGTCGCTCGACTGGACGGCGATTCGTGCCGGGTTGGCCTCGCGGCGCGTGCTGATCACCGGCGGCGGCGGGTCCATCGGCTCGGAGCTGTGCCGGCAGGTCGCACGGCTCGGCGTCGAACGCCTGGCCGTGCTCGAACTGTCCGAATACAACCTGTACCGGGTGGAGCAGGAACTGCGCGTCGAGTTTCCCGATCTCGTCGTCGACCCGATCCTCGGCGACTGCGGCGACGCCGCCACGCTCGAATGCGTGTTCACCCGCGTCAAGCCGGAAGCGGTGTTCCATGCCGCCGCGTTCAAGCACGTGCCGCTGCTGCAGCATCAGGTGCGCGAAGCCGTGCGCAACAACCTGCTGGCGACGCAGACGCTGGCGCTGGCTGCCGACCGCCATGGCGTGCACAACTTCGTGCTGATCTCGACCGACAAGGCGGTCAATCCGTCCAGCGTCATGGGCGCGACCAAACGCGCCGCCGAGATCTTCTGCCAGAGCTTCGCGCAGCAGTCGAAAACGCATTTCATCACCGTGCGTTTCGGCAACGTGCTCGATTCCGCCGGCAGCGTGGTGCCGCTGTTCCGCGACCAGATCCGTCGCGGCGGGCCGGTTACCGTCACGCACCCGGAAATCTCGCGCTATTTCATGACCATTCCCGAAGCCTGTCAGCTGATCCTGCAGGCGGCCGTGCTCGGTCGCGGCGGCGAAATCTTCGCGCTCGACATGGGCGAACCGGTGCGCATCCGTTATCTCGCCGAGCAGATGATCCTGCTCGCCGGAAAGGTGCCGGAGCGCGATATCCAGATCGTCTACACCGGCCTGCGCGCCGGCGAGAAATTGTTCGAGGAACTCTTCCACGAACAGGAAAACCACGAAAGCACCGGGCACCCGAAGATCTTCCTGTCGCAGCCGCGACTGATCGCCTTCGCCGAACTGACCTCGACGATGCGCATGCTCGATGCCGCCGTGCGCCGCTTCGACGAAGACGAGGCATTGCGCCTGCTGCAGTCGCTGGTGCCGGAGTTCGACCAGTCGCGCACCGAACGCGACGCCGACATCGTCTCGATCCACAAGGCTGTCTCTTGAACAGCCATCTCCCGAAAGGCATTCGCTGATGCGCATCCGCAAAGCCGTTTTCCCGGTGGCCGGCCTCGGCACCCGTTTCCTGCCCGCGAGCAAGGTCGTTCCGAAGGAAATGCTGCCGTTGATCGACCGCCCGCTGATCCAGTACGCGGTCGAGGAAGCGGTCGAAGCCGGCTGCGACACGCTGGTGTTCGTGACCAACCGCTACAAGCACGCCATCGCCGACTATTTCGACAAGGCTTACGAACTCGAGACCAAGCTCGAGCAGGCGGGCAAACATGAACTGCTGGCGATGGTGCGCGACATCCTGCCGCGCCACGTGCAGACGGTATTCGTCACCCAGCACGAGGCGCTGGGGTTGGGACACGCGGTGCTGTGCGCGCGTCCCGTCGTCGGCAACGAACCGTTCGCGGTGCTGCTGCCGGACGACATGATCTGGAATCGCGGCCGCGGCGCGCTGCACCAGATGGCCGACATCGCGGAACGCGACCGGGCCAGCGTCATCGCGGTCGAAGACGTGCCGCGCGAACACACGCAGCGCTACGGCATCGTCTCGGCCGAACGCATCGACGAACATCTCGCACGCGTGCGCGGCGTGGTCGAGAAGCCGAAGCCGGACGTCGCGCCGTCGACGCTGGCCATCGTCGGCCGCTACATCCTGCAGCCGCGCATCTTCGAATTGCTGGAAACCACTCGCGCCGGCACCGGCGGCGAGATTCAGCTCACCGACGGCATCGCGGCCCTGCTCGCCGACGATCCGGTGCTGGCGTATCGCTTCATCGGTCGCCGTTTCGACTGCGGCAACCGTCTCGGCATGGTCCAGGCCACCGTGCATCTCGCGCTCGAAGATCCGGAACTGCACAACGCCGTGGTCGCGATGATGCACGAGCGTCTGGCGCTGGAAGCGAACTGAAACGGGCAGGGCAGCGATGGACCTGTCCTGGATCATCAATCAGCTCGGCGAGGAGCGCGACCGCTACTTCGACGCGGTGATCCCTCCGATCGTGCAGAGCGCGATCTTCGCGCACCCCGACATCGCGACCATGCGCGCGCGACTGGCGGACGAGTTCAACGCACATGTCTACACCCGCGGCCAGAATCCGACCGTCGGGATCGTCGCGAAGAAAGTCGCGGCGCTGGAAGGTGCGGAACGTGCGCTGATGTTCGGATCGGGTGCGGCGGCCATCGCGGCCGGCGTGCTCGCGAACGTGCGCGCCGGCGACGAGGTGGTCTGCGTCGAAAAGCCCTATTTCTGGACCGGTCAGCTGGTGCGCAAGCTGTTGCCGCAGTTCGGACTGCGCGGCGTGTTCGTCGATGCGCGCGACCCCGCGGCGATCGCGGCTGCGATCTCGCCGACGACACGGATGATCGTGCTGGAAAGTCCGAACTCGCTGACCTTCGAGCAGCAGGATCTCGCGGCGATTGCGGCGATCGCGAAGGCGCGGGGCATCGTGACCCTGGTCGACAACAGTTATGCGACGCCGCTTGGTCAATCGCCGCTCGCGCACGGCATCGATCTCGTCGCGCATTCCGCGACCAAGTATCTCAATGGCCACAGCGATGTCGTCGCCGGCGCGTTGTGCGGCTCCGACGCGACGATGCGCAAGGTGTTCGACGGGCCGTACATGACCCTCGGCGCCATCCTGTCGCCCTTCGATGCCTGGCTGCTGCTGCGCGGCCTGCGCACGCTGCCGGTGCGGCTGGAACGCATCGCCGCAACGACCGCAACGGTGCTGGCGCATCTCGCGGATCATCCGAGGGTGCGCCGCATCCACGCGCCGGTGGCGGCGCACGCGGCGCAACCGGCCCTGAGCGCCGCGCAGTTGCATCATGCCAGCGGCCTGTTCTCGATCGAACTCGACGTGCCCGACATCGCCGCCATCGACCGCTTCTGCGACGCGCTGCAGCGTTTTCTGATGGCGGCTAGCTGGGGCGGTTACGAATCGCTGGTCTTCCCGGTCGCCGGCGTGCGCGACTGGGGCAGCCTGAAGACCGCCGCCAGCGTGCCCGTCAACCTCGTGCGGTTTTCGATCGGACTCGAAGCCCCCGATGTATTGATCGCCGATCTCGAGCGCGGTTTCTCGGCGATCTGATCGGCGCTGCGTTCAACGCGCGGTATAGCCGCCGTCGATCACGAGTTCCGAACCGGTCATGAACTTCGATTCCTCGGAGGCCAGGTAGACCACGCCCCAGGCGATGTCGTCGGGTTCGCCGACATGGCCGAGCGGATGCACCGACCCCACCTGTTTCTTCGCGGCGTCCAGGTCGGCCGCGCCGCTGTTGCGCAAATGGTTCTCGACCATCGGCGTCCAGATGTAGCCGGGATGGATCGAGTTCACGCGGATGCGGTCCGGCGCGTAGATCATCGCGTCGGTCTTGGCCATCAGCCGCACCGCGCCCTTGGCGGCGTGATACGGCGGCACGTCCGGTCCGCCGACGAGGCCGTAGATCGAGGACAGATTCACGATGCTGCCCTGTCCCGCGCGCTTCATGTGCGGAATCGCGTGCTTGCTGCAGAAAAACACGCCCTTGACGTTGACGGCCTGGACGCGGTCCCACTCGGCTTCGGTGATCTCGTGCGTCGGCTTGTTCGCACCCGAAATGCCGGCATTGTTGACGAGCACGTCGATGGCGCCGAAGTGCGCCGCTGCCTCGTCCATCGCCGCCTTGACCCGGGCTTCGTTCGACACGTCGACATGCCAGTAACGCGCTTCGGCGCCCTGCGCAGCCAGCGTGGCGACAAGTGTCGCGCCGTCGTCGTCGAGCACGTCGAACGCCGCGATGCGCGCGCCTTCTTCCGCCAATCGCATGGCGCAGGCACGGCCGATGCCGAGCGCCGCGCCGGTGATCACGCAGACCTTTCCCTTCACGCGGTTCATGGGCGACGCCCCGGATTCGACTGCACCGGCAGGCCTGCGCCGACCCAGGCCATCAGCCCACCCTGAAGATTGACCGCACGTTCGCCGAGCGCGGTCTGCAGGCGCGCGCAGGCATTGCCCGAGCGCGCACCGCTGCGGCAGATCACCAGCAGTTCGCCGCGATCGTGCGCGACGCCGGCCTGGTCCAGCGCCGCAATGCCGTCGCGATCGATGCGCGACAGGGGCACGTTGACCGCGTGGGCGATGCTGCCCTGGGCGTATTCGTCGGGTTCGCGCACGTCGATCACGCGCGCGCCCGCATTGATGCGTTGCACGGCCTCGTGAGGAGACACCGCATTCGTTCCGAAACCGAGCAGACTCTTGAATTGCGACAGCATGGAAACTCCTCAGGAACAGGTCGAAGAACGGTTGCCGCCGGGGCAATAGGCGTCGTGCAGGGTACGGATGACTGCAAGCGCCGGTCCCGGCGTCAGGCTGTAGTAAACGGTTTGGGCTTCCTTGCGGGTCGCGACCAGACCTTCTTCACGCAGCTTCGCCAGGTGCTGCGACAGCGCCGACTGGCTGAGATCGATCTCGCGATTGATGTCGCCGACCGAACGTTCGCCTTCGACAAGCAGGCACAACACGCGCAGGCGTTGCGGATGCGCCATCGCGCGCAGCAGATCGGAAGCGAGTTCCGCCTGAGCGGCCATCGCGGTGGCGAGGTCCTGTTGCGCCTGGGATGTACGACTGCGAGCGACGGCCATGCGAGAGAGGGCGGGTAGCGGCGGGGTGCTTGAATTGTATTTCAGACATCGCTACATTAGCAATATCTAATTTAAAACCGTCCGGAGGGAGGGCGTCATGAAGCAGATCGTCGTACTCGGTGCAGGCATCGGCGGCATGAGTGTCGCCTACGAATTGCGGGCCGCACTCGGCAAGGACAAGGCGGCCATCACCGTCGTCGGCGAGGGCACCAAGTTCAGCTTCACGCCGTCGAACCCCTGGGTCGCCGTGGGTTGGCGCAAGCCGGCCGACATTCAGGTCGATGCACCCACGCATCTGGCGAAGAAGGCCATCGGCTTCGAAGCCGCCGGTGCCGAACGCGTCGTGCCGGAATCGAACCAGGTCGTGCTGCGCGGCGGACGCATGCTCGACTACGACTATCTGGTCATCGCCACCGGGCCGCGCCTGGCCTTCGACGAAGTGCCGGGACTCGGTCCGTCCGCGCATACGCAATCGATCTGCACCACCGAACATGCCCAGACGGCCTGGGCCGCGTACGAGCAGTTCCTGAAAGACCCTGGACCGATCGTGATCGGCGCCGCACCGGGCGTCAGCTGCTTCGGTCCGGCCTACGAGTTCGCGATGATCCTCGACGCCGACCTGCGCAAGCGCAAGCTGCGCGACCGCGTGCCGATGACCTATGTGACCAGCGAACCCTATGTGGGCCACATGGGGCTCGGCGGCGTCGGCGATTCCAAGGGGCTGCTCGAATCCGAACTGCGCCAGCGCCACATCAAGTGGATCACGAACGCGAAGATCACCGAAGTCACTGCGAACGAGGTCCAGGCCCACGAGGTTGATGACTACGGCAAGCTGCTGAAAGAGCACGCGCTGCCGTTCAAGTACGCGATGGTGATGCCGCCGTTCACCGGCGTCGACGCCGTGCGTCAGACCAAGGATCTCTGCAATCCTCGCGGCTTCGTGCTGATCGACGCGCACCAGCGCAACCCGAAATACGCCAACGTCTATTCGGCTGGCGTTTGCGTCGCCATTCCGCCGGTGGAACAGACGCCGGTACCGACCGGCGCGCCCAAGACCGGTTTCATGATCGAGTCGATGGTCACGGCCATCGTCACCAACATCAAGGCCGACATCGAAGGTCGTGCAGTCGAGGCCAAGGCGACCTGGAACGCGATCTGCCTGGCCGACATGGGCGACACCGGCGCCGCCTTCGTCGCCATTCCGCAGATCCCGCCGCGCAATGTCACCTGGGCCAAGGTCGGCAAGTGGGTGCATCTGGCCAAGGTGGCCTTCGAAAAATACTTCCTCGCCAAGATGCGCTCCGGCAACACCGAACCGATCTACGAGAAGTACGTGCTCAAGGCGCTCGGCATCGAGCGACTGAAATGACCCATCCAACCACCGAGGAGCATTCCCATGAACGTCGACAAAGCCATGTTCGCCTTCGCCGGCACGATGGTGCTGCTGAGCGCCGTGCTGACCTATTTCGTTTCGCCGCTGTGGCTGCTGCTGACCGCCTTTGTCGGTCTGAATCTGCTGCAATCGGCCTTTACCGGCTTCTGTCCGGCCGCCATCGTGTTCCGCAAGCTCGGCATCCCCGCCGGCTGCGCCTTCAAGTGAGATCGACATGCGCCTGATCCGACCTGCGGCCCTGGCCGTTGCCGTTTTTCTTGCTGCCTGCGGCAGCGAATCGACCGCACCGCGCAAGGCCGCGCCGGTGGCCTTCGCGACACTGACGGTCGAGACGCAGTCGGCGACGCAGGAGCGCCTGTGGGACGGTGTCGTCGACGCGGTCAACAAGGCGACGCTGTCGGCGCAGACCGGCGGCCGCGTCGTCGAATTGCCGTTCGACGTGAACGATTACGTCAAGGTCGGCGACGTGATCGTGCGCTTCACCGATGTCGAGCAGCAATCCGGGCGCCGCCAGGCCGATGCCGCGCTGCGCGCCGCCGAAGCCAACGCGCGCGAGGCGCAACTCGCGTTCGATCGCGCCAAGGACCTGATCGCGAAGAAGCTGATCGCGCAGGCCGCCTACGATCAGGCCGTGGCGCGCCACGATGCCGCGAACGCCGCCTTCGAGGCCGCACGCGCCGCAGTGCGCGAAGCCGGCGAACAGGTCGACTACACCGTGGTGCGCGCACCGTACAGCGGCATTCTGACCGAACGCCATGTGCAGGTCGGCGAAACCGTGCGTCCGGGCCAGCCGCTGGTGTCGGGCCTGTCGCTGGCGCAATTGCGGGTCGAGGTCGAAATTCCGCAAGGCGACCTCGCCGCCATCCGCGAACAGTCGAAAGCCGCGATCCTGCTCGATGACGGCCGTCGCATCGAAGCGCGCGAGGTGGTGATCTTCCCGTATGCCGATGCGAAGACGCACAGTTTCCGGGTACGCCTGGAATTGCCGGAGGCCGAAACCGGGCTGCAACCCGGCATGACGGTCAAGGCGGCGTTCGCGATCGGCCAGGCCGACCGCGTACTGATTCCGGAGACCGCGCTCGTGCGCCGCAGCGAAGTGACCGCGGTCTACGTGGTGGATGCCGCGAATCGCGTTGCGCTGCGCCAGGTGCGCCTCGGCCATCGCTTCGGCGACCGGGTCGAAGTGCTGGCCGGCCTGAAGGCCGGCGACCGCATCGCCGCCGATCCGTTGGCGGCGCTGGCGCACATCACCGGCGCGAAGGAGAATGCGACGTGAGTCATGACGCCGCCCGGATGGGCATCTCGGGGCGACTCGCCAGTGCCTTCGTCGCGAATCCGCTGACGCCGGTGCTGGCCATCGCCGGCTTCCTGCTCGGTCTGGTCGCGGTGTTGATCACCCCGCGCGAGGAAGAACCGCAGATCGACGTGACCATGGCCAACATCATGGTGCCCTTCGCCGGCGCACCCGCTGCGGATGTCGAGAATCTGGTCAGTTATCCGCTGGAACAGGTGTTGTCCGAGGTCGAGGGCGTGAAACACGTCTACTCGGTGTCGCGACCCGGCATGGCGGTGCTGACCGTCGAGTTCCAGGTCGGCGTGCCGCGTCAGGACGCCCTGGTGCGGCTCTACAACCAGGTCTATTCGAACCAGGACTGGGCGCCGCGCGGGCTCGGCGTCGGGCAGCCGCTGGTGCGGCCGATGGGCATCGACGACGTGCCGGTGAGGAGCCTCACGCTGTCCGGCGACGACGCGCGCGGCGCCACCGAACTGGCCGAAGTCGCGCACACGCTGGAAACCGAACTGAAGCGGGTGCCCGGCACCCGCGATGTCTACACGATCGGCGCGCCGGACCGCGCCGTCGTGGTCGAACTCGATGCCACGCGCCTGGCCGCATACGGCATGACGCCCTCGGATCTGGCCGCCGCATTGGCGTCGGCCAATGTCGTGCAGCAGGCCGGGGAACGCGTCGGTGCGGATGCGCAGGTGCCGGTGACGGCCGGGACCTGGCTGGCGGACGCCGACGAAGTCGCGAACCTGATCGTCGGCCTGCGTGACGGGCGTCCGCTGCTGCTGGCCGATGTCGCCCGCATCCGCCGCGGTGCCGACCTGCCACATCAGTACGTCTGGCAGGCCGAAGCCGGGCAGGGTGCGGGCACGCTGGCCCTGGCGCCTGCGGTGACGATCGCCATCGCGAAGAAGCCAGGCGCGAATGCGGCCGACATCACCGGCGCGATTCTTGCCCGCCTCGATGCGCTGAAGGCCACGCACGTGCCCGAGGGCGTACGCATCACGACCACGCGCGACTACGGCTACACCGCCAACGACAAGGCGATGAAGCTGATCCAGAAGCTCGTCTTCGCGACGATGTCGGTGGTGCTGCTGGTCCTGTTCGCGCTCGGCTGGCGCGAGGCCGTCGTCGTCGGCACCGCGGTCGTGCTGACCTTGGCGCTGACCTTGTTCGCGAGCTGGGCGATGGGTTTCACGATCAATCGCGTGTCGCTGTTCGCGCTGATCTTCTCGATCGGCATCCTCGTCGACGACGCCATCGTCATCGTCGAAAACATCCACCGCCACATGGCGCTGGGCGCGAAGAAACTGCTCGACGCGATTCCGCCGGCGGTGGACGAAGTCGGCGCGCCGACGATCCTGGCGACCTTCACCGTCATCGCCGCACTGCTGCCGATGGCCTTCGTCTCGGGGCTGATGGGGCCGTACATGCGGCCGATCCCGATCAATGCCTCGGCCGGCATGCTGCTGTCGCTGCTGATCGCGCTGACGGTCACGCCCTGGCTCGCGTACAAGCTGCTGTCGCGGCATCACGTTGTCGAGGAAACGGGGCAGGGCGGCCGTGCCATCGCCGCGCGCCTGAAGCGACTGTTCCAGCGCGTGCTCACGCCGTTCCTCGACGCCGAGCGCGGCGGTCGCCGTCGTCTGATGCTGTTCGGCGGCATGCTCGCGGCGGTGTTGTTCGCGGCCTTGCTCGCGGTGCTGCAACTGGTCGTGCTGAAGATGTTGCCGCTCGACAACAAGTCCGAGTTCCAGGTCGTCGTCGACCTGCCCGAGGGCGCGCCGCTGGAACGCACGAATGCCCTGCTGGTCGAACTCGCGCAGGCACTGGTCGACGTGCCCGAGGTGATGCATGTGCAGGGTTACGCCGGCACCGCGGCACCGGTGAATTTCAACGGGCTGGTGCGCCAGTACTACCTGCGCGGCGGCGCCAATGTCGGCGACCTGCAGGTGAACCTCGTCGACAAGCACGCGCGTTCGCGCAAGAGCCACGACATCGCACGCGCGGTGCGCCCGGCGCTGGCCGAGATCGGCCGCAAATACGACGCCTCGATCAAGGTCACCGAAGTGCCGCCCGGTCCGCCGGTGATGGCGCCGCTGGTGGCCGAGGTCTACGGACCCGATGCGCAGCGTGCGCGCGAGATCGCCCGTGCGCTGCAGGCCAAGTTCGTGGCGACCGCGGGCATCGTCGACATCGACACCAGCATGGAAGGCGACGCGATGCGTGAAGTGGTCATCGTCGATCGCGAACGCGCGGCTCGGCTCGGCATCACCCAGGCGCAGATCGCCGACGCGCTGGCGCTCGCGGTTTCCGGTGCCGATGCCACCTATCTGCGGGATGGCGCCTCGAAGTATCCGGTGCCGATCCGCCTGCGCCTGCCGGCGGGCGAACAGGCGAATCTCGCGCAACTGCTGGCGATTCGCGTCCGTGCGAGCGATGGCCGTCTGGTGCCGCTGTCGGAGATGGTGCGGGTCGAGCAGCAACCGTGGGAACAGACGCTGTACCACAAGGATCTGGCGCCGGTCGTCTACGTGCTGGCGGACGAAGCCGGCGCGCTCGATTCGCCGCTGTACGGCATGTTCAGCGTGGTCTCGCAATTGAACGCGGCACCGCTCGCGGGCGAGCAGCTCGACCAGTATTTCTTCGCGCAACCGGCCGACACCTCGCGCTTCGCGGTGAAGTGGGATGGCGAATGGCAGATCACCTTCGAGACCTTCCGCGACATGGGCCTGGCGTATTCGGCCGGCCTGTTGCTGATCTATCTGCTCGTGGTCGCGCAGTTCCGCAGCTATGTGGTTCCGCTGGTGATCATGGCGCCGATTCCGCTGACCGCGATCGGCGTGATGCCGGGCCATGCCTTGCTCGGCGCGCAGTTCACCGCGACCTCGATGATCGGCATGATCGCGCTGGCCGGCATCATTGTCCGCAACTCGATCCTGCTGGTCGACTTCATCAACCACGCGCGGACACAGGGCATGGCGCTGGCCGATGCCGTCGTCGAAGCCTGCGCCGTGCGCGCACAACCGATCGCGCTGACGGCCGTCGCGGCCATGGGCGGGGCATTCTTCATCCTCGACGACCCGATCTTCAACGGCCTCGCCATCAGCCTGATCTTCGGCATCCTGGTCTCGACCGTGCTGACCCTGGTCGTGATCCCGTTGCTGTACTACGCGCTCCTGGCCCGAAATGAGTGAGAATGTATATTATGTCTACTTACTGACATAACGGCCATTTTATTTAGCGAAATCAACAGTTTAGGCGGGGCTTGGGTTCCGGGGATTGGCCCAGTATTGATAGTCGGTGCGGCGTTGCTGTTCGAGC
>JBGASK010000071.1:0-27164 GCA_044229785.1 Ahniellaceae bacterium
CAGATGCTGCTGGAGATGATGGGCCTGCATATGCCCGGCGCGGCTTTCATCAACCCGAACACGCCGTTGCGCGATGCACTGACGGTGGCCGCCACCGAGCGCGCCTGCGCCATCACCGCGCTGGGGCACGACTACACGCCAATCGGCCACACCGTCGACGAGAAAGCCATCGTCAACGCGATGGTCGGACTGGCCGCGACCGGCGGCTCGACCAATCACGCGATCCACCTCGTCGCGATCGCGCGCGCCGCCGGCCTCGTCATCGACTGGGACGATCTCGACGAACTCGGCCGCGCCACGCCGCTGCTGGCCCGCATCTATCCGAACGGACAAGGCGACGTGAACCACTTCGAGGCCGCCGGCGGTCTTGGCGTCGTGATCCGCGAACTGCTCGACGCCGGACTGTTGCACGACGACATCCGCTGCGTGCACGGCGGCTCGTTGCGCGATCAGGCGATGGCACCCCATCTCGACGACCGCACGCTGCGCTGGCGCGGTCCGCCGGCTGCTTCGCTCGACCGCGGCATCCTGCGCGGCGTGGCCGAACCCTTCGATGCCGAAGGCGGCCTGCGCCGACTCGAAGGCAACCTCGGTCGCGCCGTGGTCAAGGTCTCCGCGGTGAAACCAGAACATCGCGTCATCGAAGCGCCGGCGCGCGTGTTCGACGCGCAGGACGATCTGCTCGCCGCATTCAAGGCCGGCGCACTCGTCGGCGATTTCGTCGCGGTGATTCGCGCCCAGGGCCCGCGCGCCAACGGCATGCCGGAACTGCACAAGCTGACGCCGACGCTCGGCGTGCTGCAGGATCGCGGCCAACGCGTCGCCTTGCTCACCGACGGACGCATGTCCGGCGCCTCGGGCAAGGTGCTGGCGGCGATCCACGTGACCCCGGAAGCGATTTGCGATGGCGCCATCGCGAAGCTACGCGATGGCGACATCGTCCGCATCGACGCCGAGGCCGGCACCATGGACGTGCTGCTCGATGCCGCGACAGTGGCCGCGCGCGAACCCGCGGCATTCGACCTGGCGGCGAATCGCCACGGCCTCGGCCGCGACCTGTTCGGCGGTCTGCGCGCACGCGTCGGTTCGGCCGAGCAAGGCGCCTGCACCTTGTTCGAGGACGCCTGAGCGATGGCGACGCCGCACGCGCTGGCGATGATCGCCGACATCGGCGGGACCAACGCGCGTTTCGCGCTGACCGATCTCGCTTCGCCGCAGCCGCAGCCGCAGTTGCTGCAGCAGCAGTCGTTGCGCAATGCCGAGTTCGCCAGCCTGCAACACGCCGCCGAACACTATCTCGCGGGCGTCTGCGTGCAGCCGCGGCATGCGGCCATCGCGGTCGCCTGCCCGGTCGGCGCCGACGAAATCCGCCTGACCAATCGCGCCTGGTCGTTCAGCCGCAGCGAACTGCAACGCAGCCTCGGTCTCGCCTCGCTCGACATGATCAACGACTTCGGCGCCGTCGCCTGGGCCGTGCCGGCCCTGGGCAGCGACGAGGTGGTGACCTTGCACGGCGCCGAAGACGCGCCCTTGCGCGGCCCGGTCAGCGTGCTCGGTCCCGGCACCGGCCTCGGTGTCGCATTGCTGGTCGGCGGCGACACCCCGGGCTGGCAGGTCGTCGAGACCGAAGGCGGCCATGTCGGCTTTGCGCCGCTGGGCGACGAGGAGCAGGCGATCGCGCGCTGGATGACGGCGAAATTCGGTCGGGTCTCGACCGAACGATTGCTCTGCGGCGCGGGTCTGTCGCATATCGACGCGGCGCTCGCGGCCGGCGACGATCTCGCGTCCGCACTCGATGCACGCACGCCATTGCGCGACCCAGCGGCTCTCGTCGAAGCCGCGCTCGACGGCCACGACCTGCTGGCGCGACGCACGCTGGCGCGCTTCTGCGCGGTGCTCGGCAGCGTGGCCGGCGACGCTGCGCTGATCCACGGGGCGCGCACGGTGATGATCGCCGGCGGCATCGTGCCGCGCTTCATTCCGTTCCTGCGCTCGAGCGCATTCCGCGAACGCTTCCTGGCCAAGGGCCGGTTTGCCGCGTACCTGGAATCGGTCACGATCCGCGTCGTCACCCACCCCAACCCCGGCCTGCTCGGCGCCGCGATGGCCTTGCGCGCCATGCAGCACCCGCAGACCTGATCGCACCAAGGAAACATCATGGCTTCATGGACCTCCGAACAACGCAGTCAAGCCGTCGATGTGATCCTCGCGCAGGCACCGGTGTTGCCGGTCATCGCCATCCACTCGCTTGAGGACGCCGTGCCGCTGGCGCGTGCGCTTGTGGCGGGTGGCTTGCCGGTGCTCGAAGTGACCCTGCGCAGCGCCATCGCACTCGACGCCATCGCCGCAATGGCGCGCGAGGTGCCGGACGCCATCGTCGGTGCAGGCACCGTGCTCGACGAGGGCGATCTCGATGCCGTGACCCGCGCCGGCGCGCGTTTCTCGATCTCTCCCGGCTGCACCGATGCGCTCTACGCAGCCGCCGCGCGCGCGACGATCCCGCATCTTCCGGCCGTCGGCACCGCCAGCGAACTGATGCGCGGCCTCGAACATGGCCATCGCCGCTTCAAGTTCTTCCCTGCGGAATCGAGCGGCGGCATTCCCGCGCTCAAGTCGTTCGCGGGCCCGTTTGCATCGGTGAAGTTCTGCCCGACCGGCGGCATCGACGCCGCCAGCGCACCGCGGTATCTCGCCCTGCCCAATGTCATCACCGTCGGCGGCTCGTGGATGGTGCCCGCCGACGCCCTCGCCGCCCGCGACTTCGCGAAGATCGAGGCGCTGGCGCGGGAAGCGGCGACATTGCGGCATCCGGTCGCGCGATGAACCGCGCTCCAGCAGCGGCCCTGGATCGATGATTTTGTGGGTGCGAATCTCACTCGCACCCACACAACCGCGCCCCTCGGGCGTCTGGGTGTTCGGTCCGCTCAATCCGCCGGAACGAAACGAATCGCCTGACCGCCACCGGGCGCGAGCTTGATCGTCAGCGTGTCGGCACTGGTCACGTCACGCGATTCGGTGGCGAAGGCGAAGCGGTTGTCGAGGTAGTGGGCGTCGTCGCCATCGCGGTAGATCTCGGCGCGATAGGTCTTGCTCGGGGTCAGGAACGACAGCGGCACCGACAACACGCGGCCATACTCGTCGGTGAGGCTGCCGAGGAACCATTGCTCGCTGTTGCGATCCTTGCGCACCATGGTCACGTAGTCGCCGATCTCGCCGTTCAGCACGCGCGTCTCCGCCCAGTCGACCGCGACATCGCGGATGAACCGGAAGGCATCGCGATGTTCGGCGTAATGCTCGGGCAGGTCGGCAACCATCTGGATCGGGCTGTAGAGCACGACGTACAGCGCCAGCTGTTTCGCCAGCGTCGACGGAATCGGATGCGTGCGCCCCTGCAGGCTGACGATGCCGGGCGTGTAGTCCATCGGGCCGGCCAACATGCGCGTGAACACCAGATTGACCTCGTGCTCCGGCGGATTCTGCGGATTGCCCCAGGCCGCGTATTCCATGCCGCGCGCGCCTTCGCGCGACACCCAGTTCGGCCAGGTGCGACGCAGCCCGGTGTCCTTGATCGGCTCGTGCGGATTGATCGCGATATGGCGCTTCGCCGCTTCGGCGACGACGCGCAAATGGTGTCGCGACTGCCACTGGCCGTCGTGCCACTCGCGCAGCACCGGACCGCCCGGGCGATCGAAGCGCTCGATCTGCCCGGCATCGGCGACATACCCGGTCTTGATCACGTCGACGCCATGCTTCGCATACAGGTCCAGCGCCGCACCCAACTGCCGCTCGTAGTGACTGACCGCGCCGCCGGTTTCGTGATGACCCACCAGGTGCACGCCCTTCTCGCGCGCATAGTCGGCGAGTTCGGGCAGATTGAAGTCTTCGGTCGCGCGGGTGAAATCGAAGTCGTTGCCGTCGCCGAACCAGTTTCCGTCCCAGCCACGGTTCCAGCCCTCGACCAGCACGCCGCGGAAGCCGTGCTCGGCGGCGAAATCGATGTAGCGGCGGGTGTTCGCGGTGGTCGCCCCATGCTTCGGGCCGCGTGCCCAGGTCTCGCGATCCAGATGCAGCGACCACCAGACGCCGACGTATTTCGCAGGCTTGAACCACGACACGTCACCCAGCGCATTGGGCGCATTGAGGTTCAGCTCCAGGTTCGACTGATACAGCGCCGCCGCCGTGTCGGCGATGCGCAAGGTGCGCCACGGCGTCTCGAACGGCGCACGCCGCCGCACCTTCCAGCCCTCCGAGGCCGGCGACAATTGCGCCTTGAAGCGCTGCCCTTCGACGCGGCGCAGCCACATCGCGGCGTAGTCGACCAAGGCGGCTTCATGCAACGCGATGTGCAAGCCATCGCGCGTGCGCAACGTCATCGGCGTGTGCGCCTGCCCGACTTCGGCCAGCGGCGTGCGGTTGTAGAGGTATTCGTAGCGATTCCATTCGCCCGCCGGAATCCACCAGGCTTCGGCTTCGGGCAGCACGTGGAACTCGGTCAGTTCGTCGTCGATGATCACGTCGCGCAGTTGCGGCTGGTCGGGAAACACATAGCGAAAGCCGACGCCGTCGTCGAACACGCGAAACACCACGTCGAAGCGGCGTTTCGATTTCAGGGTTTCGGCGAAGGTCACGCGCAGTTCGTTGTGCCGGTCGCGCACGAAGCGAGACTCGCCCCAGGGCTGTTCCCAGGTCTCGTCGTGGCTGCGGGTCGACTGCGCGGCGAGTTCGAGATTCCGCTCCAGCTTCTCGGCATCGCGCAGCAGGAAGCCGAGCCGAGACGGTGCGATGACGGTCTCGCCGAAGCGCCTGATCGCGTAGCTGGCGCGACCTTCATCGAGGCCGACCTCGACGCGCAGCACCTTGCCCGGCGATTCGATGCTGGCGACGACGTCCGCTCGTTTGGTCGGCTCCGCGGCCCATGTGCATCCAGCGATGCAGACACCGATCCAGGCCAGAATGCTTCGCGTCATCACGGGTTCTCCCCTTCCACCACAAAAACAACCGCCGAACGCGGCGGAATCGTGAAACGACCGCGACTTCGATCGAACCGCGCAGCCTCGCGCGGACGCGCATCCGCCGCCGCGGCCGAGCGCTGCAACGGATGCAGGACGTAGGCGACGTTCACCGCGGCAGCAACATCGATGGCATGCGCCTGCCGATCGACATTGATGAAATACGCCACGCGTTCGAACCCGGCACCCGCGTAGCCGCGGCCGTCGAGCAACGCGGCGAGCACGGTCGGTTCCTGCGCCGGACCGGTGTTCACGAAGCGCAGCCGCTCGCGGATGTCGGCGGCCCGGCGCAGGCGAAACAGCGTCGAACCGGCGCGTATCCGCAGCAGGTCGCGGAAAGCGTCGCGCATCCACGCGATCTGCGCCGGCTCGGGCTTGATTCGCGAATCGGCCAACAACGGACGCATCAGATCCCAGGTCGCACCATTGTCTTGTCGGGGCGGCAAGCCGGATCCGAAAAAGTTGTCGCGATACGACCAGTCGATCCGATTGAACCAGTCGCCGCTGTCGTAGCTGTTGCGGTCCAGCGACTTGCTGCGCAACGTGTCGACGCCGGCATGGAAGTAGGCGATGCCCTGGCTGAACAGGTTGATCGCGGCCGCCAGCATCTGTACCCGCGCGCGGTCGTCGCGAGACGTGGCGGTCGGCAACTTGAAGGCATTGATGTCGAACAGGGTCTGGTTGTCGTGATTCTCGACGTAGTTCACGACTTCGTCCGGCGACCCCGCATAACCCGCCGGCCGCACGCCGCCATAACCGATGTCGGACAGACGCACGGCCTGCCCGCGATGGTCGGTCATCACGTAGTCGCGCAACGAACCGGCGAGTCCGACGCGCACCAGGTCGGCGGCACGCAGCAGGTCGTCGCGCGTGCCGGTCGCGCGATCGTTGCGGTCGTAATGCAGGCCATTGACGAAGCCTTGCTGCGAGATCAACCGGACGTCGTTGTCGCCCGGCCCGCCGCCGCGCACGGCGTCGCGGGCACGGTCGCTGAAGGTCGCGATGCCGCTGCCGTTCAACGACAACTGCGAAGCCTGGACGAAGCGCGCGCCATCTTCGACTTCGCCGAAGTTCCAGCCTTCGCCGAGCAGCGGGATGTGTCGCCCCGCGGCAGCATCGACGGCTTCTTGCAGCTGTTCCATCGCCGCGCGCGGCTGGTGCCCCATCAGGTCGAATCGGAAGGCATCGATGCGATAGTCGCGCACCCAGCGCACGGCGGTGTCGATCATCAGCTTCGCCATCATCCGATGTTCGGTGGCGGTGTTCGCACAACAGGTCGAAGTAGTCACGCGCCCTTGTGCATCGAGCCGGTGGTAGTAGCCGGGCACGATGCGGTCGAGCACCGAACGCGGATCCTGGCCGCTTGCGTTCGTGTGGTTGTAGACCACGTCCATGCCGACGTTGAGGCCGATGCCGTGCAGCGCCTGCACCATCGCGCGGAACTCGCGAATGCGCGCCGCGCCGTCGTCGGCGTCGCCGGCATAGCTGCCTTCCGGCGCACCGAAGTGCAGCGGGTCGTAGCCCCAGTTGAAGCAGTCCCGGGACTGCAGCGCGGCAACGGCCGACTGGGGCGCTTCGCTGGCACCGCGACCGCTGATGTCGGGCGTCGCGCAGCCGCGCTCCGGCACGGTTGCGAAATCGAACACCGGGAGCAGATGCACGTCGGTCACTCCGGCCTCGGCCAGCGCGCGCAGATGACGCACGCCGGCCGATTCGCGTTCGGCAAACGCCAGGTACTTGCCGCGACGCTGTTCGGGAACCGTCCGGTCGCCGATCGAGAAATCGCGGACGTGAAGTTCGTAAATCACCTGGTCGGCCGGCGCGCGCGAACGATTCGTCGACGTCGTGTCGCGCCATCCCGCCGGCTGGGTCGACGCGGCATCAAGATCGCCGAGCCAGGCCCGCTGCGAATCGGCACTGAGGCCGACCGCATACGGATCGACGACGCGATTGCGCACCCGACCGACGCCCGGCACCACGACATCGACGAGATAGCGATAGTGACGGCCGCGCCAGTCGCCCTCGTGCCGCCATTGCCAGATGCCGCTGCGCGGATCGCGTCGCATTGGGAAGACGTCGCTGGCCGGTGCGCGCGCGTCGGCATGCAGACAGACCGAGACGGCGTCGGCCGTGGGCGCCCAGAGGCGCAGTGTCGTTGCGGCGCCGTCCACGGTCGGGGTCAGCGTGTGCCGCGCTGCCGCTTCGGCAAACAGCGCATCGAGCAGGGCTGCGGTCTGCGTGCGCGTGGCACCTTGCACGCGACCATCCTCGTTCTCGTTCGTCAGCAGCCATTGCGACGCCAGGGATTCGCGGAGCCGCGCCCGATCGGACGCCGGCACGTTCAGCAGCAGTCCGTCGCCCGTCCATGCGAATCGCCTCGCCAGCGTCTCGGGGAGGTCCGCGTCCGACGGAACGAGGTCGATGTAGCCGTCATGCCCGCGCACCTGCGCCTGCGCATCGACCTGCAGCCGCGCGGATCCGGCGAGATAGAGGCGAAAACGCCCCTCGCGGGAAACGCCTGTCCAGCGCAGCCGCGTCGCGTCCAGCCAGACCGCACGCGAATCTCCTGGCAGCGAGGGCGATTCCGCCTGCAGAACGACCGAGGCGTCGTCGATGTCGCATGCGTGGCGCAGCACATCGTGCTCGGCGCTCGCGACGTTCGTCGATAGTCCGAGCAGGAGGGCGATCAGGCGCGCACCTGCACCGTACGACGTCTCGTCGCACGGGATTGTTCGATGTCCGGATTCACGACACTGCAAGCGCGCCCTCGAACGCCGCACTGGTCAGGCCAGCGCCCGCGACCATCCCACGAACGAAGGGATCCGGCGCCGACCTCGGCGCCGATGAAATCGAATTCATCGTCATCGGCACCGGGGTTTGCATGCGACCGGGCAACAAAAAAGGCCGCTCCTTGCGGAGCGGCCTTCTGCGATCGAATCAAACGATCGGTTTACTGGCGACGTGCGCCCAGACCGACCAGACCCAGACCGATCACCAGCACAACCATCAGCACCTTGCCGAGGTTGTTGATGGCCGGGACCGGAACGTCCGACACGCCGATACAGGACACCGTGTAGTCCAGCGTGCCTTCCGCACCCAGATCATCCGTGGTGCACTGGATGGTGCCGGCATTCGACACGCCCGGCGCACCCGTCAGGCAGGTGAACGGCACCGCGGCCGAGCTGCCGGCCGGAACCGTGGCCGGAACAGCACCCAGGGTGACCGAACCCGTCGAGGTGCAGGACAGCGTGCTGTCCGAACCCGAGTTGGCGAGGTTGATCGAACCGGCGACGTTGGTGTTCGGCGTACCGGTCACCGTGATCGCGCCTTCGGCCGGGGTCGACGTGATGTTCACTTCGGCAGCGGCGCAGTCCAGCGGATAGGTCGTGTTCGTCACCGTGGGCGCGCCACCGTCGATCACTTGCGACGCGGCGCAAGTCAGCGTGCCGGCCTGAGCCGAGGCAGCGGACGTGCAGGACACGTTGACCGTGGTGTCCGTGCCGACCGTGGCGACGGCCGGAATCGGACCGACCGAGCCGCCGGTGACCGTGAAGCCAGCCGTGGCCGTGCAGGACACCGAGGTCTGTTCCGGACCCGCGCCGCCACCCACCGCACCACCGTTGATGTCAACGGCAACGCTGGTCGAACCCGGCACCGAAGCGCCGATCGCAGCACCCGCTGCAAAGGTGATGGTCGTGCCGCCAGCCGGCGTGTAGGTCACGTTCGGAGCAGCAACCGGCAGGCCATCGGGGCAGGTCACCGGCCACGAGACATTGGTCGGAGCGCCGCCGCCGATGGTCTGGGCGCAGGTCAGCGTTGCCGTACCGTCCGGCTGGCCGTTGGTCGGCGCCACGCAGGTGAAGCCGATGTTCTGCGCGGCCGTGCCCGAACCCGTGAAGGTCAGGGTGCCCGAGGTCACGTTGAACGTGGCGCCGGTCACCGCGGAGAACGCGCAACCGCTGACCGTCGAGGTCGAGGTACCGCTACCGGCCGACGGGGTCACCGCGATGCTGCTGGAAGCCGTCTGGCCCTGGCCGACCTGCGGCATGGTGATCGGCGTCGAAGCGGTCGGGTTGTAGGCCAGCGACGGGGCGACGTTGGCTGCAGGGCAGTTCAGGTTGATGGTCGTGTTGACCGCAGCGCCCGCCGGATTCGTCGGAGTGGCCGCGCAAGTGGCAGTACCCGTCTGAGCGGCATTGGACGAAACGCAACGGAAGACCAGCGGATTGGTTGCGCAGGTCGTGTCCGTACAGGCCGAAGCCGAGGTCGGAATCGAGAAGCCCGGGCTGGAAGTCGAGCAAGAAACCGACGTCGCACCGCCATTCACGCCACCCGTGGCCGTCAAGGTCACGTTGAGATCCTGATTCTGCGGGATGGCCGTACCAGCGGGGAAGTTCAGCGTGGTCGGCGAGTAGCCGATGGTCGGGGCCGTCGGCGGACCGTTCGACACGACAAAATCACCGCTGGTTTCAGAGCCCGTACCACCGGTATACGTCATGTTCGAGAACGTATATGCGGCGGTGATCGGCGCTGCACCGATATGGTCAACCTGGAAGGTACAAAGCGTCTGGTTAGTCAGAGGATTTGCCGATCCGAGATTGAACGCCAGTCGACCATTCGCGTTGTTGACGCTGCAAGTCGCCGTGCCATTCGTCACATTGATCAACTGGAAGTTCACGAAGTCGAAGTTCATTCGACCGCCAACACCCAACGTTGCACCGTCACCGGTGAAGTTGACCGAAATCACCGCCGAATTTGCGCCGACCGGCGAAATCGGGACATTGGTCACGTTCAACTGTACCGACGCAGCGGAAGCCGCCCCACCCGCAAGCGCGAGGAGCGCGGCCAGCGCCTTTTGCTTGGTATTCATTGTAATTGTCATTTCGTCGTCACTCCGTGCGTTCACAAATCAATCGATGGACTCAACCTTGGCCGCCGAAACCTGGGCGGTTTCAGCAGAGCGCTTGGATGCGGAAAGCTTATCTACCGAGATCTGCCCGGAAGCCGCGCTCACGAATGTCACCTTCCCGACAGACAGGATGCCTGCAGGAGCAGCCTTGTTCGACGGGCTGTAAACCGTCACGGCAACCTTGTTGCCGTTGGCATTGCAGACTCCGGTGAACTCGGCAGGAAGATCCTTGAGGCAGCGCGACAGGTCAACGCGCTTGGCGTCCGCCGGAAGAATCAAGCGCATCTGGAATGCCGACACGTCGCCAGAGCTTTCGAAATCGATTGCAGCAATTCGAGCACCGCCTCGACCGGCCTTAGCCTCGGAAATCAAGGCGGAACTGGACATTTCCTTGGCAGAAATGCCCAAGGAAGAAATGAGAAGCATCGTTGCAACAGTCATCAGTTTCATGTGAATGCCTCCATCCAGAGCTTACGGAGTGACGCCGCAAACGGTGTCGTTGAGAAGATCGTTATTGGCAACGATGGCTACGCAAACCAAGTCGGTCGAATTCACCTGACCATCTTCGTTGCAATCGGGCTGGCCGTTGGCAAGGGTTGCAGGGTCGCCGAGCAGAATCGCATTGGCGTCAAGCGCCGCAGCCACGATGTCGTTGGTGTTGCAAACCGCATCGGTGCCATTCGCGTTTGCGCGCTGCAGACGACCGATCGCCGTCGAGCGACGCGACTCGAATGCGTCGACCGTCACACCAGCGCCCGTACCGCCCGAGATCCAGCCGAACTGGACGAAGTCCACGCCCTGGCCAGCGGTGTTGATGGTGATGCCGGCGATGTTGCCGGTCGCAGCCGTACCTTCAACAGGCGACAGACCGCGGTTGCCGAGCACATTGATCGACAGCGTACCGGTGTTGGTGCCGGCGCCGCGGGTGTAGTTGGTTTCGATCGCGTACCAGCGGTCGCGCGTACCGGCGATGGCCGGCACCGTGCCGAGGAAGCTGCCCGGCGTACCGTTGCTGCCGTAGAACTTGAACTGCTGTGCGGAACCGTCATAGGTCACACGAATCAACGGGTAGTCGGTCGCCGCGTCAACCATGGCTTGGAAGATGACCGCTTCGCCGCTGGTGACGTTCGGCTTCACGTAGAAGCGCGAGATGTAGCCGCCTTCGGCGCTGGGCAGACCATCCTGCACGTACTGACCGAGCGCAGACGAGGCCAAGCCGCACTTGCCGGAATAGCGCGCGACTTCAGTGTTGTCGCCACTCACGCCGGTCGCAACCGGATCCGCCGCGAGCGGCGTACCGACGACAGCGCCGCCCGGAGGCGTACCCTGACCCCACTGGGTCGTGTTGCAGGCCGCCATGGCGACATTCATGCCGGCGAGGGCGGCGACTGCGAGGAACAACTGAGACTTGCGGATCATGGATTTCCTCCTGATTCCCAATGAAAACGCACACATGGCGGAAGCCTGAGCGCGAACTGAACCCCAAACGCCGGGCACGGTAGCATCAATTCTTTGCAGAATGAAGCACCTGCCCCGCGCGGACCTTCGGCCACAACCGGCCCCACCCGTTCCGGGGAGGCTGAACGGCCTTCGGAGACTATTAACGCAGTCCGGGAACAAAACCGGACATCAGCGGTCCCGCGCCGGCACCAGCGCCTCCAGCCCGGCCTGCTCGGACGCCGTGAACCCGGCCTCGGCCCGCGCCGCCCGGTTGAACGGCGGACGGATGGCCGCCTCGTGCCGGCGCAGCAGGTCGATGAAGGTCGGCTCCGGATCGACGCCGGCCCGGGCACAGCAATAACGGAACCAGCGGGTGCCGGCGGCGACGTGGGCCACCTCCTCGGCCAGGATCACGTCCAGAATGGCGACCGTGTCATGGTCCCCGATCTCGCGCAGTCGCGAGATCATCCCCGGCGTCACGTCCAGCCCGCGCGCTTCCAGCACCCGCGGCACCAGGGCCATGCGCGTCAGGCAGTCGTCGGCCGTCCTGCAGGCGGCGTCCCACAAGCCGTTGTGGGCCGGGAAGTCGCCATAACCATGGCCGAACCGGACCAACCTCGCCTGCAGCATCTCGAAGTGCCTGGCCTCGTCCACCGCCACCTGCAGCCAGTCGTCGCAATAGGCCGGCGGCAGGTCACGGAAGCGATATACCGCATCCAGCGCCAGGTTGATGGCGTTGAACTCGATGTGCGCCACCGCATGCACCAGCGCCGCACGCCCCTCGTCCGTGCCGAGCCCGCGATGCGCCAACGCACGCGGCGCGACCAGCAGCGGACGTTCGGGCCGCCCCGGCACCGGAATCGCCACCGGATCCGACCCCGACGCGGCGCCGACCGTGCCGGCCCGCCACGCGGCATGCAGGCCGCGCACGGCCATGACCTTGGCGGCAGGGTCGGGACACATCAGGGCTTCATGGGCCTCGGCATACAGATTCATGACGACTCGCAACCCTCGGGGCCGTGCGTATCGCGACCCGACTTGAGGCAAATCATCCTGCACCTGCACCATTCATAGGAAGATCCGGCGAAAGGACCAAGGACTTCGCATGCACGCCGACCTGACGCCCTATCTGCGCCTGATGGCCGAGAAGAACGCTTCGGACCTGTTCTTCACGGTCGGCGCGCCACCCAACATCAAGATCGACGGCGAGACCGCACCGCTGAAAGAGCCGGTGCTGAACGCGGAACAGGTTCGCGACCTCGCCTATTCGATCCTGAGCGAAAAGCAGCAACGCGAGTTCGAGGCGACGATGGAGATGAACCTCGCGCTCGGCCTGCCGGGGATCGGGCGCTACCGCGTCAACGTCTATCGCCAGCGCGGCGATGTCGCGTTCGCGCTGCGTTACATCACCAACCGGATTCCGTCGATCGACGATCTGAATCTGCCGCCGATCCTGCGCGACCTGATCATGATTCCGCGCGGACTGGTGCTGGTCGTCGGCTCGACCGGCTCGGGCAAGTCGACCACGCTGGCGTCGATGATCGACTACCGCAACTCGGTCCAGACCGGCCACATCCTCACCGTCGAGGAACCGATCGAATACGTGCACGAACACCGGAAATCGATGGTCGACCAGCGCGAGGTCGGGCTCGACACCATGAGTTACGCCAACGCGCTGAAGAATGCCATGCGCGAGGCGCCGGACGTGATCATGATCGGCGAGATCCGCGATCGCGAAACCATGCAGGCGGCGATCAGCTACGCCGAGACCGGACACCTTTGCCTGTCGACGCTGCACGCGAACAACGCCAACCAGACGCTGGATCGCATCGTCAACTTCTTTCCCGAGACCGCGCACCACCAGTTGTTCGTCGACCTGTCCCTGAACCTGAAGGCGGTGGTCAGCCAGCGCCTGCTCAAGGGACTGCGCCGCAAGCGCGTCCCTGCCGTCGAGATTCTTCTGAACACCGCCTATGTGGCGGACCTGATCGCCAAGGGCGAGATCGCGCAGGTGCGCGAGGCCATGAAGCACGGTGCCGAGCAGGGCATGCAGACCTTCGACGAATCGCTGTACCAACTCTACGCACGCGGGAGAATCGATTACCGGGAAGCGCTAGAACACGCCGATTCGCGGACCGACCTGAGCCTGCGCATCCGCCTTCAGGGGCCGCAACCAGGCCTTTCGAACCACGGCAGCGGCGCGGGATCGATGGAACTGGAAGGCATGACGCCGCCGCAATCGCACTGAAAGCCCGCTGCCGCAGCGGATGTCGGCGTGCGGCAGCGGCGACGCGCCCGGGGCGAACGCGTCACAGGGTGAGGCCGGACTCGACGTCTGCCGTCTTCAGCCGCGCCAGCGCGAGGTTGGCCTTGCCGCGATCAAGCACGAGATAGGCGAACACGCCGGCCTTTTCGGCCATCGGCCGGATGATGTGGTACTGCTTGCCGAGCGTGATCAGGATGTCCTCGATCCGGTCCTGAAGACCGAGCGCCTTCATGGTCTTCAGTTTGGCGCGCACCACTTCGGTGTTGCCGGCGCCGGCGAGATCGAGATCGACCCCGCCGCCGGCCTTGCCCAGCACCATGCCGCTGTTCGAATCGACGATGGCGGCCGCCATGGCGCCGTCGATGCCCATCAGGGCGCTCAAGGTCTCGTTTACGTTGGCCATGTCCGAACTCCTTACTTCCTGATTGACATCGGGGTGGATCGTCGCGCCGGGAACCGATGCATCTCCCGACGCCGGAATCGGGTCGGGCCTACGCGTAGCCGGACATGCGCAGGCCGATCGCGTCGACGCAGCGCCGGGCCGCGAACAACACCGAACCGAGCACGCTGGAAGAACGCGCGATCACCGAGAGCAGCAGCTCTGCCTGCGTGGAGGGCACGCGCAACACCACGAGGGTGCCGAGTTCGCTTTCGACGACCACCGAGCGGTTCGCGCCCAGCGCGAGTTCGCCGCTCGCGGCCAGCGCGAGCGCGTGCAGCGAACTGGTCATCGCCGCGATCCGGCCTGGCGAGATGTTGTCGTGCAACTGGGAAGCGATGTCGAAGCCGTCGCCGCTCACGATCGCCGCCGAATCGGCACCGTCCGCCGAAGCCAGCAGCAGCCGCAACTGTTCCTTGCACATCGCCGCGAAGACCTGGCTGCTCCTGATTTCCATCGCTGCATCATTCCTTTGAAGGCGGATCGAGTTCGAACAACACGATGAGGGCGGAAAGCAGGGTGAGCATCTGCGTCCGGTCGCGTGCATCGGCGACGAACACCGGCAGCGCGAAGCCGCGCCCGTCGAGGTGCGACTGATAGGGATCGGCGCTTCGCGTGATGCCGACATCGGCACGGGTAATGCCGACGACGGCACGCGACTTCGCGAAAAAATCGCCGAACGCGGCCAGGCAGGCGTCGAGGTCGTCCATCGCCGAGGCGCTGGCATCGTCGATCAGCAGGACCACGCCGAGCGCACGTTCGCGCAGGATGCGCCACATGAAGTCGAAGCGTTCCTGCCCCGGCACGCCGTACAGGCGCACCTTGTCGCCCTGGTCCAGGGTGATCTCGCCGTAGTCGAGCGCCACCGTCGTGCTGGCCTTGTCGTTGCGTCCGCGGTCGGTATTCACTGCCTCGGTGCGCACCAAGGGCGTCTCGCTCAAGGTTCCGATGGCCGTGGTCTTGCCGGCGCCCATCGGTCCCGCGAACAACACGACGTATTCCTTCGGCACGTGCACCTCAGAACCCGAACCGGCGACGCAACCGGTCGAACAGGCCACTCTTGGCCGGAAGCGCCGGAATCCGCGCCGCCGCAGGCGCAGCGGACTCGGCGGCGGCCAGATAGCCGCAGTCCCGACAGGCGACGAGGAAGGGCACGACCTGCTCGGCCGTCATCGCGCTGGCCGCGCACGCCTGCGCCAGATCGAGCACGCGACCCGACAGCAGGGCGGAGAGCTTGAGGTGTTCGACATCGTGCGGCAGGCTGCCGAAATCCGGCCAGCGCGTCAGGCGGAATCGCGCCGGCAATGCCGCATGGGCGACATCGGCGCCTTCGAGCGCCGCCGCCCAGCGCAACTCGCGCAGCGGCCGCAATTCCTCGTCCGCCAGACGTCGGGCCGCATCGCAATTGCCGGTGATCACGAAGCGCCGCGATTGCATGGCTTCGCGCAGGCGGACCGCCGGCACGTCGGAACGGTAGCGGCCGCGATGGGTCAGGATCGACAGCTCGCCGAATCCGATCGCGCGGACATGCGCATCATGCGCGACTTCCTGGGAAAGGATGCGCAGCAGCGCATGGGCCAGGGTGCCGGTGTGTCCTGGGGTTTCATCGCGCGCGACCGCCACGGCAGACACGGGCGCACGCGCGATGCCGCATCGCTCGATCCAGGCGACCAATGCGTCCAGCATCGGCATGACGCGCAACGGCGCCAGCACTTCGGTGTCGTCGCCGCGAGCGGGCGGGTCGCCGTCGCGGCGGAACACGATGACGCCCCGCCCCGACAGCACCGCGTTGTGACGCGGGTCCCGCAACAACGACCGCGCCACGAGCACGACGTGGGCATGGGCCGGCCCCACCACCTGAACCGGCACGCGCAAGCGCGGCTCGAGGACTTTCAGCACCGACACCAGCGCCGTGCGCTCGTGTTCGGCCAACCCCAGCACGCCGAGCAGGAAGGGCGGCTTGGCCTCTCCCGGACTCCAGAGCAACGCCCTGCGCCGCTCCACCACCTGATCACGACTGCCCAGTTCGAGCTGCATGGCCACCGTCCTGGAGGCTTCGATCGGGCAACGATTGTCGAGAGCCCGCGAACGCGACGGATACCTGTCCTTTCTGACAGCTTGGGCGGCGCGGCGTCCGGGACTACCGCGCCGCCAGGTCGATCAGTTGAATTCCAGTTCCAGGCCTTCCTCGCAGAAATCGAACGGCACCTCTTCCGATTCCGAACCGTCCGCAAACGTCGCCCGGAACAGCCATTCGCAACCCGAATCGTCGGTGCTCGCATCCCAGACCAGCTGCGAACTGGCGCCGGCGGGAATGCCCTTGCCGATGTTGAACTTGCCCCAGTTGGCGCCGTCTTCGGAGACATGGATCGCGACGATCTTGGCGCCGGAATTGTTGTGCACGACGAAGGAATATTCGGCCAGGGCAGCGGTCGACGCGAAGGCCAGGACGAGTGCGGAAACGAGTCGTTTCATGGAGTTCTCCGTTGCGAGGAATTCGCGCGGCGAGCATACGCCGTCGCCGTGCAGGCGCGACCGCGACGATGCAGGGCCTTTCGGCCGCCGCAATTGTTGACATGGACGGACTGCCGATCGCGCTGGCGCGCATGTGGCGTTGCGCATGAGCGGACCAGTCGTCGCCGGGTCGGGCCGGAGCGCTTTGACAGTGCGGCGCAGGCCTCGCTAGCGTCCGAGGACTGTTGCCGCGGAGTTCGTCATGCGCCTGATCCGATCCCTGATGCTGCTGGGTGCCTCGCTGTCCTGTGTGTCGGCGCTGGCCAGGGACGCCGCGAAAGCCGCACACGATCCGCCGCATGGCGCGCTGGCCTTCCGTTCGCTCGGCCCGCTCGTCGGCGGGCGCATGACCCGGGTGACCGGCGTGCCCGGCACCACGATCTTCTATGCCGCCGCGGCCCAGGGCGGCGTCTGGAAATCGACCAACAACGGCATCGACTGGGCACCGATCTTCGATGGCGAATCCTCGCAGTCGATCGGTTCGATCGCGGTCGCGCCGAGCGACCCCAACGTGATCTACGTCGGCGGCGGCGAAGGCAATCCGCGCGGCAATGTCGCGCTCGGCCACGGCCTCTGGCGTTCGACCGACGCCGGCGCGAGCTGGGAACACGTGCTGAAGCTCAAGGGCCAGATCGGCACGATCGCGGTGCATCCGACGAATGCCGACATCGCCTTCGCGGCCGTGCTCGGCTCGCCCTTCGGGCCGGGCCCGGAACGCGGCGTCTATCGCACACGCGACGGCGGCAAGACCTGGTCGCAGGTGCTCAAGGTGAACGCCGACACCGGCGCCTCCGACGTCGCCATCGGTCGATGCAGAGCGGCGGCGAAGGCAGCGGCCTGTATCGATCGAGCGACGGCGGCGCGACCTTCGAGCGCGTCGAGCACGAGGCCATCCCCACCGGCGTCGTCGGCAAGATCGGCGTCGCCTTCGCACCCAGCCAGCCGGGGCGCATCTATGCGCTGATCGAATCCGAGAAAGGCGGCCTGTTCCGAAGCGATGACGGCGGCGGCGAATGGAAGCGCGTCAACGACCACCACGTGCTGACGCAGCGCGCCTGGTACTACATGACGATGACGGTGGACCCGAGCAATGCCGATGTCATCTGGTTCCCGCAGGTGCCTCTGCTGCGCTCGAAGGACGGCGGCAAGACCGTGACCCAGGTCGATGGTCCGCACCACGGCGACCATCATGATCTCTGGATCGATCCGACGAACCCGGACCGCATCGTAAACGGCAACGACGGCGGCATCGACGTGTCGCTGGACGGCGGCGCGACCTGGACGCACCCGCTGCTGCCGATCGCGCAGTTCTACAACATCGATGTCGACGACCGCGCGCCCTATCACGTCGGCGGCACCATGCAGGACTGGGGCACCGCGAGCGGCCCGTCGCGCAGCCTGCGCGGTCCGCACTCGGTCGGCGAATGGTTGTACGCCGGCGGCGGCGAAGCGGCCGATTTCGTCTACGACCCGTTCCGTCCCGGCCACATCTACGCCGGCGAATACATGGGTTACCTGTCGCACTACGTCGAGGACACCGGCCAGTACCGCAACATCTCGGTGCAGCTCTACAACGGCTCGGGCATCGGTTCGGAAAAACATCCGTACCGCTTCCAGTGGACCGCGCCCGCCGCCGCGTCGCCCTTCAAGGACGGCGGCCTGTACCACGGCGGCAACGTGC
Source organism: Ahniellaceae bacterium (assembly GCA_044229785.1). Classification (GTDB taxonomy): domain Bacteria; phylum Pseudomonadota; class Gammaproteobacteria; order Xanthomonadales; family Ahniellaceae; genus JADKHK01. The sequence continues at coordinate 18,259 of JBGASK010000071.1, forward strand.
TGTTCCGCACGAAGGATCAGGGCCAGACCTGGACCGCGATCAGCCCCGACCTCACGCGCAACGACAAGCGCAAGCAGCAGTGGTCGGGGGGACCGATCACCGGCGACAACACCGGCGTCGAGGTCTACGGCACGATCTTCTCGATCGCCGAATCGCCGGTGCAGCGCGGCGTGATCTGGGCCGGCAGCGACGACGGTCTCGTGCACGTGACGCAGGACGACGGCGCGCACTGGAAGAACGTGACGCCGAAGACCTTGCCGGAATGGGCGACAGTGGAAGGCATCGAGGTGTCGCGCAGCGAGGCCGGCACGATGTGGTTCGTCGCACATCGCTATCGCCTGGATGATCACCAGCCCTATCTGTTCGTCACCCGCGATTTCGGCCAGACCTGGCAACAATCGGGCAAAGGCCTGCCGAACGATTTGCCGCTGTATTCGGTGCGCGTCGATCCCACGGATGCGCGCTTCGTCTATCTCGGCACCGAACGCGGCGTCTGGCATTCGCGCGACGGCGGCGCGAACTTCGCCGAGCTGAAGACCAATCTGCCGCCGGTGACGGTGATGGACATGGAGATCAGGCACGGCGACCTGGTCATCGGCACCCGCGGCCGCGGGCTCTGGGCACTGGAGCAGATCGCGACCCTGCGCGCCTTCGACGACAGCGTGCGCAAGCAACCCGTACACCTGTTCGCGACGCGCCCCACGCCACGCCTGCGCGAAGACGGCACCTGGTCGGAAATGGCCAACGGCACCGTCGAGGAAGAGAACGAGGGTGCGCTGCTGCATTACTGGCTGGCGACGAAGCCGAAGCAGACCCTCACGCTGACGATCAAGGACGCGACCGGCCGCGTCGTGCGCACGCTCAGCAGCGAGAAGAAGCCGGGCAAGTATCCCGAAGACGATCCGGACGAACCGTCGGGTCCGCCGGAAGCCGACCTCGACGCCGAGGAAGGCCTGAATGCCGCGGTGTGGGACCTGCGCGAAGACGGCGCACGCCGCATCGCCTTCAAGGCCGACATGGGCGATCCGGAAACCGGGCCCTATGCCCTGCCCGGCACCTACACGCTGGAACTTGCGGCCGACGGGAAGACCTCGACCACCACGCTGGAGGTGCTGGCCGATCCGCGCTCGCCGGTGGGCATCGACGACCTGCGCGCCAATCACGCGCTCGCCCTGCGCACCCGCGATGGACTGACCCGCCTGTCGTGGTCGATCGATCGCGTGCGCGCGGTGCGCGAACAGCTCGACGTGTTCGCGAAACATGCCGCCGCATTGCCGAATGGCGCCGCGTTGCTCGACGCGATAAAGGCGGCGACGGCCCAGGTCGATGCCATCGAAGGCACGCTGCACAACCCCGAGGCCATCGTGAACTACGACATCCTCACCGGCCGCGGCGGCGGCGCCAAGCTGTTCTCGCAACTCGCGCCGCTGTATTCGTGGATCGGCGACTCCGACCACCGCCCGACACAATCGATGCTGGATCGTGCCGACGTGCTGCTCGCCGAACTCGCGCAACGCGAAGCCGCGATCCAGGCACTGCGCGAGCGCGAACTCGCGAAAGTGACATCGGAAGCCGACAAACTCGGACTGGCGCGCATCCTGATTCCGTAAGCTTCAAGGATTCCGAGGCAGCGAATATGAGCACACCCAGAAACATTGAAAACTTCAACAGAATTGTCGCGCAGTGCCTCCTACAGCTCTACGAGGCATTTCCGGTTCCTAAGGATCTCGAACCAAGCGACATCGCGATGAAAGCTCTACCGGACCTTGATGATCAAGAGACGCTTTTCAAAGCGATTACGGAAGTCTCCCCTTCAGCCATCGAGTGGCTGGCAGCAGAAGGATTTGTTCGCTACCGGGCAGATCATCAATGCTTAGGTGAATCGACGATTCCTCAAGCACAGCTGACAATGAAGGGCTTGGCAATACTAGGAACCACACCCGATTCAGTCATGGGCTCAGACAAGACCAAGACACTTGCGGAGATGTTGCGCGAGGGCGTGAGCGAAGGCGTGAAATCTTCGGCCTCTGCTGCAACAGGCACCATTCTAAAAGCCGCAATGGGCCAACTGTTCAAGTTTGCGATTTCTGCAGCGCTGTGAGTTTCCAGACCAAGAGTCGCCAAGCCATCCCAAGCTATTAGGCGAACCGAGTCATCTATCAGCCATGAACTCCCTTCGGCGCCAGCTCAGCTTCTACGCACCCGAACCGCAGCGGAGCGCGATCGATGCGGTGCGCGCGGTGCTGGACCCGGTGCAGCATCGGCTGATTCCGGCGCATGTGACCTTGTGCCGAGAGGAAGAACTCGCTGCGATCGATGCAGCCGCGCTGGCCGAGAGGTTTGCGGGAGCGGCGCCGATCACGCTGCGCTTCGGTGCGCCCGAGCGCTTCGACGGCCATGGCATCCTGATGCCGTGCATCAAGGGCGAGTCCGACTTCCACGCGCTGCGCCAACATGTGCTGGCGCGCAACGATGTCCGCCGCGCGTCGCCGCATCTGACGCTGGCGCATCCGCGGAATCCAGTGGCGCCCGGCAACGATCTGGCGAATGCAGCGTCGTTGCAGGCCGGCATCACGCTTCGGTTCGACCGCGCGAATTTGATCGAACAGGTCGATGGCAGCGTCTGGCAGACGCTGGCGCCAATCGATCTGGCGAAGCCATCCACTCTGCAGATCCGCATCGACGATCTGAACGGGCCGGAGATCCAGTCCCTGCTCGGCGAACACCTGCGCAGCATGCACAGCATGTCGCCGCCGGAGAGCGTGCATGCGCTCGATCTCGACGGTCTGCGCGATCCGCGCATCACGTTCTGGAGTGCGTGGGACGGCGACACGCTGCTCGGCTGCGGCGCGCTCAAGCAGCTCGATGCGCGGCATGGCGAGATCAAGTCGATGCGGACGACTCAGGCGGTTCGGGGCCGTGGCGTCGGTCGCGCGATGCTCGCGCACATCGTCGACGCGGCGCGGCGCCGCGGCTACGCGCGGCTCAGTCTGGAAACCGGATCGCAGGCGGCGTTCGAACCGGCGCGGCGTCTGTATGCGGGCAGCGGTTTCGTCGACTGCCCGCCGTTCGCGGACTATCGCCCCGATCCGCACAGCGTGTTCATGACACTGGACCTGACGGTTGCGGATGCAGCGCGTCCGCCCGTCCGACGTTGACCGGCGAGCCCTGCAGGTCGCATGGTCGCGCTTCTTCGCATCACCAGCGGTCCGAGTGCATGAATCGTTTTCCGTTTCTGTCGCTGGCACGCAGCCTCGACGTGCTGCGCATCGGCACCGCCGGGTTGTTCATGGCGCATGCCATCGTCCGCATCGCCAACGGCACCATCCCGCGCTTCGCCGATTACCTGGGTGCGCTCGGGTTTCCGCAACCGCTGCTTTGGGTATGGGCGATCACGCTGGTCGAAATCATTGGCGGCAGCCTGATGATCGCGGGCCGCTGGGTGCGCTGGACGGCGCTCGGCCTGTTCGCGATCGCGGCCGGCGGCATCGTGCTGATCCACGCGAAGGCCGGCTGGTTCGTCGGCGAACACGGCACCGGCGGCAGCGAATACAGCGTCTGCCTGATCCTCTGCCTGCTGGTGATCGCGGCGGCGGACGAGCAACGACGTCGCCCGCGATGAGCGGCACTGTGCAGGCTGGGTGGCGCCGAAGGCGGTACCCGGCAAGATCCAACTACCTCAGGATCTTCGCCATCGCCTTGTTCTTGGCGAGTTCGTCGACGAGTTTGTCGAGGTAGCGAATCTTCTGCATCAGCGGGTCTTCGACCTCTTCGACGCGCACGCCGCAGACCAGACCCTTGATCAATGCGGCGTTCGGATGGAACGCGGGCGATTGCGCGTAGAAGGTTTCGAGGTCGTTGTCCGATGCGATCTGCGCCTGCAGGCCGGCGTCGCTGTAACCGGTCAGCCAGCGAATGACCTCGTCCAGCTCCGCCTGCGTCCGGCCCTTGCTCGTCACCTTCTTGACGTACATCGGATACAGGCTGGCGAACTTGATCGCGAAAACGCGGTGTTTGAGCATGGCGGCATCTCCTGCGACAACCGAATCTACCCGAACACGTAGGCTGGGTTGAACGCAGTGATACCCAGCTTTGTGGATCGACCACGCTGGGTATCGCCTTTGGCTCAACCCAGCCTACATCGGACGATGACGCAATCAATTCGCGGTGCACTCCGCACGCAGGTCGAGGGCCTTTGCGATGTCGCGCCAGTCGAAGGCGCCGACGCCCTGGTCGTCGTGCACGGCGTAGAAGACGCCGTTCGGGAAGCGCGTGGTGGCGCGCTGGTGCAGCCACACGCCATCGGTGTTGGCGACGGTTTGGCCGGCAAAGGCGCCGACGTGTTCCAGCGTGACGCGGTCGTAGAGATGGAACAGGCTGCGGTCCTTGTACTGGTCGGTGGTGATCCAGTAGCCGCTGCCGTCGGCGCATTGCCACAGCGCGATGCCTTCGGCCTGCGCCTTGAACAGGCCGAGGCCGATGGTGCGCCCGCGATACTTGCCGGCGAGGTCGTATTCGCGCACCGCCGTGCCGATCATCGTGTCCTCTTCGGAGATCATCAGGCGATCATGCGCGACGTCGCCCTGGATCGATTCCGGAATGCGGATGGCGCCGGCCTCGCTCACGTCGCCGAAGGCGCCGAGGTGCTCGATCTTCGCGCCGTCGCGATGGCGTTCGAAACGGTAGCGGTGCATGCGGCGGTCGAGTTCGGGCAATGGCGGCGGGATGTCCCAGCCGTTCGCGCGCTTGCCGGCCATGTAGGCGTCGGTGACCAGGATTTCATACGCCTGACCGTCGAGCTTGCGCACCCACAGGCCGTAGGGCTGGGTCAGGTCCTTGGCGCCGAACGCGGAGATCGGCGCCAGGCTCGGCAGGGTGAGCACCTGCACGCGATGGTTGTCGCGTTCGACCACGAACAGCAGGTCGTCGACGATGTTGATGCCATTGACGCGCCGGAATTGGCCGGGGGCATCGCCTTCAGTGCCGTAGCTGCGCCAGGTCTCGCCGGTATCGCCGTCGTAAAGCGTGAGGCCCGGTCCCTCCTTGGCGGTCGCAAACAGCCAGGTCTTGCCATCGGGCGCGGCCCACGCGGCGGGCGAATCGATGTTGTCGTTCTCGGTCGAGGCGGTCACGAAGGCTTCCGCAACCACGACATGCGCCACGCCCGAACGCGACAGCAGCGGATCGGTCTCGGTGGCCTCGTCGGGCTCGCGCTCGACCCGCGCCGTATGGCAGGCAGACAACACGAGAATCAGGGCGAACAGGCTGAGACGAGGTTTCATGGCGACTCCGGAACAGGCCGATCGAACGAGCGGAAAACGGCCTTATACACGACTTCAACGCAACTCAGGTTGCCCCGGATCGTTGCAACGACGCTGACACGGAACTGTCGCGCCGCGGTGATGTGCGCGGCTTAGAACTGCCGGGTTGCCCCTTCCGGAGTGTTCCATGCGTCCGTCCCTGCTCAGCCTCGCCCTTGCCCACGCCCTCGCCAGCCTCGCCTTCAGCACCGCCGTCCAAGCCGACGCTGCGGCGCCCAAGGAAGAAGCGGCCAAGCCCGAGACGCTCGAAGCCGTCGAGGTCAAGGGCGAGATCGTCTACCGCGACCGCAGCGACGCCATCGCGCCGACGCTGTCCTACGACCTCGAATATTTCCAGCGCTTCGAACCGCTGACCGCCGGCGACATGCTGAAGCGCGTGCCGAGCGTGGCCTTCGTTTCCGACGTGCTCGAATACGACGGCGCCCGCCTGCGCGGCCTCGATCCGGGCTACACGCAGATCCTGATCAACGGCAAGAAGGTGCCGGGCGCCGGCAACGACCGCTCGTTCTGGGTCGACCGCATTCCCGCGGAAATGGTCGAACGCATCGAGATCGTGCGTGCGACCAGCGCGAACCGCTCGGGCGACGCCGTGGCCGGCGCCATCAACATCGTGTTGCGCGACGCCTACGAATTCGACGGCGGCTACGCCCGCATCGGCGGCCTGTATTTCGACGACGGCAAGGTCAAGCCGACCTATGGCGCGGTCAACAGCGGCGAGTTCGCCGGCGGTCGCGTGCTCGCCGGCTTCAACGTGCAGGGGCGTTACAACCCCAAGCTGAAGCGCAGCGACCGCTACGACGCGCCGGGCGGAGAGCATGCCGACCGCGAGGACCAGACCGATACCCGCGACGGCACCGACTATTCCGCGAACGCTTCGTACACGCGCGAACTCGGCCGGGGCGAACTGAAGCTCGACGCGATGGTCGTGATGACCGACCGCAGCGAGGACGAGAAATCGACCGAATACGTCGACGTCGCCAGCACCGCGCTGACCGACCTGCTCTCGTACAACGAGCAACTCGTGAACATCGACCAGCACAACGGGTTGGTCGACCTCGGCTACGAGTTCGATCACCTCGGCGGCGAGAGCGAAATCGATCTCGACTACGCGGAATTCGGCGACGGCCGCTTCGACACCGAGGAAGAGATCCGCTATCGCGCCGGCCAGAATCCGCCGCGCTTCCGCGACTACCAGGGCGCGCGCGTGCTCACCGACACCGACGACGGCGAGTTCGCGCTCAAGCTCGCGCACGAACGCGCATTCGGCGCGACGACGATGCAGTTCGGTCTCGACCTCAACGACAAGCAACGCGACACGCGCATCGCCGTCAGCGAAGTGGCAGCCGCCGGCGTCGGTCGCCCGCTGCCCGCCTACGAGGATTTCGACGTGACCGACAGTCGCATCGACGAGCAGCGCATCGATCCCTACCTGATGTTCAGCGGCGAACACGGCCGCGTCGACTGGGAAGCCGGCCTGCGCCACGAATCGACCACGGTCGACATCACCAGCGGCAGCACGCGCCACGACAACGATTACGCGGTGCTGCTGCCCTCGGCACACCTGCGCTGGAACCTGAGCGATGTCGACCGCGTCCACCTGTCGCTGTCGCGCAGCCTGCGCCGTCCCGGCTTCAACCAGGTGTTGCCGGTGCGGCTCGAAGGCGAATACGGCGACAACGATTTCGTCGGCAATCCGCTGCTCGAACCGGAGACCGCAAACGGCATCGACCTCGGCATCGAGCGCCGCATCGGCGGCGACGGCATCGTCGGCATCAACGTCTTCTACCGCGACGTGCAGAACCTGATCGAGGTCGTGAACACCGGCGAGCCCAGCGACGAAGCCTTGTCGAACCACGAAGACGACATCGAGGACTTCCTCGACGACAATCCCGGCGCCGACGAAAACACGCCCGGCTACCCGATTCTGGATCCAGACAGCTTCCTTTACACGGTCGCCAATGTGGGCGACGGCTACGTCTATGGCGTCGAGCTCGATCTGTCGACGCCGCTGTCCGCGTTCGGGCTCGACGACACCGGCGTGTTCCTCAACTACTCGTGGCTGGACAGCGAAGTGGAAGACCCGATCGGACCGCGCCGGTTCAACGATCAGGCGAAGTCGGTACTCAATGTCGGCTTCATCCAGGACCTGCCGTCGTGGGACGCCGCATTCGGCGCCAGCTATCGCAAGCAGGGCGATGCGTTCTCGCGCGTGCTCGCCGAAGAAGTGGCCACGCACTACGGCGCCGATCTCGAGGTCTTCGTCGAAAAGCGCTTCGCCCGACAGATGGCGTTGCGCCTGACCGGCTCGAATCTGCTGGATGCGTCCAAGGACGAAGTCTTCAACAAGTTCAATACACTCGGCGAGCAGATCGACCGCGACTTCGACGAATACGAAGTCGAGTCGGAGAGCGCCGGTCCGGTCGTGCAGATGATCCTGCGCTACACGTTCTGAGCCCCCCTGCGAGCATGATGCGATGAGCGACGCCCTCGGCCCTGCCCTGCACGCCTACGCGGATGCACAGCTGCTGCGTGCGCTGGACTGCCTGGGCTGGTCCGGTCGGCGCGTGCACGACGGCGTGCATCAGGCGCGCAAGTCGCTGCGACGGGTACGCGCCTGCCTCGCGCTCGCCGGCTTCGAACGCGAACGCGACGGCAAGGCGCTGGACCGGCGCATCGCCCGCGCCTGCCGCAGCCTGTCCGAACTGCGCGACGCGCATGCCCGCATCGAGACGCTGGACGGTCTCATCGCCGATCACGAGGACGAGGACACCCGCCTGATCCTGCAGCGCGCGCGTCGTCTGCTGCTCGAAGCACGTCGGCTCAAGCTCGCGGAAACCTTGCGCGAAGACCCGACGCTGGCCGAACACCGCGACAAGCTGCGCCGTGCGCACGCCGACCTGATCGCACTGCCATGGCAGGACGTCGACGACGCCCGCATCGACGCCGCCATCGCCCGCAGCCTGCGCCGCTGCGCCAAGGCGCAACAACGGGCGATCGAAGGCGGCGACCCGGAAGACTGGCACCGCTGGCGCCGCCGTCGCCGTCGCCTGCTGCAACAACACGCGGCACTCGCCGCCTGCGGCCTCGAACAACCGGCCTCGATCGAACGCCAGCGCAAACTCGCCGATCATCTGGGCAGCTCGCAGGACCTGTCGGTGCTGATGGATTACTTCGGCCACACCCGCCGCCTGCCCGCGCTCGAACGCGACCTCGTCCTCGACCTCATCGACGCCGCCCGCACCCACACCCGCCGCCGCATCGAACACTGGCTCGACAAACACGCCGACGAACTCGGGCATTGATTCGACGCGACGCCCACATCGTCATTGCACGAACGTCCCCGGCACCAGCTGCGCTCCCAGGTCCACCGGCAACAACCGCGGGCTCATGGCCACCGACTTCCACCGCGCCATCGCCGACTCCTTGATCGCCGCAAGCCATGCGAGCAAGATTGGGGCCAGTTTTTCTACAGCTTCGTTAGCCGTCATTCTGGATCACGGCATGCCAAAGAAAGTCCTATCCGGTTACGTTCAGAGGAAGAAGAAACTCATCTCACCGCTGAACGCGCTGGACAACATCAAGAGC
>JBGASK010000174.1:0-1382 GCA_044229785.1 Ahniellaceae bacterium
CCTGCGCTGCCCGGATGATCGACGTGGATGGCATCGTGCCAGTTGTAGTTGTGATCGGCCGTCGTGCCGTTCCAGCCCCGGTAGTGCGGCTGCAACGCGGGATGATCCCAGTCGTAACCCGTGTCCTGGCCGGCGACGACCACGCCGGCGCCGCGCACGCCGTAGGTGCTCCACACCGTCGGTGCGCCGATCTTGGTCAAGCCCCAGGTGGGATTGCCGTCGCCGCTGCATGCGTCCTTGGCAAGGAACGACTCGGTCGGCAACGCCTTCATGGGCGCATCGAAATGCAGTTTCGCGACATCGGCTCGTGCGGCCAGTTCGGCAACCTGCCGCGCATCCAGCGTCGCCGCAATGCGGTCGATCACGACGAAATCGCGGTGCGCGATGCCGCGTTCGTCGAGCCATTGCCGCAATTCCTGCTGGTTGCGCTTGGCATCGGTCGCGAGCGCCGCGTAGACGAGCGCGGGACGCTGCGCCGGAACCATCGAAGCCGACAGCGCGAGCGCATCGACCCGTTGCTTCGACCGCGACACCGGCTCGATCAACACGTTGAACGATGCGCCGGACTTTGACTGCATCGCCGCATCGAGCCTCGCATCGACCTTGCCGCGCCAATCGGCCGCCTGCAGCGAACAGGCCGCAACAGCCAACGCCGCGCACGCGACAACACGTTCAATACGCAAACTGCTCATCGAGAATCCGTTGTTCCAGGTTGTGTTCGGGATCGAACAGCAGCGTCACCGTACGCGTCGGCGACTCGCGCACCGTCACTTCGACGACATCGCGCACTTCGTTCGCATCCGCAGTCGCGCTGACCGGGCGCTTGTAGTGGTCGAGGATTTCGAAGCGCACCTCGACCGACGCCGGCAGCACCGCACCGCGCCAGCGCCGCGGCCGGAACGGCGAGATCGGCGTCATCGCCAGCACGCGCGAATCGAGCGGCAGGATCGGCCCGTGCGCCGACAGGTTGTAGGCGGTGCTGCCCGCGGGCGTCGACACCAGCACGCCGTCGCAGATCAGCTCCTCGAGCTTGACCACGCCGTTCAGCGACACCCGCACATGCGCCGCCTGTTTGGTCTGGCGCAGCAGCGAGACTTCGTTGAAGGCGATCGCCTCGACCGTGGCGCCGGACTCCGACACCGCCGTCATTTCCAGCGGCCGCAGCTGCGTCGGGCGCGCCTGTTCGATGCGGGCAAGCAAGTCGTCCGGGCGGAACTGGTTCATCAGGAAACCGACGCTGCCGAGCTTCATGCCGTACACCGGCAGGCCGAGGTCGCGGTAACGATGCAGGGTCTGCAGCATGAAGCCGTCGCCGCCGAGCGCGACGATGACCTCGGCCTCCTGCGGCTTGATCTCGCCATGCGCAGCGCGCAGCGCCGTCT
>JBGASK010000174.1:1388-5290 GCA_044229785.1 Ahniellaceae bacterium
TTCCTCGGTCTTGCTGGCGGCAAAGGCGATGCGTCGACTCATGGCCGTGCAGGATGCCGCAAGCGGCGCGGAGGCGGAAGCGCTTTGTTACAGACCGAAGCGTGCGCGGTATTTCCGTTCCTGCGCGTCGTCGCCCGGCATCCAGCCCATCACCATGCTGCGCGAACCGCGCGGCGCCAGCGGTTCGCCGCTGTCGGCGCAGGACCAGACGCCGTCGTCGTCGCAGTACGCGCGTTTCATGCGCGGGCGCCCGAGCCCGAGATCGAGCACATGGGCGACGACGGCATCGCCCGGTTCCGGCGACTGATCGGCGGTGAAACGCAGTTTCGATACGAAGTTCAAGGCGATCATGGCGCAGCCTGGATGGTCGACCACGTCACAAGTTCCGTGCCATGGCGTCACGCTTGAGCCTTGGTCCGTTCACCTGCCCTCGCGACCAGGACAGCGCCCGAACCCGTCTTCGGAGTGACGCAACACGTCGGCCGGGCTTCACCAGACGCCGGTATTCGGCATCGATGCCCAGGGCTCGACCGGGGTCAGCGCCGGCCCGTCCTGCAACAGTTCGATCGAGATGCCGTCCGGCGAACGCACGAAGGCCATGCGTCCGTCGCGCGGCGGGCGGTTGATGGTCACGCCGAGCGCCTGCAGCCGTTCGCAGGCCGAATGGATGTCCGCCACTGCATAGGCGACATGACCGAAGTTGCGCCCGCCCGTGTACGCCTCGGGATCCCAGTTGTACGTCAACTCGATCTGCGCCGCCGCGTCGCCCGGCGCCGCCAGGAACACCAGCGTGAACCGCCCCTGCGGATACTCCTTCCGCGACAACTCTTCCAACCCGAGCCCATCGCGATAGAACCGCAACGACGCCTCGAGATCGCTCACGCGGACCATGGTGTGGAGGTATTTCATCGCAGCGGCTCCGACAAGAGGAACCGGAGACGTGGGCCGGGATCGCCGCGATTTCAAGGCGCCGCATTTGAAGCGTTGCGTCGCGTATCCGAAAGGATACAATCGCGTCGTGCTCTACATCGTCCAGCAAACCGACACGTTCGCCGTCTGGCACGCCGAGTTGCGGGACTTGCGCGCGAGAATCGCGATTGCACGACGCATCGAACGCATCTCCACCGGCACGCTCGGCGACGTGAAGTCGATCGGTGGCGAACTGTCGGAATTGCGTGTCGACGTGGGCGCCGGCTACCGCCTGTATTTCACGATTCGCGGCAACGTCGCGATCATCTTGCTCTGCGGCGGCGACAAGAGCACCCAAGCGGGCGACATCCGCAAGGCACGGAAACTGATCAACGAGGTATGAATATGAAAGCCAAGAAAGCAAAACTGTTAGCCTTCGACATGGCATCCCACCTCGTCGACGCCGATGCCATTGCCGAGTATCTGTCGCAAGTGTTGAACGACGGCGACGACGATGAATTGATTCGGGCGCTCGGCCACATCGCCAAGGCACGCGGGATGGCACAGATCGCTGCGGACGCCGGTCTGGGCCGCGAAAGTCTCTACAAGGCGCTGGCTCCGGGCGCGCGTCCGCGTTACGACACCGTGTTGAAAGTGACACGCGCGCTCGGCATCCGACTACACGCGACCGCCGCGTGAGCCGATCGACCGTGATGCGCCGGGGCAATTCGGGGACAGCCAAAACGGAGAAGGGCCGGCCATTTCTGGCCAGCCCTTCCACAACCGCTTGATTTTGGTGCCGGAGAGGTGACTCGAACACCCGACCTACGCATTACGAATGCGCCGCTCTACCAACTGAGCTACACCGGCATGAGTCCCTTTCGAACCCGGCAATCGCGATCGATCTGCCGCGCCCAGGCCCGAAGGGGCGCGCATTCTAGGCGAACGGGGCTTGTGGACGCAACCGCGATGCTGCCGCGTCAGGGCCCCGACTCGAATCCGTCGCGAAACACGATGTCGGCGGACTGATACGGCACACACACATACTCGCGCGGTTTCACGATCAGGGACCAGCCGACCAGCGTGCCCGTCAGCGTGGCGCTGCCATTGGCGACGTTGACATGCCAGCGCCCCTGCGTACCGAGGCCATCCAGGCGCGACAACTGCCCGGTCGCGTCACGGTGGATATCGGCCGGCGGTGTCGGCGGAGACGGGCGATAGCCATCCCAGAAAGGCCCATTGAAGGCCGGCAGCCAGTCGCCAGTGAAGGGAGCCTGGGTACTCAGGCTCTGGTTGAGGTCTTCGCTGCTCGCCAGCGGCAAGTCGTCGTCGATCACGAGCGCGTTGAAGTCGGCGCCGCCGCCCTGGTTCGGCACCATCAAGGCGCCGCGCTTGAAGATCAGGTCGCTGCCGTAGCCATTCGGCGCCCGCAGCATGACGCTCAGGTGTCCGCTGACCGGATGGACAAGACTGTCGATGCGGAAGTCGAGGTCGGCGATGTCGTGGTCGTCGACAATGTCCATCGCGCTGTCGACGCCGTCCACGCTGCTGGTCGGGATGGCGAGATTGGGCGTGGCGCCATACGTGATCGGGGCACCGACGCCCGCCGCCGTACCGATGCGCAGCGACAGCGGGATCGTCTGCGGGCCGAGGCTCGACTGCACCTGCAACTGGAACGTGATGCGGCTGCCGCAGGCCGACGATTCCGGGATGCGCAGGCCGAATCGGTCGGCGATGTTCGCAACGCTCGCCTGCGCACCGATATCGGCGTAGACCGCGTTCGCATCAAGCACCTGCACGCCGCCTGTGGCCGCGTCCAGCGTCGCGCTGACGCCGCTGGCGATCCGGTCGGCGCGCCGCCAGGGATTGCGCAGCGTGACCGCCAGCTGCACCGTCTCGCCGGGATCGATGCGGCCGTTGCCATTGCCGCCCTGGACATCGTCGATCAGGACATCGGTCGCGGGATCGAGCACATCAAGCTGCGGCATTCGCGCACTGGTGCCCACGCCCATGTGCGAGAGCGCGAAACGCCCCATCACCGACAGCGGCGCGATCGCGCGATAACCGAGACCGCGCCCCGTGAACCCCTGCCAGATCGACGCTTCGTTGCGGCAGTCGTTGGTGGCGCAGTCCGCCGCGATCAGTGCGTCGCGCCCATCGATCAGGCTCGGGTTGGGCGGTGTCATCTTCAGCGCGTCGGTCACCAGCTGCAGCATCGATTCGTTGCCGGTGGCGACATCGCCGTTCGCACCCGCGGGATCGGCGATGATGCGCGCACGCACATCCCACAACGTCTGCGCCCAGACGGTGCCGGCGTTGTGGACCTCCATCGCGCCGCCGGCACCGATATTGAGCGGACTTGGCGCGATGCCGCCGGATTCGTCGGCAGTCACCGTGTCGAGATCGGCAAAGGTCAGGGGATTGGACGCGACATCGCCGCCGTACGGAAAACGGCGGAAGCCGTAGACGTAGTTGTCGGTCAGCACGCCCAGCTTGTACGTCACCCAGGGCGCGAACACGTAGCGGCCGTCGATCGCGTCGGCAGCCGTCGGGTTGAGCAGGGCCAGGGCAAAGAAGTCGCTCCAGCCTTCGCCCATGCTGCGGGCGACGTCCCACAGCAGACCGCTGCCGTTGCCGACCAGCCGATGGGTCATGCCGTGGGTGAGTTCGTGCAGGACGATGCCGGCGTCGAGTGCGCTGTCGCGATCCGGCGTCGGCCCGGTGAACAGGGAAATTTCCAGGCGCCCGGGGCCAGCACCATCGGCCGGGGTCGAGAAACTGCCGTTGTTGCTGCCGCTGTTCTGAATGTCGGCTGCCACCCGATCACCCGCCAATCCGCCCTGTCCGAGCAGGTTCACCTGCTGGAAATTGCCCGATGCTTCATCGAACCCGAACGCCGCCATGCGGTCGTGAAACCAGTTGATCGTGTAGAACGCCTGTACCAGCGCGCCACGCTGCGAATCCGGATTGGTCGGGGTGTCGCCGGCATCCGG
>JBGASK010000072.1:0-17106 GCA_044229785.1 Ahniellaceae bacterium
GTGATACAGCAGGTCCTGGCGCAGCTTGTCGATTTCGAGGCGGGCGTCGTCGCGCCGACGCGCGACCCCCGCTTCGGCGGCATAGCGTTCCTTGCGGCGCAATTCGAGGTCGCGCTCGGTGCGGATCAGTTCGCCCTGGTAGCGGTCGTAGTCGAGCGCCGACAGATGCTGTTTCGGGATCGCCGCATCGACCTGGGCCTTGCGATGCAGCGCATCGGCATCGATGAAGGCGCGTTCGGCATCGATGGCGGTCACCGCCAGCGTCGCCACTTCCTGCGCGGCTCGCGCCTCGGTCTGTTCGATCTGTGCGGTCAGGGTCTGGATCATTGCCGCGCTCTGGCCGGCATCGATGCGCACGATCACTTCGCCCTTGTTCACCGCCTTGCCTTCGGAGACGTAGTAGCGCAACACCACCGGCGAGGTATTCGAAGGCGGGCAATAGACCGGCTGCGCGTTCTGGGCCAGCACCTCGCCGCTGAGGATGACGCGGGGCGAGGCGGCCGTCGCGAGACCGCAACTCAAGGCCAGCAGGAGCATCGCGGGGCGGAGCCCGCTCCCGAAAAATCCTGGAAAACCCGTGAAAATCCGTGATTTGGCGGGAGCGGGCTGCGCCCCGCGATTCGAACGCCAGCTATCGCTTCGCATCGGATTCCACCTTGCCGTCGCGCAGGCGCACATGGCGCGGCGCGTGTGCGGCGATGTCGTTGTCGTGGGTGACGAGCACGATGGTCTGGCCTTGCTCGTGCAGTTCGTCGAGCAGGTTCAGCACGTCGGCGGCGCTCTTCGAATCCAGATTGCCGGTGGGTTCGTCGGCGAGCAGCAGGGCCGGGCTCAGGATCAGCGAACGCGCGATCGCGGCGCGTTGCATCTGTCCGCCCGACAGTTGCGTCGGGCGGTGGTCCATGCGGTCCGCCAGGCCGACGCGGGCCAGCAGTTCCTTTGCGCGGGCGGTCACGTCCGGCTTCGGTTCGCGCGTGAAGCGCAGCGGCAGCATCACGTTCTCCAGCACCGTGAGGCGCGGCAGCAGGTGGAAGCTCTGGAAGATGAAGCCGATCTTGCGGTTGCGCACGGTGCTGATGGCTTCGTCGTCGAGGCGCGACACCTCCTGGCCGTCCAGCACGTAGGACCCGGCATCGGGGCGGTCGAGGCAGCCGAGCACGTTCAGCAACGTCGACTTGCCCGAACCCGACGGCCCGGTGATGGCGACGAATTCGCCTGGATCGACGTGCAGCGACACGCCGTCGAGCGCGCGGACTTCGGCGCCGTGCATGTCGTAAGTGCGGGAGATGTTTTCAACCTGGATCATCGGACGTCCCTGTGACGAACCGCCACAGACCATTTCGGGGGCGCAAAGGTTCCGCAAACGCAAGTGCCGCGGAACCGCCATAGGTCATGCGACGGGACAGCGCGTTCGCGCATCGCGATTGGAATCATTCAATGGTAGGCAACACCGATACCACCTCTTTCACCGTCGTCATGCCGCGCGCAATCAGTTCCGCCCCGGCCATGCGCAGCGGACGCAGGCCGTCGCGCAGGCAGGATTCGCCGAACGCGGGCAGGTCGATGTCGGCGCGGATCTCGCGACGCAGCTTCGGCGTCATCGTCAGCATTTCGTAAACGGCGGTGCGCCCGTAGTAGCCGGTGTGGCGGCAGTCGTCGCAGCCCTTGGCGGTGCGCGCGTGTTCGGGAAGCGGCAGATCGAAGCCGCGCGTCAGCGCCTGCCAAGCGCCCGGATCGACCGCGACCGGCGTCTTGCAGCGCGGGCAAAGCGTTCGCGCCAGACGCTGCGCGACGATGCCGTTGATCGTGCTCTGGATCAGGTAGTGCGGCACGCCGAGATCGAGCAGGCGGGTGATCGCGCTCGGACTGTCGTTGGTGTGCAGCGTGCTGAGCACCAGATGCCCGGTCAGCGCCGCCTGCACCGCCATTTCCGCGGTTTCGAGGTCGCGGACTTCGCCGACCATGATGATGTCCGGGTCCTGGCGCAGCAAGGTGCGAACGCCGGCGGCGAAGCTCAGGTCGATCGACTGCTGGACCTGCATCTGGTTGAACGCGGGCGCGATCATCTCGATCGGGTCCTCGATCGTGCAGACGTTGATTTCGGGCGTGGCCAGGTGTTTCAGCGTGGAATACAGGGTCGTGGTCTTGCCGGAGCCGGTAGGTCCGGTGACCAGCACGATGCCGTGCGGGCGCTCGATCATTTCGCGCCACTGCGCTTCGTCGCGGGCATTGAAACCGAGCTCGGAAAAATTCTTGACGACCACGTCGGGATCGAAGATGCGCATCACCATCTTCTCGCCGAACGCGGTCGGCATCGTCGAGATGCGCATCTCGACCTCGCGCCCGCCCGGCGAGCGCGTCTTGATGCGCCCATCCTGCGGGCGCCGGCGTTCGGCGATGTCCATGCGTCCCAGAATCTTTATTCTCGACACCACTGCCGCCATCACCGGGGTCGGCAATTCGTAGACCTTGTGCAGCACGCCGTCGATGCGGAAGCGCACCGCGCTCATTTCGCGCCGCGGTTCCAGATGGATGTCGCTGGCGCGCTGTTCGTAGGCGTATTGCAGCAGCCAGTCGACGATGCGCACGACATGCGAATCGTCCGAACCGATCTCGCCGGACTTGCCGAGTTCGACCAGCATCTCGAAGTTGGGCATGCCGCGCGCATCGGCCGTTTCGTTGCCGTCGCGGGCCTTGCGCACGCTGCGCGAAATGCCGGCGAATTCCATCAGGAAGCGGTTGACGTCGAGCGGGTTCGCGACGACGCGGTTGACCTTGCGCCGCAGCAGTCGCTCCAGATCGGGCAGCCAGCGCGTATCGAACGGTTCGCTGGTCGCGATCGTCAACGCGTCGGCGCTGAGTTCGACCGGCAGGATGCGGTAGCGCGTGGCGTAGTTCGGGGCGACCACTTCGCCGACACGGGCGATGTCGATCTTGGTCGGATCGATGCGCAGGTAGGGCAGCCCGGCCTTCTGCGCCAGCCATTCGGTCAGCGCTTCCAGCGTCAGGTGCCGGCCGGGCACCCGCGGATCGGGCAGCTTGGCGTTCGCGATCAGGATCAGCGGATGCATCTCGGCCCGCGATGGCCCCTTGCCGATCCGGATCGTCTTCGCCGACTCGGCGGTGATGATCTGCTCGACGATCAGCGCCGCCAGCACCTCGTCCAGTTCGACGCGCTTGCCCTCGGAAAACTTGCTGGTGCTGAACGCCGCGCGCCCATCCATGGGAACCGCCTTGTGGGAATCGTGCTTGCTCATCGCCTTCCTTCCATGCCGGCCGCAGGCCGTGCCGCATTGTGAACCGAGGCGGGGCGGGACGCGAGTACGGCATTGCCCCGGGCGCTCGTCACGACTAGCATTCTTACTCGGTATTACCGGAGCCAGCGATGTCGGCATTCTCGATCACCAGCAAGGGTCAGGTCACGATCCCGAAGGAAGTGCGCCAGCGCCTCGGTCTGCGCACCGGCAGCAAGGTGCGCTTCCGCGTCGTCGGTGACCGCGCCGAGATCGAGCGCGTCGGTCCCCCGCTCGCGGCGGCCGCCCAGAGCGCAGCCGGCATGTTGCGGCATCGCGCGCCGCCCTGTCCGCCGGACTTCGACGTGGCCGGCCTTCTTGATCCGGCTGTCGTTCGCCGCAAACGCACACGATGAGCGCCGCGCTCGGTCTCGATACCAATGTGCTGGTTCGATACTTCGTCGCACCGGGCGAGGATGCGACCGAACGCCACCAGTGCGCGCTCGCCCGGACCTTGGTCGATGGCGGTCGCCCGCTGCGGGTCTGCAAGACCGTCCTGCTCGAACTGGAGTGGGTACTGCGCGGCTACTACCGGTATCCGCGCGCCGACATCGCCCGCGCCCTGGCCTGGTTGGCCGCGCAAACGCATATCGAGCTCGAAGATCGCGGTGCCGTCGAACAGGCGCTGGCGAACTATGCCGAAGGATTCGACTTCGCCGACGCCCTGCATCACGCCAGCTACGCGGATTGCCAGCAAGTCGCCAGCTTTGACGACCGCGGATTCGCCCGTCGTGCCGAGCGCATGAAGTTGCAACCGCCGGTGCGGGTGCCAGGTGCAGGGGGCAGGCGTTGAGGCGGCGGTCGGACCGCATGATTCATTGGGTCCTGTGGATGACCATTTTTGCATCGGGCGCAAGTGGTGCCGAAGAGGGCATCACCGCCAAATCGCCGGTTCGCGTGATCGATGAAATCGATATCCGCTTCATGGCGCTGTCGCCTAGATTGGGTCTGAGCATTTCGCTCATCGCGTTCGGTGACGAAGACGGCGAGACCACCTTTGCGAACATCGCTTGCTGCGGCGTCGGTTCGGCGCAGAAATTCGTTCGCGACGTCCGTATCGAAGGCGACGGCCAGGCACTCAAGTTGACGCACAGCGATGCGGGTTGGACAGTTCGTCACGCGCCGAGCGCACGTCTGCGCATTGACTACCGATTGCCGCCAACCGGACCGATGACGGTCGATGCCGGCGTTCCGGAACAACTGCGCCCGATCGTTCGGCCCGACCTGTTCCATGTCGTCGGCACCTTCGATTTACTGCTGCCAACGGGCCGACGCCAAGCCGACCTCGTGCAGGTGCGGATCGATGCCACGCGCGTGGCGGGCAACGATCACTTCGTGTCGTCCTTCGGCGGAGGCAGCCCGTTGACTGCACGCGTCGCCCGGTCACAGATCACCAAATCGCTCTACTTGGGCGGCGCGATCGCTTTGGCGATGCACGAGACTCCGGAAGGCAGGGTAGCGATCGCGTCGAGCGGCATGAATTCCGGATTCGCAGCAGGTCAATTCTCCGAAGATGCCTTGGCGATCTTGGCCGCCGTGCGCAAATTCTTCGGCGACAGCCAGCCGTGGTACTTGATCAGCATTCACGGTGGGGAGCGCGAGAACGCTGCGATCAACATCGGTGGCGGCATGGGGTTGACCAACTCCTTCGTTACGTTCGCAAGCTCGGACCTGGATGCGGACCTACAGCAACATCGCGAACAATTTCGTTGGGGGCTAGCGCACGAATATTTCCATCACTGGAATGGCCTCGGCCTGCGCCTGGCGGCACAGCCGGGCGCGAAGCGGGACGACATCGCGACGTATTGGTTCTCCGAGGGTGTCACCGAGTTCTACACCATGCGCATCCTGACCCGCATCGGCCTGCAGACGTCGGAGCGCTCAGTGCGAATTCTTGACTAAAAACTCGAACGCTATGCCGGGAACCGTTGGCGCGGGTTGGATGCGAGAGCCGCTGCAAAGCTGTTCTGGAGCGATGCCGAAGGCGAACAGATTCCCTACTTGCGCGGTTATCTGGCAGCTTGGGTAGCGGATCTGGCGTTGCAGCGTCACTCGAATGGCCGAACGAACTTGGACACGGTCATGCGTGAACTGGTGTCGCGCGCAAAGGCAGAGGCCGACTTCCGCATCGACAATGCGTTCCTGGTTTCGTATTTGACGCAACAGATGTCCACGAAGGACGCAGCAAATTTCAGTCGATTCGTCCTTGAGGGGGGGGCGCCGCCGCTCGACGTGAATAGCTTCGAGCCTAGCCTGTCTGGCAGATCGAACGCCGTGGCGGGAATCGCAACGCTGCAATTCGACTTCGCGAAAGCGTCGAACACGGACTGTTTCGGTCAATGACGCGCCTGCCGTTGGGGCGGCGGTATACTTCACCGCTTTTCGCCCCGAACCGGAACTCCCATGACAGGCCCGACTTTCCAGGACGTGATCCAGACGCTGAACCGCTATTGGGCGGAGCAGGGTTGCGTGCTGATCCAGCCGCTCGACACCGAAGTCGGTGCCGGCACCTTCCATCCCGCGACCTTCCTGCGCGCGCTCGGCCCGGAGCCGTGGCGTGCCGCCTACGTGCAGCCGTCGCGGCGTCCGACCGACGGTCGTTATGGCGAGAATCCGAATCGCCTGCAGCACTACTATCAGTATCAAGTCGTGCTGAAGCCGAATCCCGCCAACATCCTCGATCTCTACATCGGTTCGCTGAAGGCGCTTGGCCTCGATCCGTTGACGCACGACCTGCGCTTCGTCGAAGACAACTGGGAATCGCCGACGCTCGGCGCCTGGGGGCTTGGCTGGGAAGTGTGGCTGAACGGCATGGAAGTCACCCAGTTCACCTATTTCCAGCAGGCCGGCGGCCTCGACTGCAAGCCGGTGACGGGCGAAATCACCTACGGACTGGAACGCTTGGCGATGTATCTGCAGAACGTCGACAACGTCTATGACCTGGTGTGGGTGCAGGGTCCGCAGGGCACGGTCACCTATGGCGACGTTTATCACCAGAACGAAGTCGAGCAGAGCACGTACAACTTCGAACACGCGAACGTGGATGCCTTGTTCGCATGGTTCGACACCTGCGAAGGCGAGGCGCTGAAGCTTGTCGAAAAAGGTCTGCCGCTGCCGGCCTATGACCAGGTGTGCAAGGCCAGCCACAGTTTCAACCTGCTGGATGCGCGTCGCGCCATCAGCGTGACCGAGCGCCAGCGCTACATCCTGCGCGTGCGCACGATCGCGAAGGCCGTGGCCGAGTGTTACCACGCGCAACGAGAGAAGCTCGGCTTTCCGGGCCTGAAGCACAAGGCGGCCTGAGTCATGACCACGAACATCGCCCCCCTGTTGATCGAACTCGGCACCGAAGAGCTGCCGCCGAAGGCGCTGGACGAACTCGCGGCCGCGTTCCGCGACGGCGTCGTCGCCGGACTGACCAGGCGCGGCATCGCGCATACCGCGCATTCGGTGCGCGCGCTGCATTCGCCGCGCCGCCTCGCGGTCTGGATCGAAGACGTTGCGCTGGAACAGCCAGAACAGAAACTCGAACGCCGCGGCCCGGCCGCGAATGCCGCGTTCGATGCGTCCGGCACGCCGACCAAGGCGCTCATCGGTTTCGCGCACAGTTGCGGCGTCACCGTCGAGCAGCTGGAAAAGATCGACACCGACAAGGGCGCGTGGTTCGTGCATCGTGCCGTGAAGCCGGGCGAAGCGACGGCGGCCCTGCTGCCGCAGATCATCGAGGAGGCGCTGAAGGCGCTGCCGATTCCGAAGCCGATGCGCTGGTCCGACCTCGATTACCAGTTCGTGCGTCCGGCGCACTGGCTCGTGGTCCTGCTCGGCAACGACGTGGTGCCGGCCGAAATCCTCGGCCTCAAGTCCGACCGCATGAGCCGCGGCCATCGCTTCCATCACCCCGAACCGGTGTGGATCAGCAGCGCCAACGACTACATCGATGCCTTGCGTGCGGCGAAGGTGCTGGTCAATCCGGCCGAGCGCGCAAATCGCGTGATCGCCGAAGTGCAGCGTGTGGCCGAAGCCAGCGGCGGCGTGCCGCGCCTGCGCCAGGAACTGGTCGATGAAGTGAAGAACCTGGTCGAGTGGCCAGTCGGCATCGCCTGCACCTTCGAACGCGATTTTCTGCGCGTGCCGCAGGAAGCCCTGATCATGACGATGGAGTCGAACCAGAAGTTCTTTCCGGTGTTCGATGCCGAGGGCAAGCTCACCGAACACTTCATCGGCGTCGCCAACATCGAGAGCCGCGATCCGAACGAGATCCGCAAGGGCTACGAACGCGTGATCCGCCCGCGCTTCGCCGACGCCAGGTTCTTCTACGACGACGACCTGAAGACGCCGCTCGCCGCGCAGCAGGACGCGCTGCAGAAGGTCACCTACCAGCAGAAGCTCGGCTCGGTCTGGGACAAGGTCTGTCGCGTTGGCGAACTGGCGCGCGTGATCGCCGAACGCCTGCGCTCGATGCATGGCCTCGGCGTCGATCCGGCGCAGGCGACGCAGGCCGCCAAGCTCGCGAAGTGCGACCTGATGACGCGCATGGTCGGCGAGTTCCCGGAACTTCAGGGCATCATGGGACGCTACTACGCGAACGCGCAGGGCGAAGCCGCCGAAGTCGCGAACGCGCTCGACGAGTTCTACCAGCCGCGTTTCGCCGGCGATGCGATCGCGCCTAGCCGGCTCGGCCAGGTGCTCGCCATCGCCGAGAAGCTCGACACGTTGGCCGGCATGTTCGCCATCGGCCAGAAGCCCACCGGCAACAAGGACCCGTTCTCGTTGCGCCGCAATGCGCTCGGGCTCGCACGCACATTGATCGAAGGCGGACTCGATCTCGATCTGAATGCGCTGCTGCGCGAAGCCATCGCCGCGGTCTCGACCGATGGCCTCGATGCGAAGGCGAACGACCTCTACGACTTCATCACCGACCGCCTGCGCGGCTACTACGCCGACCAGGGCATTCGTGGCGATGCCTTCGAAGCCGTGCTCGCGGTGCGTCCCTCCAGCCTGCGCGACTTCGACCGCCGCATCTGCGCCATCGACGTGTTCACCAAGCAGCCGGAAGCCGAGAGCCTTGCGGCTGCGAACAAGCGCATCGGCAACATCCTGCGTCAGGCCGGCGAGAAGCAGTTCGCAATCGCCGACCGCGTCGATGCCGCCTTGCTCGATGCCGGCGCCGAAACCGATCTCGCGAACGCCCTGTCGGCCGCGATGGCCGAGGTCGAACCGCTGATGGGCGAACACCGCTACGTCGAAACGATGCAACGCCTCGCGCAACTCAAGCCGGTCGCCGACGCCTTCTTCGACGGCGTCATGGTCATGGTCGACGACGCCGCCAAGCGCGCCAATCGCCTCGCCATGCTGCGCGCCCTGCGCACGCAGTTCCTGGCGATTGCGGATATCGGGTTGCTCGCCTAGGCAATGGCGACAGCGATCGGGTAGCGGCAGGTCCGCTACCCGAGCCGTTGACGCTTATTCGAAGCCGTCAGCCATGATCACGCCATCGGCGGCCAGCACCCGCACCTCGACATCAACACGACTTTCGCCGCCGCGGCCGTCGCGCACGCGCACGACCATCGTGTGGACGACATCGACGGTCGGCGCATGCGTTACGCTGGCCACGGTCAGCACGCCGCTGACGGCATCCAGCATGAACGCACCATCTGCATTGCCTTCGACGATGTCGAACTGCAGCGCGGCGTCGTCCGCATCATGCGCAACAACGGTACCCACAACCGTCCCGACCGGATCGCCTTCGTTGACCGTGAAGTGATATTCGGCTGCGTCGAAACTCGGCGGCACATTGCCATTGCTGCTGCTCGCCGTGGTTGCGTCAAGACACCAGCGGGTTAGCGCGCCGGCGTCACCCAGCACGAGATCGGAGACGTTGAGCGTCCACGTGCCGGCGAAGGCACTGCCATCAAACGCGGACAGCGGCATCGATGGCGTGTAACGCGCGTTCGGATCGTAGGCGGTCGAATTCGTGCCGCTGGCGCACTGACTCTCGGCGCTGCCCGCATTGCCTTCGTCGTCCAGCGTCAGCGCCGGATTGTTCGCCGAACAACCGTAGCCCGCGACAGGGTAGCCAGGGCGATCGAGCACGGTCGCGGTGGTCCCGCCAACACGCGTCAGACGCGCCACCAGGTCGCCGGTCCAGCCGTGCGTCGCTTCGAGTCGCAGGTTGAGATCGACGATGGTGCCGCTCATCGCAGGCACGACGATCTGCGTGGTGACCCCAGCGGCCGTACCGTCGGGAATCGCGACCGCGCTGGTGAAGCATTGCGTCTGCTGCGTGGTGGTTCCGGTCATGAAACTTGCAGCAATCGATACCGGGCCGTTGCCGCAACCATTGTCCGCACGCACACGCCAGAAATAGGTCGTGCTCGGCAGCAGCAACGACGTCGTCACCTGCGTCGCCGTGGTCTGGGCAGTGAAGACGATGTCGTTGAATTGGGCATCGGTCGCGACCGTGACGTCGTAGATGCTGGCGTCGGCAGCTGCCTGCCATTGCAGCGTGGCGATCGGCGAGACGCCGATCGCACCGGCGCCCGGACTGGTGGTCGACGGCGCGGACGGCGCTGCATGGCGCACCGTCAGATTCGCGGCGGCCATGCTGGCGATGTTGGGCGCCGCATCGTCCTGAACCGAGAAGTCGAGTGGATAGAGGCCGGCAGCCGCCTGATCCAGGTTGGCCAGCGTGTAGGTGCTGTGCTTCTGCGGATGCACGATCGGGTTGATGCTGAAGCCGCCCTGCGCACCCTGCGGCGCGCCGGCTACCGACAGCGTGGCGCTGCCCTGGAAGCGATCGCCGAGAGATGCCGTGAAGTCCACGGACGCGGTCTGTTGTGTGCAGACTTCCATGCTGGCGGGCGTGACGCTGAGATTCAACGCGCAGTTCGCCCCGTAAGCCGGTCCGAGCTCCATGGCATCGGAGACCTGCGGCATGCCCCAACCGGTGACGCGATCCGGACCCGCACCGTAAACGATGTTTTGTCCCGGCTGTACGCCAGCGAGGTCTTTTGCACTTTCACGGGCGAGCAGACGCAAGGTCTTGTTCGGGAGTTGCTGCGGACCGCCACACGCGTTCCACAACAGGGCGAGCGCGCCGGTCACGCCCGGCGAAGCCATGGAAGTGCCGCTCATGAAGTCGTAGCCGCCATCGCAGTTGGTGCAGCCGCTGCCGTCGTCGATCACCACGCGGGCTGGTTGCCCGGCCGCGGCGAGCAAGGCCTGGCCCTTGGAGAGGCTCAGCGACACGGCCGGAATCGAGGGCTGGGTGCAGTTGCTGGCGCAGGTCGCACTGAGATCGCCCGGACTGTTGTTGTAGATCACGACCGCACGGCCGCTGCGCCCGCGCACCGCAATCACCTAGTCGGCGAACGTGCCATTGCCACGCTGGCAAGCGACGATCGCACCGTCCCAACTGGCGTCGCCGCTGCCGCTGAGGCACAGCCCGCCATCGACCAGCACGCCGGTGACGTCGCCTTCCGGCATGTATTCACCCTGGGCTGGGTCGGTGTGGCCGGTCACGCGGCCACCGTAGTAGGCCTCGTTGCCGACCTTGGCCATGTAGGTCGGCACGTCGCCATTCGGGCGCGGCACCGTCGACAGCACCTGTACGCCGCCACCGGCGAGTTCGACCGTGTCCCATTCGCTGTTCGCCGGCGGATTCGCCGGATCGAAGCTGCTGGGCGGCGTCTGGCTGAAGTCGGCGGCCTGCTCGAGTTCGTTGTCGATGGCGGCGACAGAAATGACGGTTGGATAGCTTGCGGGATAACTGCGCACGCTGTTGCCGTCGTTGCCTGCCGCAGCCACGATGGCGATGCCGTCGTTGTCGTACAGGTCCTGCAGGATGGCCGCTTCCGTCGACGAGAACGATTCGCTGCCGAGGCTCATGTTGATGATATCGGCACCGGCGTTGCGGCATTTCAGAATGGCCGAGGCCAGACTGCCGCCCCCCCAGGAACCGCTGTTGTTGAACACCTTGACCATGTGCAACGCGGCGGTTCCGGGCAGCACGCCGACGACGCCACGCTGATTGTTCGCGGCATTGATGGTGCCGGAAACGTGCGTGCCATGGCCGCTGCCGTCATAGAACCAGTCGCCAACGCTGCCTTCGCCTTCACCCGTGATGGCGAGACCGGCGAAGTCGCTGTGGCTGCGATGGATGCCGGAGTCGATGACGCAGACCTTGACCCGATCCAGGTCGGGCGCACCGCCGTCGATGACGCCGTCGCGGTTCTGATCCCACACCGTGCGTGCCTGAAACTGGTCGACGTTCCAGGGTACGACCTGTTCCAGCATCCTGTATTCTGGCACCGGCTCGATCGCGGCGATCGTGCTGGTGGGTCCGCGGCCGGCCAGCTGTTGTGCGGCTTCGGCGGGGAGCGCGACGAGATAGGTGGCGACGCGATCGAAGTGCTCGCGCACTTCGCCGCCGAGCCCCGCGAGTTGCTGGCGTGCCGCGGCGTCGCTGTCGCGTCCGTAGCGCACGTAATAGAGCTGGGTACCGACCGCCTTGCCGAGCGCGGCCGTCTGTTTCGCGGCCTCGTCCTTCGATTCGGCCTGGGACGCCGTCGGCAGGAGCGACAGCGAAAGGAGTACAGCAAGGGAAATCATCGTGCGATTCATGTCTGCGATTCCTTGGCCTGGACTTATTCGAAGCCGTCGATGAAGAGGGCGCCGATCACTTCGAGTTGCAGCGTGAAGCTGGCGCTGGCGCCATGCGGATCGAGCGCGCTGATCGTGATGAGATAGGGCGATGCAGCCGCGGCATTCGGTCCGGTGGCGCCGGTCAGGAAGCCGGTCTGCGGATCGATGCTCAAGCCAGCAGGCGCACCAGCCATGGCGTACGTCAGTGCTTCGTTGTCCGGCTCGTCGAACAGCAGCGAGAGGTCGAGATTCACGGCTTGGCCGGTTGCGATCGTTCGGCGCAGGGTGGCCGTCAACGCCACCGGCGGCAGGTTGCCGGTATTCACGGTCATCGTGACTGGAATGCGCGTGCGCGGCGTCACCGGATCGTTGCTGGCGATGCACAGCAGCGCCGAATAGCTGCCATCGGCCAGGCCTTGCGGCTGAAAGCTCAGATGCACGATGTCGGTGTCGCCTGGGCCGACCAGGCCGCTGGTCGCATCGAGACTCAGCCAATCGACATCGGTCGGCAGCGAACAGGGATGGCTGGTGGCGATCGCGAAAGCGCTGGTGCCGACATCGAACGGATCGGTGCCGAAATAGCCGTCACCGCCGACGAGCGTGGCCGCACCGGTGACGGTGTCGATCGTGAACACGCTGTAGACCGTCGCCTGATTCGGACCGGCGCCGCCGATCCAGTACAAGGTGTCGGTGCGCTCGTCGAAGTCCAGCGACTGGTCGCTGTTGGCGTTGTAGCCGAGCGGACCGACGACGGCGGTTTCGCCCGAGCGCTTGTCGATGGCGACCAAGCGATCGTTGCTGATGTCGATGCCGTACATCTGGCCTTGGCCGTTCACGGCGATCGCATTGATCAGGCCGCTCGATGCCGCGCCATTGAGCCGCGTGACGAACGTCGTCGCCGCGGTGGCCGGATCCACCGTGTACAGGTTGAGCGTGTGCGGCACGCCGTAGTAGCTCAGTAGATAGAGCTTTTGGTCGACCGGGTCGTAAGCGAAGTCGGAACGCGCTTCGTTGCCGCCGCTGGCATCGACGTCGGTCAGTCCGATCCACGTGGCATCGCCGGTTTCCGTGTCGAACGCGTGCAGCACGCCGTTCTTGCTCGGATCGTCGGCACCGTAGGACACGCCATACAGCGTGGTGAAGTCGCTGCCTACGAATTCCATGCCGGTGACGTCGAACTCTGGCGCACCACTGACCGGATAGCGATTGATCTGATTCAGGATTGAAGGCGTCTCGACATCGAAGCTGACCAGACTGCGCACGGACGCCGCCAGCGTGTAGGCATAGGCCGGCACCGGGCCTGCGTCGGCCATCTCCGGCGTGTGCTGCGGCATCGCGGTCATCGCTTCGACACCCAGCACGTCACGATCGGGCCAGGCCTGAGCCAGCGGCGGCACGTGCGCGTTTGCGGCGCGCGCCGGATCGATGTCCCAGTTCAATCCTTCGAAGCCGGTGTTGCCGATCGTCAGCGTGCGTGATTGCGTGGTGCCTTGCTGGACCGGCACTTGAATCGGCGTGCTGTCGACCTGGATCTCGGCACTGACCACCATGACGCCCACCGAGTCGCCCGCACTGAAACGCGTCATCGCGGAGGGCGAGTACATGATGCTGTCTCCATTCTGGATGACAGGCGTCGCCGACGCCGAGGCGTCTTCCCCGTGGTACGCGAACCTGGCCGCGCGCGCGCCATCGAAGTTGAGTCCGATCGTCGCCGACTTGCCGAAGCTGTATTGAGACTGGCTGTCGGCCGGATTGGTGACGCCGTTGTCGACCTGGTTGTAGACGAAGGCGATGTCGTCGCTGCCTTCGAACAGCACGGCCTGGTAACGCATGCCGTTCGGGTTGGTCGCGCTGAACTTGCGGTTGTGCCATTGCGCGATCAGGCGGCGGTTCGGCGCACTGCCCTTGACCTGCCAGTAGAGGCTGCCGACGGTGCTGGCCTGCCAACGATCCCAGTACGGCAACACCGTTTGGAACATCTCGGCCGTTGCGTTCGGAATATTGGTATTGACGAAGTTCAGGCTCTGATCGCCGCGACCGAAGCCGAGGCCGCCATCGACCATGTCGAGCACCGTTTGCGGTTCGCCGTAGAACTTGAATGCGAACGGCAAGGGGATCGTGGCCGTGCTCAGCGCATTGGTGTGCACGGCACCGGTGCTGCTGATGTCTTCCCACGTCACCGTGCCGGGATTCAGCGACTGGCTGTAGTTCACCAGCGCGTCATCGGCCTGCCAGGTGGCGCTGTCGATGGTGTCGCGGGTCACGACGCGGATGTCGTTGATCTGATGCGTGGCGCCGGGCAGCACCTCGACGTCCTTGTAGTTCGCGAGGCGTCCGTAGTTCGAAGAGGTCAGGCTGTGGAATCGCAGCCTGCGCTCGGTGTGGTTGGTCAGGCGATAGCAGAAGTTCACGGCCGTGCGCGCGGTGACGGTCAGGACCTTGTCGCTGCCGCAGGCACCCGCACTCAGGTCGGTGCCGACCGTACGCGCCAGCGTTACCGTTTCCGGCGTTGCGCTGGTGACGGTCAGCGTGGCGCTGGTCGATGCGGCGTTGTTGCCGCCCGTGGTCTGCAGGCTGCCGGCCGCCAGCGTATTCACGTAGCTGCCGGAACTCCCTGCGCTGACCGTTCCCTGCACGATGCAGAAGCTGTTCTGGCCGGGAATCACGGCGCCCGTCGCAAGCCGCAAGCTGCCGGCGGAGAAACTGGCGGTGCCGCCGCAGGTGGTCGACGCGGCCGTGATGTTCAGACCAACCGGCAAGGCATCGACCAGGTCGGCACTCAGCGTCAACGCCGAGAAGTTCGGATTGTTGATCGTCAGGCGCAGGGTGCTGTTGGTGCCCGCGGCGACCGAGGTCGGTGCGAACGTCGTGACCAAGGTCGGGGCCTCCAGCACCTCGGTGACCGACAGCGTGTCGTCCGGCGCCGTCGCGTTGTTGCCTGCGGAGGTTTGCAGGTCGCCGACAGCGATGTTGTCGCTGAACGAACCGGTCGCCACGGCACGCAGCGTGGTCGTGATGGTGCAGCTGCCCTGGGGGGGAATCGCCGCGCCCATGCCGAGCGTCACCGCGCTCGTCGTGTGCGTGACACCGGCACCAGTGCAGGTGGTCGTGGCGTTCGAAACTTCCAGTTCCGGCGGCAAGGTGTCGACGAAATCGGCCGTCAACGTGGCCGGCGTCGTGTTCCAGTTGCGCAGGACGGTGGTGCTGGTGAACGGCGTGTCGATCTCGACCGTGGCGACGGAGAAGTCCTTGGCCACGACCGGCGCGACCATCGCCGCGCCGTCACTGCACGTACCGCTGTTTCGGTTGTCGAGCAGCGCATCATCGACTTCGTAGATGTTGGTGCGGACACCGGTCTGGCGCTGCACCGCGAACTGCATCTGGCGGACCTGGCCGTTCGCGCCTTGGCCGATGTAGATGGGCTTGTCGTCGACGCAGACCAGGATGGCGGCGTCGGAACGGCGCGTGACGACGCGCACGCTCTTGTACGTGGTGCCGAGCGCCCAATTGACATCGGTGTCGACGAAGCCGCCGATCGCCGCGTCTTCCACCTGGATCGTCTGATCGACGCCGACCACCGGGTTGGTCGCATGGAAGGGTGGATTGGTGCTCGCACCCGCAAAGCGCACGCGGGTCACCGGCAAGACGGCATTGGTGGCGCTGTCGACGTAGAGCGGCGCCATGTCGAACGGTGCCGGTGTCGGGTTCGCCGGTGGCGTCACGGTCGACTGCACCGCCATCGCCAGATCGGTCACGGTGTAGTCCGTCGTGCCGGCCAGGAACTGCTTGCTGCGGATGGTCGGATAGGAATTGCCGTCCGCGGTCGTCATGGCCAGACGCACCAGCTGCGTGCCGGTTTTCGGATTCGACAGGCGCAGGTTCGCAGCCGTGTTCACCGGATTGATGAGGGTCCAGCCATCTTTCGACGGCGAGGTCAGGCTGACGGCGCTCGACTCCGAGCCCGTCGGATATGGCGTCGGCGTGCCCGTGCCTGCCTCGAAACTGGTCCCATAGGTGACCGTGCCGGCCTGGGTGGCCTGGTAGTTCGAGCTGCTGGCATTGGGGTTGTTGCCGAGCGTCGTCTGCAATTGCCCGATGCCCAATGCGTTCGCGTAGATCCCGGCAGCGGCTGCAACCACATCGACCTGTACCGAGCAGCCGCCGGCCGGAATGGCCGCGCCGCTCAGCAGATTGAAGCTGCCGGCACCGGCCGACGCGTTCACGTTGCCGCCCACGCAGGTGGTGCTGGCGTTGGGCGTCGGGGCGACGACCAGGCCTGCGGGCAGGGTATCGATCAGGTCCGTCGTCAGCTGGGCGCCACCGGCCGTGTGCTCGATGCGCACGGTCAGCGTCGTCGGCGTGCCGACCGGCGTGTTCGCGGGCACGAAGCTCTGCGACAGGCGCGGCGGGGTGTCGCACGCCAGCGAGTCGATCCACCAACCCGCCGGCGTGACCACGGTCGGCAAGTCGCCCGTCGGCGAATTGGCGGTGAAGGGGCCAACCACGGCACGGAAACGCACGCGCACCGGCTGACCAATGGCCTGCGGTGGCAGGTCGACCATGGTGGTCACCGAATCGAAGATACCGCCGGTACCGACCACGCCATTCGACGTGCTCATGCCAGACCAGGCGCGACGGCCCGCAATCGGGCTGCCGACGCCGCCGTAAGTCGAGGCCGAGATCGTGTCGCTGCTGCCAACGAAGTAGCCGCCCTGGGCGAAACCGCCGCCGGCCGCAAGCATGTCCGTCCAGCTGCCGCCGTTGATCGAGATTTCCATCACGCCGCCGTCGTAGCGGGCGGGCGCGGTGGACGTGTAGCTGTTCAACCGGAAGTTGTAGCGGTTGTCGAAGCGCAGCACGGTGCCGAGCACCGGCGTGAACTCCGGCGATACGAGGGACACGTCATTGATGCTGCCGACGGCCGGCGTCGAGACGGTCGGCTTGAAGTCGGGCACGAAGACGGCGTTCGGCGCGGTGTCCGGATTCGTCGTCACCGTCGTGAACGTGAAGTTCGCGTTCGCGGCGGTCGGCACCGAATTGTTCTGAATCGTCCAGCCCGCGGGTAGGTTCGGCGTCGGGGCCGCGTCGAAGTTTTCGGCGGGGCAGCTGACTGCGAACGCGCTCGGGCCGGGCAACAGCCCGGCCAGCATCAGCAGCGGGGTCAGTCGCC